>JAJRWK010000030.1 GCA_024276795.1 archaeon | reverse complement strand
GAGAAGCCTACAAGCAAAGCGCGCTCCTCGCGAGAGCAAAAGGACCATTCGACGCTTTCGAGGAAAACAAAGAACCCATGATGGAAGTCATGCACATGCACAAGAATGCCTTGAAAAACATCGACGTCGCTCTTCTCCCCAAGGAAATCGTCCAAGCAACTTTCGACTTGTGGGAAGAAGTCATCGAACTCGGCGAAAAATATGGCTATCGCAATGCCCAAGCCACCCTACTTGCCCCAACAGGCACCATTTCCTTCCTCCTCGATTGCGACACCACGGGAATCGAACCCGACATCGCCCTCGTCAAGTACAAGCGACTAGTAGGCGGAGGAACCCTCAAAATGGTCAACAACACCGTTCCGCTCGCGCTAAAAACCCTCGGATACAGCCAGGAACAAGTCAAAGAAATCGTGAACTACATCAACGAGCACGATACCATAGAAGGAGCCCCACACCTGAAACCAGGACACTTGCCCGTCTTCGACTGCGCATTCAAGCCAGCAAACGGAACCCGATACATTCATTACCTCGGCCACGTCAAAATGATGGCTGCCGTCCAACCCTTCCTCTCAGGTGCAATCAGTAAAACGGTAAATGTCCCAGAATCCGCCACGACAGAAGACATCATGCAAACCTATATTGACGCGTGGAAAATGGGCGTCAAGTGCATCGCTATTTATCGCGACGGTTCGAAGAAAATCCAGCCTCTGAGCACGAAGAAAGCGGAAAAAACCGCGCAAAAACCCTCCGCAGACTTGGAAACCACGGTCACCACTCAGTTACAATCACATGGTCCCATTAGGAGAAGACTGCCTGATGAACGGCAATCCATCACGCACAAGTTTAGCATCGAAGGACACGAAGGGTACATCACCGTTGGCCTCTACGATGACGGAACGCCAGGAGAAGTCTTCATCACCATGAGCAAAGAAGGAAGCACTATCAGCGGACTCATGGACACCATCGCCACTCTAGTCAGCATCGCCCTCCAATACGGAATCCCGCTCAACGTCCTCGTCCGCAAATTCATCAACATGCGGTTCGAACCCAGCGGATTCACCACCAACCCAAGCATCCCAACCACCAAGTCCATCGTGGACTATGTGTTCCGATACCTTGGGCTAAAATTCCTCCCAGAAGACCAAAGAGAAGGAATCATTGACTACGAAGAACTTCGCAGAAAATCAGACAAAGCACAGCCACTAGTTCCCGCAAACGGGTCAAGTCCAAAACAAGAAACGAACAAAGAACAAGCAAGTAGCTCAAAGGAAATTGGGAAAAATGAGGCAATCGACGACTCCGCACCACTATGCAGTGTCTGCGGAAACATCACCGTACGCTCGGGATCCTGCTACGTCTGCATGAGCTGCGGATCAACTACCGGTTGCTCCTAGACTTCGTTCTTCTCTTATCCTACTCATCGAATTCTTGAGTTTTTGAACTCTCCAAAACACCTAAGGAACATCCAAATATTTTGGCCTTCTTGTTGTGTGTTCATGAGAAGCTACTCTTCGGTCATGATAACCCTTTTTCTGTTCCTGAAAATTAACAAGAAATATGCATATCACAATCTTTCAGAGAAGTAAAAGACTTGGACAATTCAGAATGTAATACAACCCTTCAAACAACTGAAGAATTGATTCTAATACATGTATAGCTTTTGACAAGAATACGTCGTTTCTTGGAACATTCTCTGTTTAGCCTATCACGATACGTCCTTCAATATCTTGAAAAAAGAGAGAGGATCAAATTAGCATGAACAATCATATCTATTGTCGTTGTTGGTCATAAACACTGTCCCTTATTAGCGAAGCAAAGAGTCTCAGATTATTCCCGTTAGGTAACCTACAAATAGCCTTTCCAAAGCTGGCTGTTACAACCTATCTTGGAAAAATTTGCCTGATTCCTTCTGTTTCGACCAAATTGTTCAATATTTTACAAATGGCTTAGAATCAAGACAATTCTTAGATAAACTACCTAGCTATTTAAGGAGCAAAATCTTAATGGAGTTCTCAGTCCCAAATGTTATGTCTTGCTAGCAAGGGTAGGTTATGTAGAGAACTTTTCTGATCCTCCCGCAAATAATATTAGGATCTTTAGATAATTGACGTCTGCAGATTAGGGGGGATCGCGCTAGGATGTCAAAGAAAGTTATCGTCTTAATTCTGTTGACTTCGATTAGTTTTTCGTTACTGCCTTCGGGTCAAGTTCTGGCTATTCAGAAATTAGGAATCGGTGATAAGTGGCAATATGAAACCGACGATGGAAATGTCGTAAACGAAACAGTTCTTCAAGTGGTACCCTACTATTTTGGTGAAACGACAATTAATATTGCAGAAGTTGAAACATCCCGGTTAAGTTTGACATCGTTTTTCTTTTCGTTTTCGGATTCTTCTCCAAATGATGAAGTGCGAATTTCAGTCCGTGCCCCTTCATACACTTCGCTTTTGCTGTTGACCCAAACTGGCGGGTTACCATTATTTGACAAGTTTACTTTCGAAGGTAGCATCGACATACAGATCAGTCCCAATGAAAGTTTTAACCAATCGTTGATTCATTCTAACGATTCTGACCTTTCAGATATCAGTATCCATGTTCCTATATCGTCATCCGATTATGAAATTCAGTATTATCTGAACGGTGATCCAACAAAGCCACTTACTACAGCAGAAGCAGAAACCTTGAATAAAGTAATTGAGTTAATCCCCGCAAGTGATGAATTGCCCAGAATAACGATTCAAGAATTGGGAGTCTTGACCACTTTACATTCCTTATCTGATCCAATCAAGAATTTTTCCTACTCGATCATGGAATTTAGTTTTGCTATTAGACGTGAGGGTCAGTACATTCTTGAGGTGAAGCAACTTTTTAATGAAAGAATCGCATATTTCAACTTAGCGCATGTGGACGCTGGATCAGCTCTTTTCAAAAAAACAATCGAGCCTCTTCCTTCGATTCAATATACTTGGGACTCAGAACATGGCCTTCCAATATTCATACGACAAATAGAACCCGTACTAGTCAAAACTGGAAAGCCCCTATTACACGAAGGAACTGACATTAGATATGTAGTGAAGGAGTATAGATTAATCACAAAAGAAAAACAACAAGCATTTCTAACTATTTCATTTTCATTCTTCTTTCTTCTTTTCCCTCTACTGGCTACTTCACGTAAAATACTTCCTAAGATAAGATATACACAGAATTGAGAACGGCGTGCTGATTCATGTAGTCTCTTATTTCTTGCCCTATCCATACAAACGGTTTTTTTCAATTCTGAACTAGCACTAATTATGAAATACTGTTTTTGACAATTTTCCATGCCATATTCGCAACAACTCGAACAGGTAAAGGATCGTCCCTTTAAGAAAACACGTGAAAGAGGGCAACCGGGAGGAATATGACAATGTTATTTCTGCCTTTTCTGTTGTCATTCGAGTTTTCAAGGATTTAGTCTCGGTTGGACAATGTTTCCCTTAGTCTTGAATCGGCCATCATTTGAAGTATATTTTTTCTAGGTATAGTAGCTCACCGTTTTCTTAGGAATGTTATGTTTTTATGAATTACCTCATCTTGCCCTAATTATAATCTCTGGGGGAAAAGAGCAAAGTTCATAGAAGATAGATAGTAAGACTTTCAATTTAGATCTTGTTCTGTACAATCCCGTTAAACATTAAGATCCAGGCGTCCTTCACCGATACAGTACTGCTGTTTCCAAACCTAATATGAGAAAGGATAAATCGATAATATGAACATAAAACATTGATAGGAAAAGGAGATCAAACGTATGGATTTGGAAAATATTTCTACACAACTGAGAAAGCTTAGGAATGTAGCAAGAAAAAAATATAACGCAGAGATCATTGGTATTTTTGGTTCATATGCTAGAGGAGAACAAGACGAAAGAAGCGATATTGACGTACTTGTGAGGTTCTTAGAGGGGGCAACTTTATTTGATTTAATTGAACTTGCGAATTTTCTTGAAGAAAAACTAAACGTAAAAGTAGATGTAGTTCCAATAGATGGCCTTCGAGAAGAAATCAAAGAAAACATCTTAGCGGATGCTGTGTACTTATGAGAAATCCCAAGCTATACTTGAAGGACATTTTGGAAAGCATGGAGGCAATAAGGAATTTCATTGAGGGAATGGACTTTGACGATTTTAAAAATAGTGATCTGGTTTCAAGTGCTGTTCTAAGGAAATTAGAAATCATCGGAAGGCATCCAAAAAAATCCCGCAAGACATCAAATTAAAGTATTCTAATGTTCCATGGAAAGCGATGGCTGGGATGAGGGATAGACTAATCCATTTTTATTTTGGGGTAAAAAAAGACCTTGTCTGGGCGACAATCAAAACAGAAATACCAAAAATTAAGCCAATAATTGAAAGAATTCTTGAAGAAATCGAGGACACTTAGTAAAAATCTTGACCAAATGTCCCCTATTCAGTTTGATCATTGTTATCCCAGAGCAATTTCTAGCTCTTTCCAGCTTGATCTTTTTCTTTTTGAATTTAAAACATTCAGCGACATTGTGATATAATGGTAGATAACTCTCTTTTGGCTCTTCACAATAATGTATTCGTTATTTATGATAAGACTCAAAATGATAATTCGCTGCCTGTAAGAATTGTCGTGTGATCATACGGAATGACATGCTTGTTCCATTAAGAGGAAATCATGAAACTCATAATAGGCCTTGATTATGGCGTATCTGCTCATAAAAACCAATTGTGAGACAAGGTTAAGGTTGTATTAGTTTAGCCATAGAAGCTGAAAATTTCTCAATAGACTTTTCAAGCTTCTCAAGATTTTTTATTGAATTTTGTTGTTGCGTTTTCGCTTTTCTCAGAAAATTCTCTGCTTCCATTTGGACTTTTTCTAATTCTTGATAAACTCTCTCTATTACCTGAGCTTCGGCGTTGATTCTCGCGATCTGATATATCCTTTGCATTAAGAAAACAACTGCTAACAAGCTTGAAGACGGGCAAGGGATTATCCGCATGATTCTTAATTCCTCTAACGTTTCATTGGAGAGATTGCTGTAAGTGTAGTCAGGAATCCACATTAAAACAAACGGAAAAGTCACTCCTGGAACAATGTATTTTCTGATTTCTTCTGCTCTTCTCTTGACTGCTCGGTTTAGTTCTTTAATCGTCTTCTCATCGTGGTCAAAGGCTTCAGGAACAGTAAGCTTGGCATCAATGATTAATCTTTCAGGAATATCTGGAAATCTCACGGCAAAATCCGGCCTTCCATCGATATGCGGAGAATTCCATTGCTCGTCTACATACTCCTTCGGAATCTGGCTTAGAGCCATTCTGACAATTCCTTCTCCTACTTGTCCGCGATACCCTGGAGAAAACCGGAATGCCATTGTGAATCGCTGAAAAGAATCCATTTGTTTTCCTATGTTTTCATTCATCGTTTGGATAAGGTCCTTTATCTCTGTTTGAATAACTTTATTTTGCGAACTGGAACGCTCATTAAGATATAAGAATAGGGCAAGGAAGGCTATGAAAAGGAATGAGATTAACATTATTGTGATTGCGTCTATTGGCATAATATTCCCTCATGGCTGAATAAAAATAGAATTTATATCGGTTTCTTCTCCCTTCATGGAAAAGACTAGGTATTCCGTTAAGATCGTAGCCAATGGAACTGTTAGAATGACGCGATGCGCTATAAAACTTATTGCAAAGTAGTATTAGTAATTTGACAAGTTCTCCCCGCCATGAAAAGACGGTAGCATGAAGAATCGTGGGAGAAACGTTTTTTCTTGTGATAAGACCACTGGGGGGAATCTCGATAATCATTTATGAGTCAACCCAGTAGTATACTTACGGGGTGTTAGTATGCTTTTTGACCCACGACCTAAACAGAATAAAAAAGATTTGTTCGATAGAGAAAACGAGCTTTCACAATTCGAAGAATCCATTCAGAAATCACCTCTAACGGTGGTTACAGGAATTCGTCGATTAGGTAAAACCTCTCTTGTCCTTGTTGGACTAAGCAATAAACCTAGTGTAATTATTGATCTTCGCGGAGTTGCACAATCGAGAGAAGGACTTTATCGCCGGATAGAATTTGGCCTGAATGAGTTCTTCAAACAGCATTCCAATATTTGGAAAAAAATCAAGGATCAACTTAATCGGATCACCGGCGTTCAAGCAATGGGCTTTGGCGTCAGCGTTTCTTGGGGAGCAAAGAAAGCAGATCTGGTTCAGCTTTTAAAAACTTTGGAGGACTTCGACGTTGTTTTGGCCTTTGATGAGGTTCAGTATCTAAGAGGTCCCATTGGGAAAGAACTTGCTGAAGTCTTAGCCCACTTATACGATCACTCGAGACTAAGGATGGTTGTTACAGGTTCTGAGGTTGGTCTTTTGTATGACTTTCTAGGAATAGAAAAACCCGAAGCACCGCTTTACGGAAGGCATTTCCGAGAAGTCAAGCTGAGTCGTTTCAACAAAACCTTAAGCAGAAAATTCCTCGAAAAGGGTTTTGAACAAATTGGGATTCAAGCCGAGCATGATTTGATCGAACAAGCATGTAGCCAACTGGGAGGAATTATAGTCTGGCTTGTCAATTTTGGCTTAAAATGCCAAGAAAAAGGGCCTTTCGAACAAATCATTTTGGAAGTGCTAGAAGATGCAAGCAAACTGTTGCTAACAGAATTCAACAAATTTTTAGAAAAGCATAGGCCTGGAGATAAGCGCATTCGAGAAATTGCTCGGGCTATTGCCAGAGGAGAAAACACTTGGACGAAAATCAAGGCATTTGTGGAACAGAAAGAAAGGGCTACTATCCCCGATACCTCTCTTAATCGCGCTATAAATGCGCTCCTTAAGGCTTCCTATATTGAAAAAACAATTGATGGGAGAAACATCCATTATGGGTTAGCTGATCCTGTTTTGGCCCACGCTTTGCTTCGAAGATAATTCTATTTGACAAAAGAAAACGATCCCCTAAAAGTTGCTATGCAAAACGTAACCAAGGGATTTTATTTCGTCCTAATATTTTTTTACATGATGTCAAGCAAATCTGTCAAAGAATTTATGGAAGCAGACCACGACCGACTAGATTCAATCTATAAAGAATTCAAAGAAAACAAGCACGCAGAAATCAGCAAAGCAAAAGACCTCTTTGCTGAGTTCAAGCAAGGCTTGGAACGCCACATTGTTTGGGAAGAAGAAATTCTGTTTCCCGTTTTCGAGGACAAAACAGGAATGAAAACCCAGGGACCAACGATTGTAATGAGAATGGAACACGAACAGATCAAGTCTTGCCTCAAGAGAATTCTGGAAAAAGTCTCCAACAATGACCCTCATACTGAGGATATTGAAAAAGAGCTCGAAATGGTCTTGGGTGGGCATAACGAAAAAGAAGAATCAATTCTCTACCCTTGGATTGATCAGAGCTTCAGTGAACAAGAGGTTGCAGAGTTTTTCTCTAAAATCTCAGAGTATTCGTGATCTGCTTGGAAATCTCAGTACCGCGCTCGGCTAAAGATCCCGCAACATCATTCAAGCACTCGTTCATAAATCAATACTAACTCTTCTAGAGGATTTTGAATCTCATTCGAAACGGAGGCTTTTGAATATTCTATGACATCGATCATTTTTTCGATCTCACAAATCTGAACCGGGTGGGTTTGCCCTAGCTGTGCTTGAAGTAGCACGTAGATTTTCAGCACTCGCTCTTCTTTTGTTTTCCCTAGCCACGTTATGAAATTCTGTAGTGATCTGCTTACAACGCATTCTTGTTTTTTTCTCATATGGGTGCCTGTTTTTGTTTTGGAGTCTCGAATCTTGGTTGCGGGATTATTTAGAGAATGTCTCTTTTTTCTGGTTTCCAGTTCAGTGGTCTTTCTAGAGGTTATTGTGTTTATGTAGTTAATGCTGTCAAGTATTGTTGCCAAGTTCGCTCTATTTGAGCCAAATATGAACAGTGTTTCAATCATCGAAACTGATTGCGGTGATAGTGAGCGAGCTAGATCCCTTGCTTGTTCATCGACAAGGGCAAGATGTGATAATCTCTTTCTGTAAGTGCCAAAGGGATTTATCCTAACCCCCCTTCCAATTGCTTGAATCACAAATTTATGAGCGCTACCCACCCCTATGTTCACAAATAAAATAATATTAGGTCGATTGGAATCCCAGCCCTCATAAAAAGCGTGGGATCCCATCAGAATAGTGATCGGGCTGTTCGGTTCATTCAGTTGTGTGAAAAAGCCCCGGTCTTCAAATGATTCAAAGAGCTGATACCCTGATAGATTAGTTCTTAACCAGCTAGAAATATCCCCTATCTTTAACAACGCAAAGGGCTGATCAGCGGTATTTATCTTTATGGCGAGTTCTTTGGAGTTCCAAGGATTTCTAATTATTTCGGCTCTACCCGGGGACTTAGTATGAAAAACGTGTTCAAGAAGTTCTTGGTACGTATATTCCATGATTTCTTCGGTGTTTATCCGCAGGACACCCTGTCCAAATATAAACTGGCGATTTTCACGGTTTGAGAATAATTCCGCTAAGGAATTTTTTGCCTTGAAGAATAGAGACTTCTTGATTTTCCCTCGAAAAACATCTGAAACATATTCGAAAAAAAGTTTCACATCTGCTTGATCTGTATTAACTTCTCTTCCATAAACCACGAGTAGCGGTTTATGATAAACTCTCCCCAAACCTTTGGAAGCTAAATTG
>JAJRWK010000244.1 GCA_024276795.1 archaeon | reverse complement strand
AGATAATTAGAAATCTGTGATGAAAAGCTTCAAGCTGGATAAAAGGGGATCACCGTTAATTGAAGAAAGTGTATTGATAGGTCTGTCTCTTTTTACATTCTTAATCATTGCCCAAGTGGTATTTGACATAATTGGATTTGCGAAAGACGTATTCGAAGCAGTGTCTCAGAGCTTGTCAGACTTCAGGTAGTACATATTTCATGAATGTCTTCGTTGATTTGATGAGAGCACAAAAAGACTTTGTACGAATACAAAGCCAGCTCATAGGACTACCACCTCCCTTTTTGTAGCTTCTCCTCAAGGATTGATTTCTTTAGAGTATCATCGACCTCTAGTTCTTCTTGAACTTCACTGCTTTCTTTCGGATCTATGACCGGTTTGTATCCTTTTTCTGATTTCTTAACATTTTTGGACATCTTAGATCCCTACTCCCTAATAGTTAGAGTGTTGATTTTCTCCACACATACTGGCTCACTGTTTACTTATAAATTAAGTTCAAGATCATGCTTTATGAAAGCTCTCTCAGAGAAACTAGAAACACGACTCGTTCGAAACAGAACTGTTCTACCATGCGTGGAGTATGAGGAATTTTCGTTTTCTATCTCATTTTGATTAGCCGAACAATAAAGAACCCCTCTGTTCTTGTTTTGTGGGGTAACATGATTTCTGCTCCTTCCACGAGGTTCACTTGTCCAAGCTCTGGTTCTCGTAGCGGTTCCCCTAGTTCGAATTCGTTATTCTTAGATAGAAATCTGTTTACTTGCTCTATGTTTTCTTCCTTCGTTAGTGTACATGTTGAATAGATTAATTCTCCATTCTTCGGAATATATCGGGTCATCTGGTCAAGTATTTGTTCTTGAACTTTTGTATACCACCTTATCATTCTCTTCTTTAATCGCCATTTTAATTCAGGATGAGACCCAATCGTCCCAATTCCAGTGCACGGAGGATCGACTAATATTCTTGAAAACTTTGTTTTTGAAAATGTTGGCATCGCTCGGGAATCACCGTTGACGACAAAAACGGAATCTCCCAATCCCAACAATTTCAAACGTCTCTGGAGAATTCTCATTCTTCGTGAAGAATACTCCATTGCAAAAATTCTTGAATCGGGGCTAATCGCGTGCATGTAGGTTGTTTTTGAACCTGGAGCAGCACAAGCGTCGAGTATCATTTCATTACTTGATGCGTTATTTGATGCGACTATTGCTGCTTTTGCCGACGCTAAGTCTTGAATTATGATTTTTCCATTAGCAAACTCCGACGTGGCAGGTAAACCTATTGATGAACTAGTCAATTTGTAATAATAGGGAAAACCCGTAATTGGAACAAATTCAAAACCTTGATTTTCTAATGACTGAAGTGTGCCATTTGCTTTGAGGGGGTTAAGACGAAAAAAGGTATCAGGAGGGATATTCAACCCTTCCATTATCTTTATTGCTTCCCCTTCTCCCCACGTTTCTATTAACAGTCTTACCAACCAAGGCGGAAAGAAATATCGGAATCCAAGGTATTCAAATTTTGTTGTTGCCCGTTGTACTACTTCTTCAATGTCGTGTCTTTGCACGGACCGAATGAAGTCATTTGAATCGACGTTCGAGGGAAGGCGAAGCTCATTCTTGAAATGTAGAATGTATGCTAGGACTCTAGCTTGTGCTCTTATAGGGGGAGGGATTCTCATAATGGACGTATTCGGAAAGTCAAGTTTGATCAAGCCATCAATAACATTGAGCCGGCGGTAAATCTCAGTCAATAGACCACTCAATTGTCTATGCTCTCTAGAGGTGAGTCTAATTTGTTGCTCCAGCTTTTTCAAAGAGCTCTGAATAGAGCGCCCATGGTCAATTTCTTCCATTAGTGAGCCAAGTAACGACCAGTTCTCTAATACTTTCAGTGACCTCAGCCTCCTTCAATAAAAACTTGTTAAGTAATAAATTAAACTGAATCATGTGGTCAAGATAAACTATGAACTAAAATGCTCTCTCAAAGAAATGACAAAGCGATTATGGTGGGAACAAGATATTATTCTAGAAGAACTTGTCCCGATAAGAAACAAGCCCCTATCAAGAGAAGCGACCAAAGTCGGTGTGCTTCTTGATTTGCATCCGTCTTCAATTGTGAGGGCGAGGAAGGAAAAAGTTAATGCTCTTATCGGCATTGGCTTTTCCGATCGGTTTCGTCATTCTCATGTCTTGGTAGATGAGCAGAACGTCCTTTTTGTTCTCTACCAAACTAGAATTCCTTTGCTAAATATTGACTTTTGGCAAGAAACGGTACTAACACTGCTCGTGCGTTGGCTTACTGGTACTGAGCCTTTAACGATTATCATTGACAATAAGCCACCGCAAAATGCGATAGTCTCATTTTCATCCTCCTTTGATCTTCAAGAACTTCTTCGCAAATTTCACGCAATCCAATTTCTCCCGGAGGCTAGCAGAATCATTCAGAATAAAAAGATCTCTAAGGTTCAAACCCTTCATCTTATTACTGATGATTACTCCATCAGAGATCAAATGGATCGCCCTTTGTTTCAAGAAAATCGCATGTTGCCGATAATGCTGGGAATGCGAGAGAAAGCGATGCTTCGGGCGAATATTTCTAACAAGCCTCTGGTACAAGTATCGAGCCAAAGCATGCTACAACTTACTGCGAAAATAATGGCAAGAAAACTCTCTTCTTGGTTTCCTGAATTAGAAATTATTGAAGTGGGGAGAAGAGTATAGAGAAAACAAGCATGCTTATGCTTCATCAGTTAGCTCTATTTCTTCTAGATAAATGACCTTTGTTAAGGTAGGAAATACAATCTTGATATCTCTTGCTGCTAATTGTTTTGCAAACTGTAGATACTCATAATAGAACGCTTGTTTTGGCAACTTAATTCTAAGGACATCCTCTTCAAACTCAATCTCTGTGTTTTCGAGATCTGCACGGGGAATCCTTCTCTCCAAAAGGGCAAGAACCTTTTCTTTGTCATCTGTAATTTTCTTGACTACTGTTACTTCGTAGACCAAATCTTTACCAGCGTAGGGATGATTAAAATCTACTCTTACCCTTCCACTTCCTACATGAACAATTTTTCCGTGTTGACCATCTAGTTGAATTACCAAACCCTTTTGGGGTGTAATGTTACGTTTTTGAAGTTCTCTTTTAGGAATAATCTTTACTTTTGTTGGATCCCAAGGGCCGTAGGCTTTTTCCACAGGAACTTCAATGGTTGCCGGTTCATTTTCCTTTAGTCCAACTAAGCTCTCATCCAATCCTTGGATGATCCAACCTTTGCCAACAACAACGACTAACGGAGAATAGGGCTGGCTTTCATCAAAGATCCCCTCACTTCGCGCAACCTCTTCTATGTTCGTGTCGAATATTTTCCCAGTTTCCTTCAAGCGTCCAATATAATTTAGTTTAATAACGTCGCCATCTTCAACGACCGCAGTCACTAATACCACCAACTATATTGTGGTCTTTTGAAAACTTCATAAAACGTTTTTCTTAGTAGCGTTAGTTTTTCCTCCGCGATAACGTCCAAAACATCACAAGAGCTCAACAGTTTATTGAAAAATTGGTGCGGGGGGCGAGATTTGAACTCGCGAACTCCTAAGAGAACAGGACCTAAACCTGCCGCCTTTGACCTAGCTTGGCGACCCCCGCTACGTTCTAAGGTACTTTCAAAAACTCATGTTTTTATCCATTTCGTTGTTGAGCTAATAGTTTTGCGTCTTATGATCTGGAATGATGTTAGATTATTTTGTATGGTCTTCTCTTGTTTTTTCAATGGTTATGTTTTTCAGATGAACCAGCTCGATTCCAAGTTCTTCAGAGAATTCGAAAATTCTTTTGTCCTTGTAGAATTCCTTGAAAACAATTCGTTTTATTCCTGAATTTGCAATGGTTTTGAAGCAATTCCAGCAAGGACTTGCTGTTACATAGACCGTGGAACCATTAATATTAACACCATGTTTTGCAGCTTGAATAATGGCATTCGCTTCTGCATGAATTGTTCGAACACAATGGTCATTTTCAATCATGCAACCAACCTCAGTGCAATGGGGAATCCCACTGATAGAACCGTTATACCCTGTACTTAGTATGTTCTTATCTCGAACAATTACTGCACCAACCATCTTTCGAGGACAAGTTGATCTTGTCGCAACAATTTCAGCAATCCCCATAAAATAGTCATCCCAGCTTGGCCGTTTCAACTTTCAACCCATGCTGAAGAAATTTACAAACCAAATAAAGATTTCAATCATCTCTTCATTACCAATCGCATTAACGACACTTGTCTTTATCAAAAATGATCCGTGAAATCTAAATAGCTCCCTACTTTTGCACTGCACTTCTTGTAGGGCTAGGCGACGGGTTTTGCAATTGATAAGATATCAGAATCTCCCGCATCATAAATTGTTACCACAGATACTAAATGCGGACGACCGCAAATTATTCCTAGATCAAGTGAAGATTTTGGGTAAATTATTACGGGGATGTCTGATAATCGAGCATATCTGAGCAGGTCTTCCTTGGTTTGAGTGGGCGTATTTTCAGCAATGATAAAGGCTTTTGCCCTCCTAATCTTTGCTGATTTAATAGCAGTTCTAATTCCAAATGCCGTTTTCCCGGTTCTAACGACTACTGAGATGCTTCGGTCGAGATCAATTTCAGCCATTCTAATCACTAATTGATACCCATGAAGGATGATTTTAAGACTTTGTTGTCGAATCAAAAAATCATGAGAGGAATTTATGTCGGAAGATTTCAACCTCTTCATAACGGGCATCTGTACTGCATCAAACAGGCACTCAGTAGGGTTGATGATCTTATCATTGTGATTGCGGCTGCCCAATATAGTCACACTAAGAGAAACCCATTCACTGCCGGAGAACGTTATGAAATGCTTATTGGAACACTGAGAGATGAGAAGGTACCACCAGATCGCGTTTATATAATCCCGGCCATCGATATCAATGATAATGCGTTATGGATTTACCATATCAAAAGATTAGTTCCTCGTTTTGAAATTGCCTTTTCAAATAATTCATTTACAACCATGCTTTTCGAAAATGCAGACATAGACGTGGAACACATACCGTTGGTTGAGCGTGAAAGATATCATGCAACAGCCATTCGAAAAAGGATAGTAAACAATGAAAGCATTGAACAGCTAGTTCCTCCATTTGTAGTATCATTTCTAAAGAGCATTGGTGCCTCAACCCGCCTAAGAAATGCATCTGTCAGTGTTGACGATCCGAGAAATCTTTAATTTTCAAGACACAGAATTCTTTTTGCAACATTCGCTCGAAAACAACGTAGTTCCAAAACAGAAATACTAGAAAATGAGATGCCAAGAATCAAAGAGATCACTTGTGAGACTACAGTCTGCATTTTCATCGGTGTACGATAGTTTGTAGGGTTCACTCCCATCAGAAAGGAGACATGAGTAAAGCAACACTAGAACATTGCAGATATGAATGCAAACCATAGAACAGCAGTAACAAGAATGGCTTCGACAGTAGAAATCCTTGCTTCTCTCTTGAGACCATAAGAAAAGAGTATTGCAGACCAAATCCAAGTGGTTAATCTAATTAAGTCAATGAAGATGCTCAAGCCATTTTTTGAAATATTTTCGAAATAAGAAGAAATAGTACTGTAGGAGATTGATGTAATTTCCTGTTTGCTATAGAACAGTCGGAAGAACGAAGCTATACCTTCACCAATTGCAATAGGGATAAGAGAATAACCAAAAAGTGCTTGGAGAGAATCTTTTTCGCTCTTACCTCCCAAAAGCCGTATCACAACAATACCAAACCTAGTGCCGATTCGTAGTGCAACCACGAGTAAGAAAAGCAAGAACAGTGGATATACGGCAAGCATTATGACTGCAATCATGCGAGCAATATTTGACTGAACATCATAACGTATTTTCCATACAAAAATATTGATTTGAAGCGTTACAAGGAAGGATAGGAAGTATAAAATGAGAATTGGACCCTTATTGTCAGGAAGCAGAATAATCTCCCGAAGTGACGAAAAAGGCTGATAGACAACTCTTGCCATTCTTCGAAGTGCATCAATCCAAGAGATCTTGATTCCACTTCGTTTTATAATTTCGGAGGTAAGGTCAAATCCACACCAAACACAGACAACATATTCAGCGGGAACATACTCTTTGCAATTTGGACATTGTTGCATTGGCTGCTCTAACATTCTAGATATATCTCTGCATGTCTTTCTTTTCAATGTTTTCAGTCGGATTTTTCGAATAAAGATTGAACGTAAGATTGAACGTAACAGTACAGCAAAGCTTAAGCAGTTTATAATACCGACACAGAACCTACTAACGATGGAAAAAGTAAGGAACTCGCAACAACACGAAAATTGCAAAGAAAGACACCAGCACTCTATAAAACATAAGCTATGCTTAGGATTGTTGATAGGAATTATGGCTGTTTCATTCCTCGTCAACGGGTCTAACGTATCAATAATTCAAACAAATGCGAATCAACAGAGGAGGGTAAAATTCCAACAAAACAAAAAAGATTTCACTATGTCATATAATGTTTCGGAAAAAATAGGGATGACAAATCCTAAGTCGACAGCAAAAATTGATGAAACAAAAGTTCGACTGAATGCTAAGAATATTCAAGAAGACCCCATTGCGTCGATGACTACAGAAGCATTCATAAAAACTACGGAAATGATTGACGCAACTAAGCTAAATCTTCAACCATTGGTACCATACCAAGAAAATGTATCCCTAACGATTCAAACAACTAATTTGACATATGTCGAAAAGCCAGCAATGTTTACAGAAGAATTTTGGAAAAATCCAATAACCAAAACAAATAGTGAAATCACTTATAGTTCTAAGAAACTTATTCTTTCTTATCTTGACGATGGGTCGGAGAGTATTGCCCAAGCAAATTATGATCTTCAAATGAAATCACTGTACGTTGAAGATTCAATGCTTATTGAGATGAATATAACAATTCTTGCCGAAAACATATCCTTGATTTCTCAAAACACTGTAGAAATAGCGGGAATTTCCTTTTCTGTTAAATTGGATAATGAAAATTGGGATTATTTCTTAGTACTTTATTCAAACACAAATCCTGGTAGTTCTTCTCCAGGAGCAATTAGAGAATTTCAGAATAATACATTTGGTAAGGAAATCCAGACTGAAATTAGCATCATAGAGAAGTTTTCACAAGTAGCCAATTTTTCACAAATCACCATCCAAACGTTTTCGTTCTTTTTTACTTCTGGACTTGGAATCAGAGCATCTCTCCCCCAGATTACAATGCACAAGCATATTGACTTGGCCAGTATCAGAGAGGTTAATCCTGAGCAGACCATAGAAGAGATCTCGAGATTTACCTACTCGAGTTATATAAACACATCCAATAATTTCAAGCTTCCAAGTCATAATTATACTGGTTCAATGTTGTTAGAGAAAGAAAAGAGATATTCATTAACAGGACGCTTGAGGATTGATTCGGCTCAGATTAGGATAAGCTTCAATGTTTCCAAGATGTTGCTACCAGTGAAAAGTACCATTATTACATTCTATGTTAAGCTAAATTGGAATTATGAAGGAGAGGCAATTTGGGAAAACAGAACGTCAGCACTAATTAATGGAACAGCTAAATTTGATAAGATTGAAAAAATCATAGAAAAGTTGGCAAATGAAGAGATAAAAGTGGTCATAAACACTAATCAATCGATTTTTGGACCCCTGTCCGCAAGTCACAATCAACCCTTTGATCAGATGATTGATTGGAAAACCCCAGCAGAGTCAGTGTTACTAGTGTTCCAAGAAAATAGGACTTTGTACCACATCCAATATGAAGAGAGAACGAAGTTAGCAATTTCCAGTACTGAAATAAATGCGCTTGACTATGGTGCTGGACTGCTATACTTAATTGTCTTTACAATCGAAATTCCGAAGATTTATGTTTTACCCATTTATATGAAAACTTACAGAACAAGCTTAATATTATCAGAAGGCAATCCAGTAGAGCTTGTTAGGTGGATGAAAAACACATTGACTGTTAGTTATGTTGCTCAGCATAACGCCTCTACGCAGATAGATCAAGGGAGATGGGTCTTGACTTTTCGTGATTCAAATGTTGCGGTCTCAGTCCCTTTAGAAGCGCAAAGAAATACAAATAATACACGATTGGTTTTTGATGAAATTGGCATCTTAGACGTCGGAGAGTATCTTGTTTCTTTAGAAGTTTATAGTGAAAAATATCAAAATCAGATCTTAAATTTCACTGCCAGAGTAAGAAACGTAATACCCAAAGTTGACATCCTTGAGCTCAATCAAACGATAATGAAAATAAGGGTAATAGATCTACGGGGGATTCCGATGGAATCTGCCTTTGTCAAGATACTAGATAAAGCAACTACACCCACAACAGTGGATAAAGAAGGAATCGGAAATATTGAGATTTTTGAGCCTCTTCTGGGAAACCAAACCTTTCAGATAGCATTTCATGATATCGTTAAGGAGGTCAAAAAGGATTTCTCAGTCTATGAAAAGGAATTTTCTCCAAAAGTTAAGATTATTCATGCAATTGGAGTCGGAAACGGAACTGGAGAAGTGCGATTACAAATCTTAATTCCCCCATTGTTCGGAGAGTGGCTCATGCAGATCCCGGGGGGATTCGAGGCAATCGACATTGTGGTTTTTAGTAAAGAAGACGAAATTGTTCAAGACATCCGACTGACTAACGATAATCAGCTTCTGATCAAAGGCAATGGTAAGGTAGCGCATGTTCAAGCGATTATTACTGTGAAAGCACCACAGTTATTCTACTCTACAGAAAACAACATAATTAGTGGGATACTTGTTGTTTCAAAACCGTTCAATCAAATCAAGGGGATGATTGAAGTTCCTGATGAATTTAAGATAAGGAAAATGACGTATCGAGGGGATAACATCACAGGCCGTATTCTATCTTTTGGAGGTAACCAGATTACGATAGAACTCTGGCCGAAAGCTACCGGGGAATACAAGTTTGAAATTGTGCTAGAATTGTATGGAGCTCTAGAATTGGGAAATAATAGCAATAAAACAACAAAAATTGTGAGTCTTGGACCAATACTCTTTCTTGTTGGCATAATAAGCTTAGGGAGTTCATTAGGTCTGCTGTATAAAAAACGCTTAGATACAAGAATTGAATTCGCGTTTTGATTGAAGAAAAAAATGGTGCGCCGGCCGGGATTTGAACCCGGGTCGAGGGCTTGGAAGGCCCTAATGCTAACCACTACACCACCGGCGCAATTTCAACCAAAACTCGAACCAAGTGGTATTTAACTCTGATGGAAATGAACATAAGCTAACTGTATGTGTTCAAAGTTTTTGTGTGCTCTCATTTGCGCCCGGGGTCGTCCTAGATCTCAACCACAACAGGCGGCTTGCAACGCCCCCTGTCCCATAGCCCCATAGCTCAAATAAAAGCAACTGGAATATTTTTGCCTCAATGTTTGTCGGCTGTAGAGGTGTTTGGTAAGCCCAGCGTACTACGCCAAGGCGGAGGAGTACTTCATCTTGATTCTCTCAGCATGCAACGTGTTTCCACGGACAAGCGAAATACACCCCTTCTCTTCTTAAGGTTTGGTCTTCAGTATTTAAACCTATAAAATGGAGGGCATTAAAAAGAAAGAGGATAATTCTTCACAAAAAAGTATACAAAACTAAATCATCGATATGAAGAAGAAAAATTATTTTCGCTTAGCTCTCCCCGACTTGCGTGTGAATGTAAAGGAACAAAAAGAAAGTTAGAGTACACTGCGCAGTTGGTTAAAGAGATTATTTTGCATGTGAGGGCTCAAAGAGTCTGAATTCAAAAATTAAACCATGCAAGATAACGACAAAGATCGGTTAACCATAGCTACTTACTCAGATCAATGCGAGGAGTGTTTAGGGAAAACCATTGAGGAAAATGGTTTTGTTGTTTGTATGGAGTGTGGCTTAATCAACGAAAAATTACTTGTGTCTTCAGATCCACAAAGCCAGATGGCGTTTACTGACCGAAATCACCGAGAAAACAGAAAAAACATATATGTTGGAGAATTAGGAAGTTATATTTTTCCACAATATCATTTGATGAATCAAGGAATTTCTCCAGAAACAGCAAGAAAATTCAGAAGACTTGAAAGAAAATATCAAATGCCATTGAGAATCAGTGAGAAACAGACTCACGTAAATACGATTAAGGTATTAAAAAGAATATTTGCGGAACTGGAAATTGGAGAAGACCTACAAGAGAAGACACTTCGAATCTATTGGAAAGCAGTAAATCAAGCAGAGCAAAAGATTACTAATCATATTCTTCTTGGGTCCCTTAGCCTGCTTATTGCAGTAAGGAATGCAGGAAGAAAAGCTCCTTACACACTGGAAGAAATAATTCAAGCCTTTCAAGCAAGGGGACATCGTGTTTCGAATAAATCACTGCTTCGTCTTGCACAGGAACTGCGACTATTTCCAAAGAGAGCAAAACGAAAAAGCGAGGATTACTTACCAAGATTTGTTGGAATGCTCAAACAAAACAAACAGATACAAGCAATGGTTTCCGAGAGATATGGAATACCAGCAAATAGATATTTTGCACTTCTAGAACGCATTGCCTCAACTTTACTGCAACTAGTAAGACAGAGAAGCAAAAGCAGTGCTAGGCCTTTTGGTCTTGCGGCAACTGCAATTTACGGGGCGGACCGCGTTATCGCCTCAACCCTCCACAAACAAAACATTTTGACACAAGAAATGTGTAATAAAGTTTTAGGCGTTTCTCAGTTTACGATCCGTGATCATAGCTATAGACTATTCCAAGATCTTTACAAGATAGTTAGAAAACAAGTGAAGGAACAGATAACTCCCCGTGAATAGAGGATTCATCGGCTAGGCTTCTCTTTTCGACCAAGTACGAGTTCCTTGAGAGAAGCTCCATTAACTTTGATCACGCGCCATTTAATTCCGGGAATGTCTCCTTTTGCACCTTTTTGAGCGCCTCCAATGCTTTCGACAATTACTTCGTCATGAGTGTCAATGTAAAGAAGACCACCATCGTGCGGAACAAAGGCACCAATCTGTCTTCCATTTTTAACAAGTTGTACACGAACACATTTTCGGAGGCCGGAACTGGGTTTCTTTGCACCGACACCATATTTATCTAGAACGATACCTCGCGCTTGAGGAGCACCTTCTAAAGGATCAGACTTTTTCTCTAAGCGGAGGACTCGGCGTTTATACTTAATATCTTTCCATCGAAATTTCTGTCGTTTCATTAGGAGCTTTCGCGCGGCAAATTCACCACGGGGACTTTTGCTTCCAGTCATTGGACTTCACTCTACCTCGCGATTTCCGCATAAACATTTAACCATTTTGTTTGGGAAGTTGTTTGATGGGCATCATGCTAAGTGAAACCAGCTAAGAAAAGAGAGAGTTCTTCAAGGAGATGATAACCTAAGTAATATAGAAAGGAATTGTTTACTTTTTTCACTTTCAACAAACCCCGTCCGAGCTTATTAGGAAGGAAAAAAAGAATATACATGCCCATGACAGAGTATAACGT
>JAJRWK010000243.1 GCA_024276795.1 archaeon | reverse complement strand
TCCCAGTGATCAGGGAGGACATGATCCATCTGATTCTTGACGAAACTTGGGAAATCGTTGAGGCAAAGCCGAAGGAGAATGCTGCTTCAAAAGAGAATGCAGAAGAATAAATCCTGCTAGGGAGAGGAGAAGCTGGAGGTCGGGGTTCGTGGAACTCTTTAGTCTTTGTCCTTTTCAACAATTGCTTGAAGCTTAGTGATTGCTACTTCTAGTTCTTTGGTTTTCTTTGTTGCTTCCTCCACCTCTGTTCTGAGCTTAGCAATTTCCTCGGGTTTCTTGGCTTGTTTGTAGAGGTATCTTATTACTTCGTAAGCCCTTCTTTTGATTCTACCATCGACCTCGATTTCTTCGGTCTTTCTGAGATGTCCTATAGCTCGAATGTCCTCTAAGTCTTGAAGAGCTCCGATTACTGCCATCTTTATTCTAAAGTTTCTTTCACTTAGCATGGACACTAGTGTATCCAAGATCTCTTTTGTCTGGAATCTCTTTCCTAACTTTCCAAGTGCGGCTATTGCCGCGGTTCTTACAAGTGTTGGTTTGACTGGCTTGGCCCATTCAAGAGCAACATTTACTCCTTCCTCAATATCCAGTTCTGCGAGACTCATGAGTGTGGATCTTCTGATCACCTCGACGTGTGATGGTTTTTTCAATTGATCCACGATCGTGTCGAACGCTTCCTTCAATTGGATGCGTCCTAGGGCATGAACAGCTTCTGCTTCTACGTAGTAACTTTCGTCCCCTTTCTTGAGAAGGCTCACTAGGGCCTCCATTGCTTTTTCATCACGCCTGAAACCCCCTAGCGCACGAACAATTCCTCTTCTGGCTTTGGGATGTTTGACTTGGAGAGACGTGAGCAATTCATCCCTAGCTTCTTGAGTTCCGATCTTGCTCAATACCCCTGCAATTCGGACTTGCACTCCCCAGAATTTCTCGGTTCTAAGTGCCTCCCCTAGTTCCTTAATATTCTCCGAAGAGGGTGTTTTTCCAAGCAATTGGGCTGCCTCTATTCTTCCGATAATGTCTTTGTCGTTCCTTAATTGGTATACAAGCATTTCTCTGGAAGGCTTAGTTGCCCATTGGACCTTTTTCAGGATCCAGAAGTCTGGATCAAATCTGAACATCTTAGGTTTTTCCTCAAGAGGAATGTAGAAATCATGGCTTTTGTCCTTGATCTCGACTTTGACCCTTTTTTCCCCTGAATTTGTTACGAAAAGAAGCTCCACTGGAATCTTGAAAACGGGGGTTTTGGAGTCATCTTTTGTTTTCTGAGTCTGTTTTAAAGAGACTTTTGCCATTTTGTTCTGTTTGTCCCAGGAATAGCTAAGCTCGAAAACAGGGTATCCGGGTCTGTAAATGAATTCATCAAAAAACCAGTCAAGGTTTTCCCCAGTCACCTCCTCGACTGCTCTTTGAAGATCTGTTGTCTCCACTAGTCCCATAGCGTGCTTTTCCAGATAATGCTTCATTACTTCACGGAATTGGTCATCACCCAGGAGATACCTTAGCATATGTAATCTCCACGACCCGCCTGGGTACAAATGCGCATCAAACATGTCTATGGGTTCTTTCCATACGTTGGTTACGATTGGGCGGCGATAGTTCTTTGAATCCTCATTGAAGTAAGATTCTCTGTTTTGAAGCATCTTGTACCTGAATTCGTCGACACCTAGGTCGTGTTCTGCAAACAGCGCTTCGAAATATGTTGCAAAGCTCTCATTCAGCCAAGCGTGAGTCCAGTCTTTGCATGTTACGTAGTCGCCGAACCATTGATGTACGGCTTCGTGAGCAACTAATGGGTTGCTTGAGAAATCTATGTGCGCTCGGTCATCGTGAAGTGTCAGATCCGTTTGTGTCGTGGCTGTTGTGTTTTCCATCCCTCCGAAAATGAAGTCTGCAACTGCAATTTGTGAGTATCGAGAATAGGGGTATTTCACACCAGTATACTCGCTCAAGAACTGGATTATTTTGGGCGTGTCCTCAAATGCGTTTTTTCCCTCCTTTTCTCTTCCTGGAGGTACGTAGTAATACATTGGGATACCATTCCATTCATCTTTCAATTCAACGAATTCTCCCGCGGCAATTGTTACTAGATAAGTGCTGTGAGGGATGTTGAATTTGTAGTGATATATCCATTCGTCCTCTTTTTTCTCAAGACTTACTAGGTCTCCGTTACTGAGAGCGAACCGTCCTGGTTTCACATGAATAATTGCTTCACTTGTGTGTTTGAAGCTGGGATGGTCAAGACAAGGAAAGTAGAATGAACTGTCTTCATCTTGTCCCTGGGTCCAAACTTGAATTGGTTTGTTTGGCTCTCCTTCGTCAGGTTTTATGAAGTAAATCCCTGCTCGGGGTTGCTGGGTGTAATGTTCGATGTAAAGGCTAAACTTCTGTCCTCTTTTCAATTCGCTAGGTAGGTCTATTACCAGTTTTTCTCCCGTATTTTCATAAGATACCTCTTGATCATTGAAAAGCACTTTGAGAACTGTTAGTTCCTTAGCATCTAATTTGATCTCATCGATTGTTTTTGCTTTTGTCGTGCACTCGAGCGTTGTTTTTCCATGTGCAATTTCTTTTTCAATATTGAAGCTAAATTCTAGTCTTACATGATTAATTTCTATCGGGTGGCTCGGTGGAAAATGAGGGTGTGCACCAGGAAGCTCAAACTTCTTGTCTTCGTCATTCAAATGAGTAAACCAGTGAACATTATTGTTTCCTATCCAATGATGTTTACAGATTCGGATTGCTTCGAAATTCATTCCGCACCACGCGCCTTTATTTTCTTGAAGCAATAAGATTTGTCCTCTTATTGCAGATTTTGGGACAGT
>JAJRWK010000242.1 GCA_024276795.1 archaeon | reverse complement strand
CCGACATCTATAAACCATCCAAATCCATATTGAGTCGGTGTCACCAACCTCCCCATTCTGGCTTCTCCCTTCTTAACATCAGCGACCGATGACAACACTCCAACCTCAGTTCTGAGTAAATTAGCAGCAATTGATATCGAATCCTCTGATCCTCTAAGTGTTATATCCCACCATTGATTAGAATGAGCCTTGACAATGCTGCAGCTAACGTGGAAGGGTTCCAAGAGATCTGAAAGATAAACTTGTAATTCAGCTTTGACTGCCTTTATCCGGCGAGAAGGAAAGGGAAAAAGCAAGCGAAGACGACGTGAAGTTTCCATGACAATGATTCCTCTTTTTACCTTGTTGATAAGCACATCTATAGGAAAGCCCTAGTGAATGTCAGCGTAGATCCAAACAACGTGGTAATCCTACGTGGTAATCCGAGGAACAACTTTTGACCGAGAAAAGGTGGGAAAGGAAACAGTTGTTATGCAAGAACTTTAGCTCAGTGGTTCTATCGAGAATTCGCAGTACTTGGCTCCAGAGCCTTGGCAAGCAGTCTCAATTACTTGTGGGTCTTCCTCCGTCAGAAGATGTATTCGGCCTGCCAGATACCCAGCAAAGAAATCACAGAATTTAACCCCTAGATTAGGTGCACCGCTACTATTTGCATATTCAAATAGACGAATAACGTATTTTTCCTGTTCTTCGTCTATTACCGAATCTTGAACGAAACTATACTCCCTTCCAAGGTAACTAGTAGGATGAGAGAGATACTTTTTCATGATTCTTACAGCATCACCTAGACTCAAAGGAAACGAGTTATGGAGCGTACGAGCAATCTCGTAAAGAATGGGCTTCCCGGGTCCGACTACTCCGAATTCCCTCCCTGCAGCATAGAGAATGCTTGAACTAAACTCATCCATCAATTTCAGACCCATAATTCGAGTCTGTAAAGCGCTAATATGAACAAAATCCCCAATTTTCGGACGCAATCTTTTTTTCATGAGCAAGGAATCCTTGATTTCAAGAGTGATCTCATGCAAAAGCTCGAAGAAAGTTTCTCTCCTCTCATGGCGAGCATGTTTGTCCTCTGATAAAGGCAGAGGACGCTTAGCAGCTTCCCGATCACTAACTAGTTTGAGATGAAAAACACAAGAGTCATCACCCTTGGACTGACATGCGGTCTCAATACAGACAGCAAATCTCCCCGTAATAGCCTCTGCAGAACCGGCAATTTCACCAGCAGTAAAATCACAAGTCGTTTCAGTAAATTCAGACGAGACACAAGCTGTAAGCAAGTTCTTCAAATAAATACGAGCTTCAGAATCATTAATTTTTTCATAACTTGCTTCCTCTGCAAGCAAATAAGGTAACACATCAACGTTAGAATAGTATGACACAATTGCTTTGAGAAACTCGTTGAATCGCTTATTAGGCCGAAGCGTTGTACCAATTTTGCGATTAAGCATTGAAAGATGGTACTGCATTGCTCCGTATTTTCCCACTTCCCTCCCTGCCAAATAAAATAGCTCAGGCATTAAAGGATCTAATGCATACATAGAAAGAGTGGTTTGCAAAACTGTTCCCAAATGGACGTAATCCCCGATATTAGGGCGAACAAGCTCCTCACCAGAAACAGATTGAAGAGCATTCATTGTGATGTTAAGCATGTTTTCCTTTCGCAAAGATGCGATTTCCTCTGTCTTCAGAATCTCTGTAATTAGCCTTGTCCACAGAATATCTCTTACATCATCTTCTGTAACAGAACCGTGTAAAACAATTTCTTCATTGACCATCAGCGCAGGGAGTTTATAGACTCCGTATTTGGTGGCAGCTTCAGGGTCCTCGTCAACATCAATCGTGCTCACATGAACGATATCCCCCATTGAAGTCCCAACTACTTGGTGAACAATCATTTCCACTTCAGGACACGCCCAGCACTCTTCACTGGAAAAAAGCACAAGACGTATGGGCGTAGAAATCTCCGAGTTGTTGCTCATTTTTTCACCTCTTTTTCAGCGAATATCCCCTCGTTTTCTCGTCCGATACTGGGTTGAAATAGGTTTGCTCATAAATTAATCATAATATCCAGATCCCAAAAATTATGTCATCAATTTAGTACTTAACATTGTTCTTTATTTTTCCAACCCAATAGCAATAATGTTTTACAAACGCGTTGAGCAAATACGAAGAAAAGAACGCTTCGATTAGGACATAATCGCAAAATTGTGATTCGTTTTGGAAAGACAAGCCCACCCCTTTATTTCGAGTGGAACTGGAAAAAAGTCAAGGCATAAGACGCATAAATGCTGGAAAATAAGTTAAAAAACGATTTAAAAAAAGGTTTACTTGAAATTTCAACTGGACGGAAATATATTCAGATAATATGTAAGTTAAATAACAAGGCAAGATAATAATATAGTGAAGAATATGCTTTCCATCAATGAAGCGACCAAAAAGTTGGGAGACTTGATCCAAACAAGAATGTCATCAATGGCAATGGATACAGCAACACCTTTTCAAACACCAGAACAAATGATAGGACAAGTCCTGTTGGACAAATTCGCACTACAACTTGTAGACGCATCGTCGTTTGTTCAGCAAAACGAGAGTTATATTGAGGAATTGTTAGAAAACTTGCTAATGGTTCTAGCGATGGCAGGGATCATGGGAGTGGACTTAGAAAACAAGCTCACCAAGCTCCTAGAAGTGATGGAAAGCATATATGGGGAGGCTTCTTAATAGAAAATTAGTGATTCTGCATAATCCTTGTCCCTAGGAACCAGATTCCAAACTCGATTTAGCGAAATATTCTCAAAGATCATGGTATCAACATTAGCCAGAATGGAAGAAAAAGATAATTTGTACACTACAAAAATAAGGGAACTGAGGAAAAAACTGGAGGAAAATCCTCTCGAACAAGAATTGTGGTTTGAATTAGGAAACTATTACTGGGAAGAAGGAAACTATTCACAGGCAAAATTCGCATATT
>JAJRWK010000241.1 GCA_024276795.1 archaeon | reverse complement strand
CTAAGTGATAAATCAACTTGGATTTTTTATAGCACTGCTTGATTGACTCCATTAAGGAGTGACTACTGCTATGACCAGCCTTTACGACGGGATAAAAGTTGCCATAGACATCATACTCTCACGAGACCCCGAAATCATCGATATCACCATATTATCATTTCAAGTTTCACTAGGAGCTACTATCCTTGCTGCCGTTGTTGGCATTCCTCTAGGGATGCTACTGGGGTATTTTCGATTCCCGGGAAGGAATGCTGTGCTGGTTTTTATAAATACTTTAACTGGTTTCCCCCCCGTCGTTATGGGTGTGTTCCTCTACGTCCTTCTGAGTCAGACCGGTCCCCTCGCTTTTCTAGAATTACTATATACCCCTTTGGCAATGGCTCTTGCACAATTCTTGCTTGCCCTGCCCATTATTGTCAGCATTTCTGCTCAAGCGATTGCTTCTCTGCCAAAACGGTTCTACGAGACACTCTTGTCCTTGGGTATTACCGGAAAGCGAAAAATGTTGGCAGTATTTCGTGAGACACGTGCTGCATTGCTCTCTGCAACAATCATTGCATTCGGCCGTGCAATTAGCGAAGTCGGAGCGATTCTTATTGTGGGAGGAAATATTCGGTGGTATACACGAACCCTTACTACTGCTTCTGTTCTGGAAGTTTCAAAGGGCCGTGCTGAATTCGCAATTGCTCTGGGTCTAATTCTTCTTGTTGTAGCAATGTTTGTCAATCTTCTTTTTCAAACTATGCAGAGTGAAACGATGAGGCTAGGAGCTAGCTCGATTGGAAACTTTATCGTTTATTTTGGCCGACCAAAACATCGTACCGGGTCAGATACAGCCGCACATGAAATCCCTCTAGAACAAGTAGTTGCAACTATGGCTTGCAAAAACGCAAATGTTGGGGTTGAGTGTTCTCAAGTGAGCAAAACGTATCGTGAACGAACCGTTCTTGACAACATTAATGTTTCTTTTCCTCCGGGGCGAATTCATGTCATTATTGGTCCCAATGGAGTGGGAAAATCTACTCTGATAAGAGCGATCGCTGGCATAGTGATACCGGATTCTGGAGAAATCCAAGTCTCAGGCAAGAAACCCCTATTTCCCCCAATTATGCATCAAAAGCCATACATGTTTGAAGGAACTACCAAGGAGAATCTGAAAATAACGGGAGCCGATGATAGAGCAATAGAATTAATCATTAATGCGCTTGGTTTAACAAGTCTTTTGAAAACTAGGGCGAAGAATCTGTCGGGAGGAGAGCAAAAAAGAGTAGCGTTGGCACGCCTACTTCTAACGAGACCTTGTTTACTCATACTCGACGAACCCACTTCTGGTCTCGACCCTGGTTCCATTCTCAAGATGGAGACCTTATTACAACTATTATCTGAAAATGGCGTAACCATAATCTTGACCAGTCACGACATGCTTCAAGCAAAACGCATAGGTGATTCAGTTACTCTGCTGTTGAATGGCAGGGTTAGAATTTCTGGCAAAAGCTCCGATGTTTTTGAGATAGACGATCCCGAGATACAAGGATTCTTTACTGGAGAAATCCCTTGGTAGTCTCAAACTGCCAAAGCAGTGGCTTTGGAGCAATCCATGTGTCGTCCCTTATCCAATAAGTTTAATTTTGCAATGCGCTATATTATCAACTAGCGATGCTAACCTTCTTTTCATTATCATTTCATTCACTCTTCTTCTCGGAGGAGACTCTATTATGAAATCCAAAGTGAGTTATTCTAATGTGGATCCCGAATTCCAAAAGTGGCTCGATGAAGCCGCTCGTCATCATTTTTCAACTGCTGCTGGTAATCGAGCCTCAATAATTGGAGAAGCAATCATGCGCGTAGGAAGTGCTAAACTTCTTTATGCAATGAATGAATTGGGATTGGACTTGGGCAAATACGCGGTCATATTTGCGCCCGACGGGACATTTAGCATGAACCGTGTGCGTACTAGACGAGGAGTTAGCTACGGTTGTCTGATGCGTGCTGATTTTGAAGGCTATCTTTTTTTGCATAACGCAATGCCAAACGGATGTGGTTATTCTCTGGCAAAAGTCAATTATGATGGCAATGACGAAGAGCTTCGAAAGCTTTTGCTAAAAGCCAGAGAAAGCGTCGCAGATGATGTTCAACTAAGCACTGGCAATCATTTTGCTGGTGTGTACATCGCCACTGATCCTTTCACCGGAGAAGATCTGCAAGAGCGATACGTGGTCGTTCACTGTAGTGGACACGTAGGAGGAGAAAAGCTATATGACGTTTCTTGGCTCGCATCTTTGCCTGGCTATCAAAAAATCGCTACTCCACACGGAGACGTAACGATCTTAACAGATGATGCCAGGGAGAAATATCTTCAGCAATTCGAAGAAAGCAACAATTCAAACGAACAAAACAGAATTGGCTATCTCGACCAGATTTTTGGCGAAGGAAACTATTCTCTTGTCGCTTCACTAACTCATCAAGGTTTAATGCCCAACGGAAAAGAACACCGGCTTGGTGTTCAAAAACTCCTAGGCATACCCGTGCCAATCGCTTTCAATCCTGAAGAAGGAGTTGCGCTCGTCGTAGGGAAGGAAAACATACACACGCAACATCATTCAAACCTAATTACCTTTAGCGAGGATGGAACTATGGATTCAATAGATCCAGATCTGCTCCGCACTGTCAATATGGTTCCTCACGGTGCAGGATACGAATTCAAGGATGAACTCAAATCTGTTACGATAAAGCTCGGAGGCAACGGAATAAGTTTCTTTCACATAGAACTTGTTGGCAAAGGAACAGTGCAAGCAGCAAATATGAGAGAGATTCGACATCTCGTAACGTATCGCCGAAAAACTCCTATTATGCAACAAGTTGCAAAATTTGATCTTGCAGACCATTTTCTCGACTTACCCTACTTTTTCCAGATCTACCCTGAAAAATCCATTCCTGGTGGGGTCGAAAGCAAGAAGATTGTCCAAGAATAAGGAGTCGGAAACACTGTATCCGGTCACTGTTTCGCTCTTCGCAACCTTCCTTCAGCTTCTCTTTTGTAATAATGCGATTAAAGCATAGCCGATTCCGGCTACCCCTCCAACAATTAAAATAATCACAACTGTGGCTAGAATCTGATCATTCACTCCTTTTGATAGTTGATCTATTGAAAGATACTTCCCATCAAGCGATAGGATAAGATCTATGCCTCCAATTTCTGTCGATGCTATAGGATCTTCAGACACATCTTTGACGTAGGTATTAAGCACGAGAGACCCGATAAGTCTGATGTCAAGCCAGTCTAAATATGGGGTTTCGCCTTTGGCATAGTAGGTGCTAATTGT
>JAJRWK010000240.1 GCA_024276795.1 archaeon | reverse complement strand
CATGGCCATTGCCTGTTGGGGCAGAGCTCTCGCTAGACAACGGTCAAGTTGTTAGTGGAACTGTAACAGTGCAAGTGTTAGTAAATCAGCTAACTACCTTAGAGTATAGACTAGACTCGGGAACCTGGCAAGCGCTAACGATAACTGATGGGACAAGCGAATTCTCTATCGACACCACAAAGCTTCCAAATGGCCCCCATAGCATAGAGGTAAGAGGGGAATATCAAGGCAACGTGTATTCTGATTCTGCAAAAGTCAATGTAGTAAATACAAACGGCGAATGGCGACTTTTGATAACAGAGGTCGTCTATGACGCGCAGGGATCAGATACCGGAAAGGAGTATTTTGAGATTTCAAACACTTTTGATTTCTCCCTCTATCTTGAAGGCTGGAAAGCAGGGGACGAAAAGCTGGATGAATTCCCGACCGGATTCACGATTGAATCAATGACTTCAATCATTCTTTCGGAAGACCTAGCGACTTTTTCCTCAACGTATGACGTTAGTGGGGATCTTGTTTCCTCGATTTCTCTCACAAACACGGGGGACTACGTCCAGCTGGTTGGCCCAGAGGGCAAAGTATGGGATGCAGTTGCTTGGGGCACTGCAACAGCCCCCGATGGTAGCACAACGTTTTCCGGTGAGGCGAAGGATGGAAAAGCACTTACTCGCTCCCCAATCTGGCAAGATACAAACGATGCGAACAAAGACTTTATTGTTGCAGACCCAAGTCCGAAAGCACCAATTACAGATGTCCCCCCCATAGGGTCTACACCTGAGCCTACTAAGGTATCCACGCCCTCGGAACTTCCGTTTTCGTTCGGCTTCACAACGATGGGCATAATTGCTGTCGCACTTATAGAGTTGAGGAGACGCAGGACAACATGAGTGTTAGAAAATCGTATCGAACAAAAACTTGGAAAGAAGGAAAAATCCTAGTTTCAGAGATTGCCAAACAATTTGACTTATCTTTGGATGAGCGAGACGAGACGATTGTGGCGAGTAACGAAGATGAGTCGATTAAAATCTCGGTTTTCCTTGATCCCAGAGGGTTTGGCTTTGTGAAAGCAGTATTGCCTCAGAAAAAAGCGGATGAGATTGATCGTTTCATCCGAAGTAGAATTTGAAAAAACCTAGTCTATTCCTTTTTCATTTCAAAGGGAGGATTTTTGTTTCTTAAAAAAGAGATGGGAGGAGAATACTTATTTGACCTATTCAGGAAGAACCACTTCTCCGCCAGCCTCTCTTACTTTTTTGATGGCTCTTTCACTTGCACTTTTGACAGAAATCACCAGAGGTTGAGAGACTTTTCCTTGAGCAAGGAGTTTCGCCACACCAAGTTTGTTGAGATCGATGTGGATTTTTCCTTCCTTTTCCTCTGCGACTCCTTGAGCTAGAAGAGTGTTAATAGCTTGACTAACGTGGCTGACGTTCATTACGTTGGTAGGCTTAGCTCTCCTTTGAGGTCGTTTGAAACCAAGTTTTCCAATAATCGGTTCTCTTTGCAGCTTTTGTTGTTTGATTACCGCTATTTTCTTGTGGCTTTTCAGACCACCTGTGCCCCCACGGATTCCTTTTCCCCTGTGTCCAGTTGTAGGGCCCCAGCCGTGATGTCTGCTTCCTCGTTGTTTTCTGACTTTCTTTGATCGTCTAATCATTATTCTTCACCTTGATTTATGCCATTTTCTTGAGAAGCTCGTTAATTTCTTCTCCTCGATAGCCTAGATCCCCGCCTTCGTTCCTATGATGCTTGACATCTTTGTACCCTCTCTTTGGAGGATGCAAACGAAAGACTGGTTTCAGCAAGGGAAGATCCTTTAGCTCCGCTTTGCCTACGACTACTGCTTGGGCAAATTCGTCGATTGAGCCGAATTTCGTGTATTGTTTGACAAGTTCCTCGGTTACTCTTTTGTTTCCTGGCAAGCGTCCTCGTTTTCTGATGAGGAGAGCAAGGGTTTCCGCATCAACTTCTCCCCAAGTGATGAGGTCTTTGGCCTTCTGGAGCATACCACGCAAGCTAGGGCTATCTCGATAGAAGACAGCATGCTGAGGCTTATTCAAACGTAACATGTGAAGGGTATCAGATACGAAATAGGGAAATCCGGGGCGTCCTCGAATACGAACGATGGCGAGCAATTTGCCGGTTGTTTCTGCTTTTGTACTCATTTTATTCACCTTCACGGAATTAAGCTCTTGTCCAATCGTCTGGATGAGCTAGCTTGTAGGTTTGCTTCAGCGCATTATACGTTGCCTTCGCAAAGTTGTGGGTTGTTCTTGTATCCCCTAGGGTTTTGCTCCATACGTCTTTGACGCCGGCCAGTCGGAGAACCGTTTTCGCGATGTCTCCGGCCACAAGACCAAGTCCTTTGGGTGCGGGATACAAGGTGATCGTAACGGATCCTTGTTTTCCCTCCACTCTGAAAGGGACGCTGTGAGGACCTCCGCAACCACACTCCCATGAACCACAACCACGCTTAACAGCTGTGATGTTGATTTTAGCATCCAGAATTGCGTTGCGGATTGCTGGACCAATTTCTCGGGATTTGGATTCTCCAACACCAACATAGCCGTCTTCGTTTCCTACAACTACGGTTGCTTTGAATCGTCTCTTACGTCCAGCATCGCTTACTTTCTGAACTACGTTGATATCGACTACTTCATCTTTTAGGTTAGGGAGCAGAAAATCAACAATTTGCCATTCTCGAATTGGCCTGCCAAGGCGGAAGATTTCATCGATGGATGTTATTTCACCCTCTAGAACCATACGACCAAGCCTTGTTCGCGGAACCCATTCGTCAAGATTTACTGTGCTACTCATAGATCATACCTTCTGTTATGCGAACTCTGCATCAATTTGTTTCTTTGTCTCCTTGAAATACTTAGGAACGTTTTCCGGTTTTAGGCGAACCTTTCGGTAGGCCGAGAATACTTTTTTGTACTGTTCTTCGTCGCTTGATGAGAGTAATTGACCGTAAGAAGCGATATGTTGACCCTCAATTCGTTCTTGGCTTGGGAGTTTTTCCTCTCGATGGGGGATTTCCATACCTGCGTCTAACGCTCCCTTGAGAGCAGCAAAGACTCTAGTTCCGTTTTGAGGAACGTTGAGACCTATGTCAAGAATTGCGTCTGTAAATCCTTCTTTTACTGCTCTTTTTCCAGCGAGATAACCTGTTAAGTATGCTGCGGGAAGATTGCCCCTAGCGATCTTCCAGTTGAACTTTCGGGCTAATTCGCTTGAATCAGCAGCTACAAGCACTTTGTCCCCATCGGGTTCGGAACGGACTAGTTGCACAGTGATGTTCTTGATACTGGGCCGAACAACTAATCGCAATCTGCGAGATTTTAACATGCCGCGCCTTCTATAGTAATTGGTTTTTTGCTTCCTACGTCGCTTTAAGGGAACTCGATATCCTGGTCCTGTTGCCATTTTTTTCACCATCCTATTCTGGAAGCCGCTTAAGGGCTAGTCCACGCTCCCTAATATAGTTCCTTAGGTATCGCACACTTCGGAACATGCCTCCTTTTGCTTGCCTATAAAGGATACGATAGGTGTGGGGATCAATATAGCCACCATCGCGTAGTTCACGCAAAAGGGATCTCTGCGCGCGGATCTTATTGATCCAAACTCTTTTCTTAGGGAAACGAGCATTTGCAGTTCCTTTTCGGGAACCGGGACCGTATCTTTGCCCTCTCTGTTTCTTTTTATGAACTATTCTTGCCTTGGCTCGAGAAACACCTTTCACTCGGCGCTTTTTGATTGCTCCTTCGCTTACTTTTTCGCGAATGTCATTTCGAGTCAGCGCCATGGAAATGTCATCTAATTTGTCATTGTCTATCCAGACACGATTGACGCCAACGCCTAGCACCTTAGCTGCAAGTTTTCTTTGGGGTCTTACGTTTGTCATCGCCTAACACCTAGCCTTTCACTATTACTCATCGGAAGATCCTTGTTCTTCCTCCTCATCAAGCAGTACGACATCTTCGTCTTCATCGAAGTCATATTCTTCATCTTCGAGGACGTATTCTTCTTCTCCTTCTACTTCATATTCTTCGGGCTCAGATATAGCCATGGTAACGCCAGAATTGAGGACGCGGATACCTAGCTCTTCAGCTCGATCAATGATTTGGAGGCGTTTTCTTCGGCCAACTGTGCGCCCAATCATCACAGCACTGGTTTCAGGATCAACATCATCCAACATTGATGGGTTATAGACATGGACAACATTCAAGCCAGACGGGTGTAGGCCTCGAACTTTTCTCGGATTTCGATACCCCACTTCGACCATTTTTGGTTTGCCCCTTCTCCTATGCCGCATGGCACTATCGATACCCTTGGGTTTGCGCCATTTCTTGCCCAATCGCTTGTATCTCCAATGCTCTTCTCGGAGAAACTTGGGACGCTTTCTATTGAGTTTTTTTCGGAGTTTAAGTAATCTGTTCAAAGACATTTGAATCATCCTTCGCTTTTATCAGAACGGACATTTTAGGCTCTCTTGTTAGAATTTATAAGAATATTGTTACTTCAGAATTCCTCTCATTTGTTTCTTGAAGGTTTCAAAGCATAAGAAAGCAAATATCAAGAGCACTTTTGGGTTGATATAGCACTACTTTCGAAAGATCGCGAATAGAGAAAATGTTGTTGAAGTTCAGGGAATTGAAGAAGCACTAATTCCTAAGAATTACAAGAATTACATTTAGGGAAGAAACTAGCCAAGTTATAGGGTTTAGATTTCAGATCGGTATATGTCAGGAGTCGCCTATTTTTTGTGCTCAAATTGCGTTGAAGTAGGAGAATTTCCTTTTGAACCATGTCGCTAGGATCTGTTAGGACTGGTTCTATCATCCCATACTTAAAGCCGGGGACAGGATGCCTTCAAAGTGAAAAACCCTTGCCAGCACAAAATCCCCCACCCCGACACCATGTGTATAAAAAATAACTCATAAAAGTAGGCCTTGTGTTTAGGCGTTCTTGGATGCAATTCTGAAAATGATTGCTATTAGGGACAAGTATTATACTATGTTTTACACTAGATTAAGCAAGGGATTAAGATGGAATCTTTAAGCGTTCAAGCGCTCAGTTCCTTTCCAGCCATAATGTTAGAAGGAAGCGCTACTGTTCATGATGCGATTACCCTTATCCATAAAACAGGATATAGACGGATCCCCATAGTGATAGGACCAGATGTTGAGGGAATTGTGAGTGCAATTCATATTGTTGAATTATTACAAAGACAAGGATCAGACTTCGATTATGGAACACTAGTTGGAGAAATCATGGAAAAACACGTTCTAACCCTCAATTCTCGAGACCCGCTTGTGGAAGCTTTGAAGAGGGTTTACTATGCCCCTACGGGGTGTGTGATTGTAAAAAATGAGCAGGAAAACGAGTGGGGTATTTGTTGTGAGAGGGACTTTATTTGGGCAGACATTTTGTGGGAAAATATCCCGTCCTCGATAATAGAGGAGGATATGGGAATTGGCACGCTTGTGAGTGGCGATTTGTTCATTTCTCCGGATTTTAGCCTTTGGCAGGCAGCGGATAGACTAGTTAGTTCTGGTAGAAGAAATGTACTTATTGGGGATCCTCTTAGTCAGATCCCTTCCAGCATCCTAACGACTGTTGACATAGTTAAGGCTCTTGAGATTCACAAGGACAAGATTCTTTCGAATTCAGAATTCATTCATACTGAGCTCAAGCCTTTTCCGTTTCATGCTGTCTCTGGACTGCCAATTCCTCAGTCTACCAGTAGTGTGAGAAGGTGGATGGGAGTGCGAGGATTCGGAGCGTTTCCATTACTTAGTCGCGGTAGGGCAGTGAAAATGATTGATGAACATCACTTAATTCGGGTGTTGATTGATCATTACTTGAGCTAAGAGCTGGCAGCCACGCACTGGTTTTCTCTTTTCTTAGTAGAGGGAGAGAGTAGAATAATAATGGGTGGAATAAAAACGAGAAAAGAAAAAGGAGAAAGGAAAGAACCCTAAGTGCGGAACTTAGACGGGTTCAAAGCCAATGATGTCAAACAAGGATGCTTTTGGAGAGTCACTCCAGACCGGTTTGACAGACATACCGATTTTTGGCTCGTCGACATTCACGAGCTTGTGGAAAAATACGGTATCTGCACCGTTGATCTTAATCAAAGCCAAATAATATGGCTCAGACAAGGGATCCCCTCGATGATCCTTGTATGTCTTTGTGAAGCTTTCAATCGTTCCTTCTTGCTCAAGAACCTTGAATTCCTTATCAGTCAATTCTACGAAGCAGTCTTCACAGTACATTCTTGGTGGGAAATAGGTCTTTGAGCATTCATCGCAAGTAACTGCGAGAAGCTTCTTTTCTTTGAGACCATTGAAGAAGATCTCTCCTACGATTCCAACAGTATAGTGGTAGTGAACGGGAAATCCTCCTCTTACTTCGTGAGTCGGAGCGTCGGTCATTGTTCTTTTTTTGGGCAGCATTTTTATTCCTCCATTTTTGTGAAATACATAATATCTGTGATGCTTCCGGTTCTCTCATTCTCGGGTTTCCAGACCGCTTTTACTTTCATGCCAACTTTGATCTCGTCGTGGGAAATGTTCTCATCTAATAAATGCAGGAAACCCGACGGAGTCAATGTTGTTCCATCTATGTCGATCACAGCGGGAATTTCTGGCTTCTCTCTTCGACTGGCATCTGTCCTAATATAAGCGAGTGAAAAAGTATTGACAACGCCCGTGTCGGGTAGCTCTACGTACTCGACCATTGGTGAGAAGCATTCTTCGCAGAATATTCGCGGGGGACAGACTACTCTGTTGCAGTCGTTACACTTTGCTCCATAGATTTTTCCTTGTTTGAGGCCTTCCAAGAATTTCGAAATTGCGATGCCGGTTGCCCAAGCATATTCTATCTCAGGATGGTGATCTACACTGATCACTTTATTCATGAATTCATCATGAGAGAGTTTTGTTCCTCTTACTTTCATTATTCAACTCGCCCTCCTTTGAGAATAATTACAGTCCCCACTTGCATTAGGTCTCCCCAAGCTTGGGCAAGACCTCGCGTCACATCTTTCGGGATCTGTCTTTTCTCGGCTTTTCCGGTCAATTGAAGATAGACCTCGGCGACCTTCATTCCAGCGGCGGCAGCGATCGGATTACCAACCCCTAATAGCCCTCCTGATGGAGTAACGGGGAAATCCCCGTCTCGAGCCGTAACTCCTTCATAAGCCGCCAGAGGAGCTTTTCCTTTCTCAAACAATTGAAGCCCCTCGAGATGGTGAAGCTCTTTGTAGTTGAAAGGATCGTATGGCTCAGCAAAGGATAACCACTTTCTCAAGGTTTCGGGAGAATGATCTTTCTGCCCGGCCATCGTGTATGCTTGTTTCGCTGCTTTTTCCACGTATTTTGGATAGCTAAGATCCCTATTCGTCCACATGGTTGTATCCACATTCCACCCAACTCCTTCAACCCATGCAACATCATCCAAGGAAATGCCAAATTCCTTGATTTTTTCTTCAGACATCATGACGAACGAGACTGCACCATCAGCGACTGGAGAGATGTCCAGAAGATGGACTGGCTCAGCAAGCACTTCTGAGTTCAAGACATCTTCGATAGTTAGTTTTTGTCCAAGCATTGCACTGGGGTGGTCTAACGCATTTCCTTTGTTTTTGACAGAGACAGCTGCAATGTGTTCCTTGGGGATTCCATAGGTCTCCATATATCGGCGCATTTCGAGGGCAAAAATCCAAACCAAGTTGGGACCCAGAGGTCGCTCGATCATATTGTCAAAAATTGTGTTAAATGCGGCTTGTGCAGAGGGAAGCACGGAAGACATCTTTTCTTCAGTTGTTACGAGAACAACGTCGTGCATTCCGGAAGCGATGCTATACCATCCCTGAATTGGAGAAAACACACCAGTTCCCCCTCCAACATATCCTCTCATGGTAGGAAGGTTAACTCCACCAGCGCCGTCTGTCAAATATTCATGCTTTTGATGAACACCATCAAAGGCGTCGGGAGCAGAACCAATGATAGCAGCGTCTACATCTCTTCGCGTAATACCAGCTTCATCCAGAGCGGTTTTAGCAGCGTAATATGCCAGTTCCTTCGGAGTTTCCTTGGCTCTTCTCATGAATTTGGTCAATCCAACACTTACAATTCCAACTTTTCTATTCTTCATTGCTATCACTCCACTGAAAGAATTGCTAAAGCACCCGCGGTGGTTGGAACCCCTCTCCATGAAAACGCTAGTCCCGTTTTTGCACCGCTTACGGTTCTCTTTCCCGCTTCACCAGTGAGTTGGTCTACTATTTCTGCCACTCTTTGAAGACCATTAACGTCATGCCCGTTGCCTACTCCGAGAACACCACCAGAAACATTTACTGGTAAGTCACCACCCCGTTCCAGTTTTCCATCTGCGAGAGCTTTTGCTGCTTCTCCGAAACTAAAGATTCCAAGAGCTTCTAAGTGCTGGAGCTCTTTGAATGCATAAGTATCATCAATTTCGAAAAGATCAATCTGGCTTTTAGGGTCGGTTATTCCAGCCATTTTATACGCTCGATCTGCGCAAAGCTTGGCATACGTAGCGGTTTTCCAGTCTCTCGTTTCAACATTTGGGGTATTGGTAGCATAACTGATACCTTTGACCCAGACAGGAGTAACATTCTTTTGTTTGATAATGTCCTCGCTGGCCATAACAACAACAATAGCGCCGTCTGCGTGTTCTGCGACTTCTCCTTCTCTCAGAGGAGCAGAGATAATCTCTGTTTCAAGAATGTCTTCTTTAGAAGCGTTCATCCCGTACGCAGCAATTGGATTCAGGATCGCATTGCGATAATTTTTCACTGCAACTTCCGCAATGATCTCATCACTTACACCAAAAGCATGTTGGTAAGCTTGTTTCTCAAGTGCGGCAATAGAGTGGTGCGTGCTATTGAACTGCCTTACAAAGATGGGATCTAAGGCAAAATGTTGGATCTGGTTCGGGGTCAGCATATCGGATATCCGACTTTGTGCCTCGACCACTGCAACATCAAACATGCCAGTAGCAATTTGCATATAAGCTGCCGCCATCCCTTGAATTCCATCACCCGTAATCGTCTGAACAGATCTCTGCGCCCCTCCTAGTTGATCTGGCGCATATTCGTCAGTGATAGAAGTACCCATTGAAAAATCTTCTTCACATGAAATGAAAGTGTCGACTTCCTTTCGCGGATCAATATCTGCGTTCGTATAAGCCTTTACAGCCGCCCGATACACCATTTCCTTGTAGGAAAGGTCTCTAATGGCGGGCCTAAAGCCTTCAACACCGACTCCAATAATTGCAACTTTTCTCATAATTTCACCACTAGCTTCTTTTCTAGCATTTTTTGTTCAAATGTGTAACTTCGAGGAGGTGGAACAAAATTCGTTCCTTTCTCCATCGAGTCGTAATCCTTCCAAGGGTTCAAATCTAATACGTTGCTCCAAGATTGATTTATTTAAGACTTATGCAGACGTCTCACATTGCTGTGCAAGAAGCCTTGTACATGCATTAAACTGGAATCGAGATAGGGGGAAATTAAAACAACACATAAACCTACTTCTCCCCTTCCGGGTTCTCTCAGCAAACGCGACTTGAGGTCTCCAAGAATATAGAACAAATTAGGAGAATTACAGCATATTATTCAGAAAAGCAAAAAAAGAAGAGAAGAAGATAATTCTTTCGTTCTGCTTACTCGAGGACTTCTAGTAAGAAGAAGAAAGAGATTATGACGAAGAAGAAGAGGACGCTGCCAACTACCCAATAAGCCAACTTGGCGTAGTCATCAATCTTCAAGGCATTAGCAATTGATTCTCCAAGCGTCGTGTAAGCAAATAGTAGCGTGAAGATCACAAAGAGAATGATGAAGAACCAAAGATGGCCGTAGAGATGGTGCTCCATTCCAAGAACTTTGCCTAGATTTACGAAAAAATCTTTGAAGCCTGCGCTCTTTTCCTTCCCAATTACGATAAAGGGATTCAAGATTGAAATAATTATGAATGCAAAAGAGCTGCCTAGAATCCAGGAATCCATTGATCCGTCTTTACTCATTCATTTTCACCTCCAACCGACTTATGTCCCTCCTAGACCAATTCTCAGACCAAATGCCATAATTGCACCATAGCCTTCGAGAATTAAGACTCCAAGCACGAGCGTCCCCATGAGCCATGTAGCTGCCTTCTTAGCAGAGTGGTTAGCTACGAGGTCAACTCTCCAGACAAGTAGCAGGATAATTACCATCAAGAAGAAACCCATAATGGCAAAGTGTTCCTTGGTCTCGGTGAAGAAGGCATGAGCCCACCACCAATCGCCTCCTTTAATGATATATTTGTCACCAGTGTCTTTAACACCGTATTCTTCGAGGTAATAACTTAGGCCAAAGATCAGACCAAGAAAGCCGGACGCGGATGCTATCGAAGTGGCAATTTGCATGCGCTTCACGTTGTTTTCATTTAGGTTCAGTAGTTCCACAAATGCCCAAAGGAACAAGAACCCAGCAATCATGCCAAAAAAGGCATGTCCAAGTATTTCAAACGCTTCAACCATATTTCTTTCCTCCTTCGATTGTTCAAATCGAACAAGGTCATGATGAATTACACAAGAATATTAAAAAAATATCTACTAAAAATTCCCGATTATGTTGAATATTTCGAATTAGAATTTACAATTGAATAATACTATCACCACAGTAGTAAATTTTATGATTTCAGACTGTTGAAAATATAACAATAAACCAGATAAAAAAACAAAATATTAAATGCTTCTTCGGAAATATGATCCGTCTACTACCATTAAGTGATTCTTATTCCATCATACTAATATATATCGTTAGATGGTTATTTTATCTTTAAAAACATTATTCAAATAGTCAAGATCATGACCACTACACTGCCAAGCCAAGAATTAACATGGAATCATGAAAAGTTGGCCCTCTTTTGCATCGGTAGTCGAAAATCACCCTAATTTTTCGAAGTATTTTTTGCAACACCTCCCGACTCCAAAAGTTCAACAATTTTTCCTGTGCTCTTTAGGTATCACCAAATTGGCAGCGCAGTCTGAGACCAAAAAAGAATAGAAAGAAAACAAGAATACAAGGCAGAAAGGAAAATGTATTGAACCCTTATGAGACTACGGACATAGGTTTTGGGGGGAAAGCCCCACTATCACCAAGCTAAGGAGGGACTATGACATGAATTGAAATGACTTTGACTTTATGTAATTTGAGGAAGAATAAGTGAAATCATTGCATTTATCTTAATAAGGGCCGTGATCAGAAATGCTAAATAAAAATAAGAATAACAATAACACGATCTATTTAATCATTTAGGCAGGAGGCAATTGAAAAGCGCCTTTTTCCGAGATTTGAATTTGTTAATTGGGGCTTTGAAAGATGCTAGACAGGTTTTAGCAGAAATGCATAATTAAACCTTATCTTAGCAAGAGTTACAAGGCATATATGTAACTCGTTTCGTATACATGAGGAAACGTTACACAGCAGAAAGGACACACGGCACATCCTCATCTTATGTAGGACATTTTCTCGCAAGAGCTGAAACGAAACTCATTTGGTACATAAAACATAGGTGAAGGTAATTCATGTCATGAGAAAAAATTTTTAATATCCTGTCGAGTATTATACCATGGGTATAATACCAAAGGAGGTGGACTGAATGAGCATATTCAGAGACTTCGATAGGATGTTTAGAGACATGGAGAGAGAATTAGAAGAACTCATGAGAAGAGCATTCACAGTGCCATCAGCAGAGGCAAAAACATTTGGATACACTATGTATTGGGACTCGTCAATGGATCGACCCGTGATTCGTTACTTTGGCAACATTAACCCAGCCACTGGTGAACTGCTTGAAGAAGGGTGGAGAATCCCATACACAGAAACGAGCTATGATAAGGATAAGAAGAAATACTTGATCATTGCAGAATTGCCGGGCGTTGAAAAGAAAGATATTAAGTTAAAAGCAGGAACCAATTATGTTACCTTAACTGCCGAGGCAGAAGATAGAAAATATAGGAAGAGAATCGATTTTGACGAGGAGATTGACCCCAACAGCATCAAGGCACACTTCAAGAACGGCGTTCTCGAAATAGAGGTCGCCCCCAT
>JAJRWK010000239.1 GCA_024276795.1 archaeon | reverse complement strand
TATGCCTCCAATTTCTGTCGATGCTATAGGATCTTCAGACACATCTTTGACGTAGGTATTAAGCACGAGAGACCCGATAAGTCTGATGTCAAGCCAGTCTAAATATGGGGTTTCGCCTTTGGCATAGTAGGTGCTAATTGTCAGGGTGCCGTTCAAGGACAAAGTGATGAATACCGTGGAATTTGAGTCTTGGAGCTGAGAGGAGTTTAGTAAGGCGTTTTCAACTGAAACGCTCATTTGAGATCCATAGTGAGTCTCATTTGATTCGATAGTTCCTGACGTGTTGATGCTGATCGTGGGTTCTATTGAAATTGTAATATTTCCCAATAAATCTGAAAGTCCTGTCAGTTCATTAATTAGGTTGGCCAGCAACTCACCACCTAGTGAAACCACATTCTTGTCCCATGATTGGTAAATCCTCCAATCAGGACTCGTCAGTACTCCTAACGTTGCATTGTCTCTAACTGAACTCTGATTAGTAAATGCTGCTCCGATCCCTCCAATAGGTCCCTGAGGAATTTTACCAAATCCCAGCATCCAAGTCGAATTACCATCTGTTACTGTGTTGGTTTGGGGGTCTCGAAGTATTGGAGTGATTTCGTAGAATAATCCTTCAACATTGGTAACTACGAACTCCAGAATCGGGTCTCCAATTGATTCGGAGAGGTTGGTATCTAGTTCATCAATTAATTCTGCTGTGTTTTGATCGTTTGAAGTAGCGTCCAGAGCCGAACTATTCAAAGTGAGAACGTAATAATCTCCAATGCTTACATCGCCTCGAAGGACAATGGGTGGTTCTGCGAGGATAGCATCGATGCTTACAATTTTTTCCCGGGTCGTCGTGTTTGAAGCTTCAAGGTTGATCCTAGATAATATTCCATCGGACTTGCGCCATGAAAGGTCTCCTTCGATGAGCACACTGTTTTGATCGGATTTCAAACTTAAACTCACATTGAACCAGTCTTGCGTAACGTAGAGTGTAACAATGTCTCCTAGATTTGAAAGAGTTGCCTCGTGCATGATCCATTCTTGAGAGAGGATCACAGGGATGGGTAAAACTGATGATAAACTTAGATTTGTAAGAGAAAAACTAGTGGTTGTGCCAAAAATAAACGGCAAACCCATGCCAGACCCTCCTGGCAACGTTACGATTGTTCCATTAATATCGAATCTTGTGTTTCTGTTGAGTATCAACCCTGTTGCAAGATCAACAGTTGTTTCATTTCTACTAGCTGTTCCACCGAATATCGGGTCAATGATTGGAAAGTCCTCAAGACCAACTCGCAATACTTTTACATACAGTCCTGATCCTGAAAGCGAATCAACTGGTTCAAACGTGATATTGACCCCATTTAAGATCTGATTAAGCAGATCACGATTATAATCGAGTGCTACCAAATCATAATATATGGTCGTACCCTCCTCCACATTCACGGAACTGTTTTCAGAGCTCACAACAACGTATGTATTAAGGACTGACCCTACAATAGTAATAAGTACAACAAACATTAGCAGCCTACGTTTTTCTCTTTCCATTGTCTCATCTATTCTCCACAGAACTCTTATCTAATAATCACTGGTAAACCCTATAAACAATTACTTTATCGCTGATTTTTCTAAGACATTATTGTCAAACTCAAACGTTTTTCACACCCGCCTCACCCTCGGTATTTCAAATGTAAGGGCGGGCGTTTTCAAAGTTTAGAATTTATCCAATAGAGCCGAAAAGCCCAATATTTCATCGCAACAAAACCACATTGGGTAAAACTTAAAATCTGAATTCACTATGTGGGGTTAGAACCTCTTGAGGGAAAAACATGGTTAGCGACAAGTTTATCGGTTTTATTATGGTCCTTATATCTATCGCAGCAATACTGAGCGAGTTCTACTATCTGATTTTTGTTCCCATTTCTGACTACACACTAATTTCGGGATGGGAAGGCCAATATTGGGCTCTGGCAATTCCCGTATTCTTGGGAGTGCTAGGAATCTTTCTCATCGTCTTTTGGATTGGAGTAACTATGATTACTACACCTCCTCCCGAAGAATTTGACTTTGAGGAGTTTGAGAAAGAGCTCGAAGAACAAGAAAAGAAGAGTGAAGAAAACAAAGAGTGAATTGTAATTCCCTATTTTTCTCCCTCTTTTATCTCCCAAATAGGCAATTTCACAAGGACTTTTTTTGACATTTCCATTATTCACCAAAACGAGCCCCCGAATCATTTTCCCTTTATCGTGTCAGCCCCTTGACATCTTTTCCAAAATTATCGTCATCTCTGGCGGTATCTACTAATAACGAAAATTGGCCTACTGAAAATCCAATTTTTTCATGAAAAAAAGTAAAACAATAGTTTGCATCAACATGCATCGAAGCTAGGCATTTTTCTAGAAATATTGAGGAGAAAAAAGCAGAGAAGAGAATTTCAGTATCTCTCTTATACGTTCTATGGCTTCAGACTACATCGTTAAAGACTTCACTACGCCGCTCTGGATTGTATAGTAGGTTGTCGCACCAGCCAGTTCTGGTTTACCTTTCACATGTAAGACCTGCACAGACACAGCATGACGACCGTCCTCCGTTTTTGTCTGATCAACTCTAAGGACTCCATCAACTAAGTGCTCAATGGATCGAATGAATACAGGATCATGAGCGTCTGTATGTACTTGAAGGAGAGACGTCCACCCCTCATAATGATCAGCAGCCAGTCTCTGTCTAACAAAAGAATGAACATGTCGAGGAGATTCAGCAGCATTAATGATTGAAGATAAGCTAATCACGGCGCCTCTGACTCCCACTTTTTGATTTCTTGTATGTAACATGGCTCTTCTAATTGCTTCGTTAGCGTCTCTGGGACTAGAGATATCTCTCAATGGTTCTGAGAATTCTTGAATTCTGGATTCGTATCCTGAAGGGTTCGAAAACGCGTCTACGAATTTCAAGCGACCTGTTCGTACATGCATGTCAGGGTTTACGCCGTTCAACTTGAAATACTCCTCATAATACTCATACGGCATGTCAGTATTGAGGACATAGACGTAATCCATGGTTTTGAGCCCTTGAACGATGAATTGTGTCAAGAAAGGTTGTGCGTCAGCCCCGAGTCTGTCTTCAACAATAAATACAGCCCCTCTCTGGATTCCCCCTCCAAGAGATTGGTCTAGTTCTGGGATACCAAAAGTAACCAAGGCCGATACCGACGATCCGGGTTGTGATGGAGAACTGAACATATGATAACATTAGCTGAATGTGTAAAAAGCATTATCCCTTTCTTGAAACTGTTTTTGGTACACCCGTAGGCGTTGCCTTCTTCTCACAGGAAGTCTCATCGTTGAATTGTTGATTCTCTTTCATACAACCCATAAGCGCTCGTAATTGTGCTTCCAATCAAAACCGTATCTAATAGGAGGATAAACCAGTGAAATACACTAAGAGAAAGAAGATAATCCAAGCCTCCCCCCAATAGAATAAATACATGTCCCCATTGTCCTTTGGGTTTAGCGAAGCGCAAAACTAAGCCAACAAATAGCAGCAAGTATACGGTAATAATCCACTCCTCGAATTTGAAAAAGAGAAAATTGAAAGCCACCACCAGAATCAAGCTTACCATGCTGATGCTCCCATTCCACAAACCTTCCCATGTGAAATAACCTATTCTACGGAATAGGCTTATCAAAAAATCGATTGATTTTTTCCCTATTGCTTTGAGGTCTTCAAGGAGAGAAGATGGCTCTTTGTCGTCTTGAGCCTTTTTCTTTATTGCTTCCATTGTTTACTGTGAGCACTCCCGCAATAATAAAGGCTTTACTTTCAATGACGGGCACCTTTTAGGTCATTAGGTGAGGTCTTGTGACCGTCTTCTGGTTTTGCTATTTTTTAGGTTCAACGCTCATAAATAAAAGAATAAGTGATAAAAGGACCTCATGACATCAGATGACGTTAGCCTAGAGCATGAAACTAGTCCACATGTTGTTCTTATTCAAGGGAGTCTATCCCCCACTTCGAAAACCGCAATAGTAATTGAACAAATGAAAGGCAGACTCCTCGAAAAACAAGTTCTTGTAACTGTTCTTGACCTTCGAGACCTAGAAATGGAATTCTGCGACGGAAGATCTCTCAAAGAATATAATCAAGACATGAGGGCGGCACACAAATTACTCTCTCAAGCAGACGGATACGTTATCGGAATGCCAGTCTACATGTATTCTGTTTCAGGACCTCTGAAAAACTTCCTAGACATCGTTTCAAGCGCCATGAAGGACAAATTCACGGGATTAGTTTGCACATCTGGAGGTGTACGTTCATACCTTGCTGCTGAAGATCTG
>JAJRWK010000029.1 GCA_024276795.1 archaeon | reverse complement strand
TTCTGACGTGGCGTCTTTTGTTTAGGATGGGGACAGCAACTAATAGGGAGGCAATCCAAATCCATGGAGAAACGGCAACAAAGGTTTCTCTCCCTTGCTCCTTAACAGGGAAAGGTTTGACAGTGGCCAGCAAGCCGTCCCAAGAACCAATAAGGTATGTGTCTTCGTCCTCACTGATCAGAACAAGCGCCGATGTTTCGATTCCGGTTACCTGACGTATTGGCTCTACTGTGAGGTTTCCTGTTTCATCTACAATAATACGTATCTCATCCCATCCTCCTTGGATCTTTGAAAGGGCGAAATCTGCTTGGGTACCCGATGACCGAAGAATCTGGATGTTACGGGAGAATCCATCTGTTGAATACCCAATATCTGGCTTGCTAATTACTTGTCCGGGTAATCCGGTTAGTTCTTGCTGTTCGTAGATAAGGCTTCCAAATTCTCCTTCAGCGGTTACGAAGAAGTTTGTGTTGGGTATAAAAGCTAATCGAAGCGTATAGAATGCGATTCCTTGAGCCTCATAGTGGAGTAGCCTGTTTCCTAACTGACCGGTCGGATTGATCTCGAACTGATCGACTCCTCCAGTTCCACTAGCAACAAAAAGTGAGTCTTCCTTTTGGAGAGCAAAGAATGAAATTCTACCTTCAATTGCGGCACCAGGAAGGATGGAAACAACTTGGGGATCCGAGACGTTAGAAATGTCAAGTGAAACAATACCATTAGGTCCTTCCACAATAAACAGACGGTCTGAAAAGTCCCCGCTACCAACGAGTGAGTACAATGTTATAGATTCCAGATCACTATACCGCCAAACTTCTTCAATAGTTGTGAAGCGAGAATCTATATCATATCTAAATGCAATGAGGCCTTGTGAACCGGCGGAGACGAACATCATCCCAGACTTTCTATCAGTCGACGAGAAGGTGGGATAAACAGACACGCTGTACACGAATTCGACTTGTGAAACGTCAAAAGTATCGATCGTAGGTTCCAACAGATTAATTGTTGCGTTGCCTTCGATTGAGACAATTTTAACTCCTTGCTTGCCCGCGGCAACAAAATAGAGATTTTGTTCCTTAACATACGTAATCTCTCTTATCTGGTCTAGTTGGACAGAATCTAAAATCTCAGCAGTGTATTGGGGGGTATTATTATCCGCACTGACGATGGGGATTTGGATTTGTTGCTGAGCAAGTATCAGCGAGCCAGAAAAGGTCTGGGTGATGAATACTAGCAGTAAGATTGAAACGATCGCATGGTGCTTCGACAACATCCTATTTGTGCGTTGGAAAACTCCAATATTAAATCTTGTCTGGATGATCGGAAAAAAATATCGGAAAAAATTTTAGCGCTAGACTATTAATTTTGTGAAAAAAGCTGTTATTCAATAGGAATACTGGAGGGGAGACGTACTTAAAGGGATAACTAGTCAAACAGTGCTACGAGAGCGATTGGTCCCCCAAGTAGAATTGGGAACCCAAACGTCAAAAAGGTTACCCAAAGAGGATGCTTTTCGAATTTAATGTGCATGAAGTATGCCCCCACGAGGGCGGCTTTCGTTATTGCCAGCGTTATCAATACGAGGATTTGAATCGTTTTGGTAGTAAGATTGATGAAAAAATCAGAGCCTACTAACACTTCGATAATAGTCAAGACAAGCAATGAAAACCATACTTTCTCATACGGGGGACGGGGATATTCTGAAACGTCCTTTTCTGCTACTTTTGTTGCTGTTGCCATTTCATTGCCTCCTAGAACAAATAGACGACTGTGAAGAGGATGATCCACACTAGGTCGACGAAGTGCCAATATAGACCAAACTGGACAATGCCATCATGGTTTTCCTTGGTGAAACCGCCTCTGAATGCTTTGATAATCAACAATGCCATTACAAATAGGCCAGCACTAACGTGAGCTCCGTGGAAACCAGTTTGTGTATAGAATGTCGTGGCAAAGAGTGCTTCAGCGGTCCTTGCCCCGAACTCTGGATTTCCTGGATAAAAGCCCTCCTTGATCAGCTGGATGTACTCATAGACTTGGATGCCGATAAAAATTGAACCACCTACAAAAGTCGCCACAAGCCATTTCTTCAAGCCGTCAACGTCTCCGTGCTCGATAGCGTAAACAGCTCTTGCCATTGTGTAGCTACTGCAAATTAGAACAAAGGTATTGAACGCAGTGATGCCAATGCTCAAAGTTTCTTGTGGATGCCACCCCTCACTTCTGTATCGGATGACGAGTGATACAGTGATTAGAATAGTGAAGAAAATGACTTCTGTTCCCAAGAATATCCACATGAATAGATACTTGGAAAACGGCGGGTTTTTGATGTGTTCAGGCTTAGCATCTTCGATGAGTTGTAATTTTTCAACTTGTTTTGGAGAGGTTTCATGAATTGCAAATGCAATAACAGCGACGGCAAATAAGACAATCATGCCGAGACCAATAAGCAAGTTGCCAGTCCCAATAAAGTAAATCCCGAAGCCAATCAAACCCGTGAGT
>JAJRWK010000238.1 GCA_024276795.1 archaeon | reverse complement strand
ATCTCAGATATGCTCATGCTGATATTGTAAACGAGACCCGTCTTCGTCTGTTACAGGAACCATTCATAGGGGTTGCCACAACAAAAATCGAGAAGGACCAAGATCAAGGGGTCCTCTGAAAACTTTGCAAATCGCTATTTTTGTTATGTAAATCGTATTCTTGATTCTTTGGTTTTATCCTGAATGTGATGTTTTTGGATCTAAAGTCGAGGATATAAGTAATTAAAAGAGAGAAGATTTCTACATGTAGCTAGAAAATTGTAATTTATACCTCTGAGGCTTTGTCCTTATAATCAATTCACGTACAAAACCTTTCTATTCGAAAATTCGCGTTCCTAAGCAACTCTGCAAGACTAATCATTCCTCTGTAATTATGGAACATATTCCTGACCCGTCAATTAGAAGTAGGGCATTTACAACCGAAAACGGTCTTAATCTTCATTTGTGGACATCAATTGAGATATGTTCTTTGACATCCGTCTAACCATCCTCTCTATCAAGAAATTGCCCTTTTCAAAATGTCTTTCAATCTTTTATACTCATGAACCCCTTTATCTGTAATGTAGAATACCGTACGCGGTTGTGCTTCAACAAATTCTGTTTTTGTTTCTATTAGCCCTTCATTGATAAGGACCATGTAATGCGTAGCAAAATTTCCCCACGGTATGCCTAATAGCTCCCTTAAATCAGATGCGTTTAGGCGGAAATTCTTGTAAAGAAACCTCAGTATTGTTAATTTGACAGGGTGGATTAACTTTTTCTTTCTTAGAAGCTCCTTGATTTCGTTGTTAATTACCCCCCCGTCTCTTGAATCCCTTTTTTTGAGGTTTGTAATATTGTTTTTTTGCATGTTGGCAGAGTGATCCATAGATCTAAAGATCACCTTTATTGTCAGACGAGACTTATCACGGTCTGATCTTGAATTTTCGACTTCCACGGGAATGAACTGATCTAAGGTTTCTTCAGCCTTTTCTTGTAATTTCCATATGTACCTTTTATCCCGTGCCACTTGCAGTATTAAATGATAATTTTGTTCATGAAAAATCCCTATGAGAAAGTCTAACTTCTGGCTAGCGAGATAAGAATTCCCCTCGTAGACGTATGCATAATAAAGGTTATCCCTTTTGTCAATTAAGGTGGGGTTGTTCCTGAGGACAAAATGGTAAAATCCTTGAAATTCTCGGAAATCGGTTTTGTTAATAAGAATCGCAACTAAATCAGAGATGTATTCTTCTTCACAAATCTGGCCTTTAGGAGAGACAACGATTATCCCCGTACCGTTTTTTTGGGGAATAATGACTAAGAAATGGAGAGGTTTTTCTGACGTGAGTACCTCGTACGGTGGAGTTTTGACTAAGAGCTGATTAGCTGTAACGATTGATGACCATCCTTTGTTTGAATCTTGATGTGCTAAAATGGGCTTCGTCCCTTCCGATCTATTAAGCATGAGGTTGTCTCGATCATTTGCAATAATTGTTGCCCAGTGAAACATTCCATTTTCATCCGCAAATTTGATTGCAACCGCTAGTTTTTCTATCGCCTTTTCACGTTGATCCTTGAAGACATCAAGGAGTGCTTGAATTCTTAAAGACGCTAAGAATGCCCATGCATCTTTCTGTTTTTTGCCTAGTTCTTGGAGTATTTGAATCCAGTACTGAAGTTTTTCAAGAGCTTCGGGATTTTGTAAAGACATTGCTTCAAACATGAGTAGTCCACACAGCTGAATTACTGCTTCTTGTTTTATGGCATGATCTGCATTTGGAGATGCAGTAATATTTTCAAAGATCTCATACGCTTTGACCTTTCCTTTGAGGTCACTTGAGTTTTTCAATAAAATGGCCTTAATTAGTTTCTTTCTGAGTTGGATGATCTTGTTTTCTGTTTTATGAGCAAAATGAACGATCTGTTCAATTTCTTTCATCGCTCTATTGCGATCTCCCAGTTCAATAAACAAGGAAGCCATGCTATAGTGAATCAATGTTGCTGCTTCGTAATCGAAGGGGCGCACACTATGTCTAATTATTTTTAGAGCTTGGGAAAACCATGCTATCGCTTCGTCTAGGGAAGCTTTTTCTTTATAGACTAGTGCAATATTGTAAAAAAAATGGTATCTAAGGATTTTCCTATCTGTTTTTTCTATTTCTTGTACTGCTTCATAATATCTCTCCCGAGCATCATCTAGTTTTCCTTGGATGAAGGCAATTGACCCCAGGCTATTGGTGGAAAATGCAGCGATAACATGGTCTTCAATGTCTTTGGCGACTGACAAACTTTCTCTAAGAAATCTTGTAGCCTGCATTAGTTTCCCCTGCTTCAATAGCGCAATTCCATAGTTGTATGCTATGATCGGGAAACCTAAGCTCATGAACGTGTTTTTATACAAATTATAGCTTTTTGATAGGTTTCTTTCAGCTTCTCTTAGCCTGCCAATTTGCAATTCTACGCTTCCATATGAATAAAAAAACAAGGCACGCATTTTTTGGTCGCTTAGTTTCACGGAAAGTTTTTGACCAGTTTCGAAACATTGCATTGCCTTATCCAGTTTATTCTTTTTTCTCCAAAATTCTCCTTGTCTTAAGAAATATTGCATCGAGAGTCGGTCCTTCTCAATTGATGAGATGCTCGTATCATTTTTTATGCTTCTCTCAATTTTGACAAGAATTTTCTCTGCCTCTTTCAATCTATTTAGATTAATTAAAGCATTGGCCTTCAATAACTCGACCTTGATCAAAAAAGTGGAATTATGCTTGTAAAACGACGTTTTGCTCTTTAGATTTTCAAGAATCAATAACGAAGAAGAAAACTCATTTTTAACCTGTAAAATTTGCGACTCAAAAAATTTAATCAAGAATTTTTTTCCTTTAAGATTCGAGTTGCTAACCTCTTTTAGTTTTTTTCTGACTTCCCTAATACTTCCCTTGTCTATCATCCTCTCTATTTGAGCTGTCAAATTTGAAATTGTTTTAAATTCTGACAAATTAATTGTTTCCTCCGACTTATTGTTAGAAATAAAACAAATCATAGATCGAATGAGGTTAATGAAGGGGGAATGTGGGGGTTTTTCACATCAGTTTGGATCAAAACCCGGGTTTGGAGGTGGATTTTCCAGTGGGGGATCACTTGTTGGGGGAGCGGAAGGTCCCTGTGGATCCGGATTCGGTAGGATCTGCTTTCTGGACAATCGTACCAGTAAACCACCTAGACTAAGCCCTAGCAAAACAATAAGCGGAGTCAATGTGCCCGCCCATATGCTTTGGAAGAAATTATACACATTTATCAATTCCACTGTCATCATTTATGTTCTCCTTTGTTTGTATTGTTTCAAGAGAGATAATCATCCTATTTAAATGATTGTCCCCATTAGGAATGATACTACTGCTTTTCCCCAACTACTCGATGTTGTTTTTGTCCATACTCTTTTTAATTAGCTAACTGATATGGCCTTGAGCCCTTCCTCGCTTGTCTCGTTTTACTTTGAAAGTCGCTCTCACTCCACTGCTAAGATTCTATAGGGACTGGAGTTATTCACGACCAGCAATGACTGCGCGCTAATTAATCTTGTACACCTACGTTTGCTTATGAAAATTCGCAACATATGTATAGGTTAATAGGTATACTACATACAATGTATCCTGGTTTCCGTGATCCTGTTCCAGCCGATAAAATAATGTCTCTCCTAATTGTACAAGCAATTACCTCTTTTTATATGGGCGATTATGAATCGGGTGTTCATTATCTTCACGAAATAAAGACCGAATATGCCTCTGGGATGTCCAAGCTCTCCCCTACTATGAAAAAAATAGCAAGGGATATAATAAGTGCCCTAGATCTTATTCGCCCATCAGATCAAGATTCATTTCCTCAAGAGACCCATTCACCCGAGACTCCTTCCTCCTCAGAAGTTGATGAAACACAAGCAATCAGTGATCGATTAGAAGAAATTCTCAGGAGGAGAAGGGCTCAAAGAGGCTCCTAGCGTAGAAACCATTATTTTGTTCTAAGGATTATGTGATAACCAAACTTTGTTTTCACGGGTTCTTTAGTCATTTCACCTGGTTGGAGCGCAAATGCCGCTTTTTCAAATTCTTTTACCATCTGGCCTCTGCCAAATTCACCTAAGTCCCCACCTCGCTTCTTAGAAGGGCATGTGCTATATTGCTTGGCAAGTTCCTTAAAATCTTCTCCTGATTGAATCCGGTCAATAATCTCCACTGCTAATTTGTGCCTTTCAACAAGAATGTGGCTTGCTCTGATTTTATTTGCCATATTTCTAGCTTATCGCGTTTTTTTATAGCCTTATTGATTATGGGGCTATCTCATTTCGCAACCGATATGACTAGGTGTCGGGATCTTCAGTAGACTAATCCAATGTTTTTCACTTAACTAGTGTTGTGGTTGGAGGATGCTAATTGATCGAAAGTCCGTCCACCTCTAATGTGAATTGTCCCTTAAGAAATTGGAGTTCTACTATTCTTGTTTTGGTTGTGTATCTTATTATTCAATTGTCCAAGTTATTCCCGAAGTATTTAGAATATGTCCCTTAGATTCTATGTCATGGTCGCTGTTGACAAATTAGCTGTCAAATACTGGAAAAAAGGCTCGAATTGCGTTCAAGCTGTTGCTTGTAGTATTCTTGAGTTGCAAGGCTATCAAGGCTATAAGAACGTCCAAATTTTTCACGAAGCATTTGAAGATTTTGGGAGAGGATTTGGAGAAGGTTCCATTTGTGGGGCGATAGTTGGCGGAATTGCTGCCATCGACATTGTAATGTCACAGTCAGGTTATTCGGATGATAAGAGAGAAGTACTTGTGGAGCGATTCAAAGAAAGTTTCAAAGATGAGTTCCACGAAACCGATTGTTCAAAGCTTCTTGAAGAATTCAAGACAAAGAATCAAACCATCGATTTCAATAATCCTCTTAGAGAAAACAAATGTACACGAATTGTTGCCACTGCTACAAAACGAGCACAGCGGCTCTTAGAATCATCCAGCGATGTTTCTGCTGCAATTCTGAACCGAATTCTTTAAGCATAACCCGTTATTTTTAGTTCTTCTGCTTGTTTGACATACTTTTTCTCATCTTCCGGATCACAAACACCTAGGGGTCCTAAGGAAAAAATGGTTTCACTTTCGGGGAGCCAGCCGCAATCAATGATTCTTGCGACTCGTGGCCACTGTGCCTTGTATTTGTCTCGTATCGATTTACCTGGTCTCTTCAAGTAGAGTCGGATGTCACTGGCGTGTCCTAAGGTAAATCCTCCAGCAGGGATGCTGTTCATTCCCTCATTGATTACCTTGTACGGATCAATCTTTGCGGTAACATGATTAGTGTACATTACGAGTTGTTGTTGTGCCCGAAGCTGAACCTTTACCTTGTGCAAGATATTATTCATCCGTCTTTGTCTCTCTGGTAAACGATGAAGATCGGTGTATTCCTTGCGGAACACATCTATTAACGAATCGATCACTATCAGTTTCACGTTTTCTTCAATCATCTCGGAGGTAACAGCCCTGATGACATCTTCTAAATCCGAAACACTGAAAACTTCTGCGTGGAAAACCTTTTCATATATCTGGTCTTCTTCAACACTGAATCGTCTCCCAATCTCAACTAGTCTCTGGACGCGAAACGCTCCTTCTGTATCTATCCAGAGCACGCTCCCTCCGAGACCGCCTTGCTCAATGGGTAATGGAGCGATGCTTGCGGCTGTCAATGCAAGCTGAGTCTTGCCCATTTGGGGCTCACCAACTAATTCCACCAGAGTTCCGACGCTCCATCCTCCTCCCAGGAGCTTGTCCAGTCTCTTGCTTCCCGTCGTAATGTAAGTTCGGTTTTTTTCTGCAAGGGCTAAGTCCCTGGCTTTTTTGAAGAGTTTTCCCCCGCGAATCTGCTTTCGTGCAAGCCGAGTAACAACGTACGCGGTTTGTGCAGTAACACCATCTACGGCGGCTGCCAGCTCTTCTGGAGTATATGTCACTAAGTTCCTCCAATTGGTTATTCCCGCCCTTTCAAGGGCTCTCTTGATCAACTTCACCTTATTGGGAGTCAGACCAGCTAGCTTAAGAAATTCTTCAAGCTCCATACGAACCGCTCAACAAGGACGAAGAATACTTAAAAATCAATATCCGTGTTCTGCGGATCCCATATCTTCCCAGGCGAACTTTGAGATCTGTATGTAAGAGCAAAGATAAGCATAACAATGAAAGGAATTGAAAAAGAAATGAGAAACGTTCTCTCTGGTCCTAGGCTTGGATATACATACCCCCCAACAATTGGACCAACAAATCCTGCTGAAGTGGCAAATCCAGAGTAAATACCGAGCCAAGTAGTTCGCTGGGACTTAGGTACTACCTTGGTTACCTCCGAGGAAACAGCCGGACTCGTCAACGCGTTTCCCGCTCCAGCCATGGCCCCCATGATTAGCACTTCGAAAAGCTCTTGTGCTACAATTAAGTAAAGGTAAGAAAAAGAGTAGATCAGTAGCCCAATAATAATGGTGGTTCTAGGCCCAATTCTTGTGGTGAGGTACCCCCCAAGTGGTTGTCCAATAGTAAGCACTGCCGCATAGGCGCTCACAAACAATCCGAATTGCGTCGGGGTAAACTCCAAGATGTCATAGATATAGAATGAAAAACCAGGCTCGATGAGAGCCCAAGCTAGAAATGTGCTAAAACTAACAATCGTCATGATCCCGAACTGGTATGCTAGTAAGACCTCAGAATCTTGATTCGCCAGGCTTTCTGTTGATTCCTCGCTCCTCTTTTTCTGTTCTCGCTCCAAAATCGCTACTTTCCCACTACCTGGCAATACGATCGCTGCAACTAATGCAGATAATATGCCCAAGCCTGCAGAAATATAAAACGGAGCTTTTAGACCCCATAAATCGAGAAACACCCCTCCTAGGACGGGACCAGCAATGAATCCCGCTTGAGCTGCACCATTAACGATCCCAATATAAAACGGTCTCTCCTCCGGATCCGTGATCCCTGCAATAATTGAAAGGGCACTAGGACCAATTCCTGCAACAGAAAGCCCCTCAAACGCCCTAGCTACATACAAAACAAGCAATGAATCAGCCTCGGCATATAAAAGATTAGAAAGGGCAAAAACAACCATGCCAAGCACTATTAACTTTATCCGACCAATCTTGTCTCCTACCCAACCCATTAATGGTGAAAAAGCGAATGCGGTAAAAGAAAATATTGCGGCCAGGTAACCCAGCTCGGTCGGTCCCCCGCCAAAGACCTCTAAGTATTTCGGGAAAATTGGAAAGACAATACCCGCTCCTGTATTAGCCAAAAACGTAATTAGACCCACGGTAGCAGTTATGCCGACAACAATAGGTGACTTTCCCCTCAATTGGGTATTGCCTTTAATCATTCAACCAGCGTCTATTGTTCTGCAATATAAGGCACTCGATAAAAAACAAACGAAAGAACGAATCATCTCTCCAATCACAAAAAAAGAACAGCAGATCAGCGCTCCAGACTCTCCTTCACCAATCCGGAAAACCAGTCGGTCATCATCTCTGCCAAGAAAATACTTCAAAAAACAGATATTAAAAACAATCAGTAGAAAAAAGGAATAACAGAGGCAAGAGGAGTAACTGCTCCTCGCTCTTATTCTATCTTGATTTCTGTTTCCTCCTCTTCCGGAGGGCTTATGGGGGCGACCTCTATTTCGAGAACGCCGTTCTTGAAGTGTGCCTTGATGCTGTTGGGGTCAATCTCCTCGTCAAAATCGATTCTCTTCCTATATTTTCTATCTTCTGCCTCGGCAGTTAAGGTAACATAATTGGTTCCT
>JAJRWK010000237.1 GCA_024276795.1 archaeon | reverse complement strand
TCACCGAATTATGCTGTGCAGATGTTTTTCTCTTTGTTTTATAACGAAACAGTCTTACCCCAACTTTTATCCAGGTTTTCTGACGGAGTGGTCAATTGTTTGGGCAATGCCTATTGGAGATCAGAAGATAGACAAATGCTACCCGCTATATTTTAGCTATTATTTCCGAATATTAGTTTAATAAATTAAAATTATTTAAGCACAAAAACCCACAGATATTAACAAATATATTTTAATGCACACCAACAGTATGGGTGAGCCTTACTTTAAAGGTGGTTCGATGCAAAAAATTGTTGACAAGAAAAAAGAGAAGCTCACCATAGACGAGCTCAAGCGAAGAGCAAAAATTCCTGCCAAATTAGCAGCGATTCTTCATCCTTATTATGGAGGAAAAATAGAAGTAATCCCGAAGTGCCGCGTCGTGGGAATGCAAGATTTCAGCATATGGTATACGCCTGGTGTTGCTAGATCTTGTCGTATTATTGAAGAAGACATGAAGGCAGGATCATTAAATGCGGCCTATGAACATACTTTCAAATGGAATACAGTAGCAGTAGTATCAGATGGATCTAGAGTGTTGGGTTTGGGAAACATTGGCCCCGAGGCAGGGCTGCCCGTGATGGAGGGAAAAGCACTATTGTTTAAGTACTTGGGGGGAGTAGACGCATTTCCTGTTTGCACAAATGCTCACGAACCAGAGGAAATAATTCAGTTCGTGAAATGGCTTCAACCATCTTTTGGAGGAATCAATCTCGAGGATATTTCTCAGCCTAAATGTTTTGAGATTCTGGATCGATTGAGAAAAGACAAGGAAGTCAAAATTCCTGTCTGGCATGATGATCAACAAGGAACTGCTGCGATTACTTTGGCGGGACTCATCAATGCCTTGAAAATAGTTGGGAAGAAAATTGATGAGGTAAAAATAACCTTTCTTGGTGCAGGAGCTGCAAACATAGCAATAGCAAGACTAATTGTTACGGCGGGAGCCAAAATGTCAAACGTTATTATGGTGGATAGTAAGGGCATACTGCACCCAAACCGGGAAGACAAGGAAGCCCTAAGGACTAGATATCCTCAGAAAGGGGAGTTCGCGATTCATGGAAATGCGGAGGGAAAAGTCGGCAGTTTAGACGAAGCAGTTGAAGGGGCGGATGTGTTGATTGCAATGTCTACGCCGAAGCCCGGCACTGTAACCAAAGATCACGTGAGGAGCATGGCTTCTGACCCCATAGTTTTCTGTTGCGCTAACCCGCTTCCGGAGATCTGGCCGTGGGATGCCAAAGAGGCGGGAGCAGCAATTGTGGCAACGGGAAGATGTGATTTTGATAACCAGATTAACAATAGTTTGGGATTCCCTGGAATATTTCGAGGAGCGTTGGATGTTAGGGCGACAACAATAACGGATGAGATGGTATTGGCTGCGTCTCATACGATCGCAGAAGTTGCGGAAATGGACGGGTTGAGAGCGGATCATATCGTTCCAACAATGGAGCAGAGAGAAGTTTTCATCAATGAGGCGGTGGCTGTTGGCGAAGCAGCAATAAGACAAGGAATAGCAAGAATAAAACCATCTAGAGCGGAGTTATTCGAAAAGGCAAGCACAATGATAATGCGTTCTGAACAGATCATCAAGATGTTAATGCGAGAAGGATTTATTCCGCCTCCCCCAGAGGAAGTCATGGATGATCTTGACGCAATTTCAAAGCCCCACTAGAAGTGTCTCCACGTAGAGAATGTAGAGCCCTTTGAATCGATTCTTTCCTTTCTCTGCTTTGAATTACTTTTTCAGTAATGTTCAAATCCTCTTTTTCGTCTTTTACCGTATGGATCAAGCGATTGAATTGCTCCAATCTTTGCTTCGATTGGATACACAAGAGGGAAGGAGTTTGCAAGCTGCCGGTCTTATAAGGGACGCTCTAAAAGAAGTAGGAATTCCTGCTGAAATTGATGAATACAGCCCTGAACGATCGAATCTTTATGCAACGATAAAAGGAGAATTAGATCATGTGGTTGCGCTGTCGGGACATCTGGATACCGTGCCAATTGGTGAAAAGAACAAATGGGCGCATGATCCTCTCGCGGGAGAAATTGTCGATGACCATGTTTGGGGAAGAGGATCAGTTGACATGAAAGGAGGAATTGCAAGCATTGTCAAAGCCTTCACAGACCTTGCAACAACAGATAGACCGGTTCCAGAAGTTCGATTAATTCTGACAACTGAAGAAGAGATCAACATGAATGGGGCCCGAAGGGCTGTTGAAAAAGGAATGATGAAGGACGTGGAAAAAATCCTCATTGCAGAACCAACAGGTCTCAATATTGGCATTGCAGAGAAAGGAGTCTTCTGGGTGAATGTTACGGTGCATGGCAAGAGCGCACATGGAGCGTATCCACACTTAGGAAAGAATAGCATTGTGGAGATGGCGAGAATTCTGCCACGATTCTACGAGGCAATTCCGAGCGATGATCATGAGTTAGTAGGCCCGTCTTCACTAAATATTGGTGTGATCAGAGGTGGAACAAAACCAAATGTTGTTCCAGAAACGACCCTTGTATCTTTGGATTATCGTATTTCTCCCCATTCTAGCTTGGAAGACGTTGATTCTAAGTTGAAGAACATTCTTGCAGAAGAAGACACTAGAACCGAGTTCTCGTATTCCATGGAAGTAGTTCATAAACTGGTTCCGTTGGAGAACCCAGATATTGTTTGGGCGGAGGACTTGCTGAATATCGTCTCAGAAGTCATTGGGGAACAAAGGCAGATTGCAGGTTTAAGATATGCAACTGATGCGGCGATCTTGTGTGTCAGGGAACAAGAGCCTGTTCCCTTCATCATTTTTGGACCGGGAGATCCGGATCTGTGTCATCAAACCAATGAAAGAGTCCCTATTAAGGAAGTAGTTGCGGCAACAGAAACAATCAAACAATGGATCTTGACGGAGTTTTCTGATTCAGAAACACGCGTGCAGTAGGAATTCATTAAAACATGTTACGCGAGGGTGTGTGGATAGACCACATTGGAATTAAACAGAGAGAATCCGGCTGGCATGAAAACTACAAATAACAATGCTTATACTTTGGATTTTCGATCATTGCATGGAGTCGAGAACCTTAAGACCCAGGGAGTACCCTCTGGGGGATCGATGAACTGAGTCGAGTCACTCGGCTCCATCATTCAACCAGCTCTCCATGGATTCTTTTATAATATGAAATCCTTTACTAGCATGAAATATGCAAGAACATCAAAAGGAACATCCTTTATTCATTCCAGCAGTTCTGAGGGAAGGGCATTCTGACACAATTACCCACATTAGTTGCTATGATTACCTAGCACTTTCTTGTTCTGCCGATAATTCTGTTGTTCTGTGGGATCTTGAAAAACAAAAAATGCTTTTTATCGCACAATTCACAGCACCGATTGCTAAGGCAATACTCGCAAAACCAACTAAGTTCTTAGTTAGTATTAGAAATGAGTACATTCAGTGTTGGAACAGTAATACCTCGGCTCAAGAGTTCCAAATTGCTCTACCTGAGAACAGGCCCTTTACAGATTTTTCAGCTAGTGAGGATTATACATGCATTATTTCCGAAGACACCGCATATGTTTATAAGAATGAAGTACTGTCTTTTGAGATCCGTAGCGAAGGAATAAACTTCACAACGGTCCATCTTAATAGGGGTTATGTTGCCCTAGGAAGAGAAGATGGGATGTTCGAGGTGTGGGATCTTGAGCAAAAATCAAGGATAGGGTTTGTCGTAGCACATGCAGGTGGGGTAACCAATGTCGTCCTAACTGAGTACCATTTAATTTCTGCAGGACAGGATGGTCTTGTGATCGTCTGGGACTTGGTATCTTTTGCAGAAATCCACCGATTCAGCGGAATAGGAAAACCAAGCATTCTTGCGGGATCATCGACTCATGTACTTGTGGGATCAGAACACGGAGTAGGAAAAATCTGGGCCCTTCAGAATTTTGAACTCAAAGCAACCCTTCTAGGACATACAAACGCATTAATAGCAGGGGGAATCACGGACAAGGGTATTCTCACAGGAGACGAAACAGGAGAACTTCGGTTTTGGGACGCAGAGATATATCGAGAACTTCGAGTAGTGCCGCCAATAAGACAGCCAAAGCTAATTGTGGCGAATCGAAACATCTTAGCACTCTATGATGGAACGATGGTAGAAATCTATGAATACCCAGCATCAGAACCAACGTTTCACATTACTCCACCGAGGGGAGAGGTAGAAAAGCTCTCAATCAATGAAGAAGTTCTGTTTCTTGTAGATAGGAGGCGAGTTTACACGTACGATTTAGTGGAGTTTAAACCAATCAAATTGCTAAAAAGAGTCAAGGCCAAAAACGTATCTCCTCCTACTTATCCAGTTCCACTAGTAATTGGATCAAGCATTTGCTTAGTATTCTCCTATGAGAAAGAAAAAGAGTTTCTCAGTGAAGCTGCTACATTTCTTGAAGAAACTTCAAAGATCAAGGAAGTTACAGAGCGCATAGAGTTTTTCCTAAGCATTACTGAAAGCGGATATCCAGTAATACGGTACACTGAGGAGATCACATGGCTAATTGAGCTCGAATGGATTGCTCGATTTTCATAATTCAGTACAAGTGTAGTATGAATCGAATACTGTTTCCCTATTGTCAGACTCGAGAGTTTGTTACAAGGTGCTGTATCGTTTTGTGGAATCTGCAAAGAGATTCAGCAGAAAAGATCTGTTTTCATCAGAACAGTCCACATATGTGCTACGTTCCTCAGAAAAGGGCATGGCATGAAACAAACGAGTGGATTGACCTAATTACCCGGTTTCCTACAAATTACAATTACTTAGTAGTACTAGGGCATGGGCAAGCCCATCCTTTTTTCTGGGGACTAGCTTGTAGTATTGGAGCAGTTTTGGGGGTTAAAACAATAGGGGTAGCAAGAAATCTCTTACCCCATAGCGAGGTTACTGAGTTCTTGTATGGAATGGATTATCCTGGATTGCAACTCCATAGGTTAGAGACAAAGGGGAGGCAGACAGGGTATGCAGTACTGAGAGATGGACAAAAGAGAGGTTTTTATTATTCAATAGGTTGGAGAATCGACTTAAATGAGCTTGAGCAAGTGGTGCAAAAGATACACCGGAACCATGCGTTGTTACCCTTCCTTAGTTTTGCCCGTCATGCATTGAGCGAGTGTTTTTCGGGAAGTCCCTTGTTTTCATTCTAGATGTAGTGTGAAGGGTGGCGCCGATGGATTTATAAAGAATGGGATGACCAAATAATATAGAACACACGTTCCAGAAGGAGCGTCCCATTGAAATATTAAAATTTCATGGAGTTCATGCTCACTCCGCGAGGTCGCGAGTGCATCGAGAGTGGCTCCCGGGCATGCCCCCCATGGCCTGGGAGCATAATATTTCTTTTTGTCTAAACGGTGTTTCCCATAAACCCTCTTTTTCAAAGTTATACGCTGAAGAATATTACTCTCGAAAAAGTGACATTACCATAGTCGTCACTGAAAACACTTAGGTTGTTCAAATACTACTAGTCTTAAGAGAGGAGTGCCGTGCTATGAATCAATCCCCCGTACAAGAAAAGGCCGTGAAAGATACAGCAACATTACTTAATGACACTGGAGGGATTGCTATACTAATCGATATTAATTATAGGAGAAAGAGAACCAAAGACCGTGAAATTGCAGAAATAATTCTCTATCTTCGAGGAGAGGATGGAACTAGAAGAAGAATATCAGTCCAAGATTTTTTACCATACTTTTACGCAAAAACCTCAATTGACAAGATAAGGTTATTCCAGAGAAAGTATCGTTTTTTTTCGGAATGGTATGTTAGAGCCGAGATCGTTTCAAAATATCAATATGACGGGGGACAGGAAACCAAGCTTTGTAAGATTGTGGGAAAGCATCCATGGGCAGTTCCTCAGATCCGAGACATATTTGAACAGCAAGGGATCGAAACCTTTGAGGCAGATATTCCTTTCACCCATCGGTTTCTTTTGGATACAGGGTTGTTTTGCCTTCAAGGTGTAAGAATTAAGAATGGTCTTCCCTCTCGTCAAGGGCTAAGACGAACAAGCCATTTGAATCCAGTTGAACTTTCAACCCACACACCCATGATAGCCAGTCTCGATATTGAGATAGATGCAGACGCAGATCCGGACATTGATAGCGAATCGCTTGCCAGTATAATAAGAGATGCCAAGAGAAGAATCACGGCAGTCAGTCTTTGCTATGGGCGGACCGAGGAGGAAAAAAGAGAGAAGATATTCATTTTGAAAAGAGACTCAGACGAAGAAGAGAAACGACTTCTGATGCGTGCATTCCAGTTTTTGTGGGAGAACATAGATCCGGACGTGTTAATCACGTTTAATGGTGATAGATTTGATTTTCCCTACCTGGTGGAAAGAATCAAGAATCTTGGGTTAAGACCCTCTCTATTGTCTCCTTTCAAAGATAGGTTCCCTCAAAAACCAGAGTACGGACATGGCTGGTTGATCCCGGGAGTGCTCACATTTGATATTATTAGAAAGGCCTCACACATACACACAGAGGACGGGAGCAAATCTCTGAATTCAATTGCTCAAGCAGTGCTTGGAGAAGGTAAGCTCGAATTATCATCAACACACGGAGAGATCTGGAGAAAAGGACTCGATCATGATGATATCCTTGATTTGTTTGCAAAATATGCATTGAAGGACGCTGAACTTACATACCGCCTTTGGTTTAGACTGGGGCTTCCAGAATGGCTTGAAGTGATAAGAATAACGGGTGCACCGGCAGGAGAAGCGATGTATTATACGGCTAGGCAAGCAGGAGAGTTTCTCTTATTTCGAGTGATGCACCAAGCACATATTCTCATTCCAGCGTCTCCAGGAGCAGGGGGTAGAAAGAAACGTTCAGAGGCACACCAAATCGCAAAAGGCGGGCTGGTCTTTTCTCCAAGAAAGGAGATTGCTACTGGTGTTGTGATTTGTGATTTTACTAGTATGTATCCAAGTATAATAATTGCCCATAATGTGGGAGCAGAATCGTTTGTCAATCCAGAAGCAAGAGACCCCAGAGACCGGTTTGCAGAAGTCCCGCGAACTACAATGGCCCTAATGCAAGAAATGATTTTTTCAAAAAGAATAGAGGTGAAGAACCGGCTTCAGAAAGCGATAGAGAAGCGAGAGGACGAAGCCATCATTCGCACCCTGAAGGCATATAGTACAGCTTTAAAAATCGTTGCCAATTCCACTTTTGGGAGTTATAACTTCATAGGGAGCAGGTTATACAATTCTCAGATTGCTGCCGCAATCACTGAAATTGGTAGACTTTACTTGAGCGAATTGAGAAAAAAGACAATGGAGTTCGGAGAGCAGTATGAAGCAATTTATGGAGACACGGATTCTGTCTTTATCGAGACACCTTTGAAACGCGAAATTGAAGAGCTGTGGGAAACAGCACCTCATTCTAGAGATGAGGTTCTTGAAAGAGTTCCCCAAATCTCTAAACTAGTGGAGTTCTTGAGAGCGGAGCTTCCTGAGCAAATGAGATTAGAGCTTCAAGATGTTGCGTTTCGCATATTGTTTCACAAGGGAGCAAAGAAGAGGTACACTTATGCTTCTGTGCTGACGAAACAGATTGTAATTGTTGGTTTTGAAGCAATCCGAAGTGACTGGTCCCCATTTTCTCGAGAAGCTCAAAAAAGAGCAATTGAGTTAGTTTTGAAGACTGGAGACTTAGAATTTGCTAGAAATGAGATGCGGAAAATTATTGCAAAGATTCTAAAGTTTGACGAAGAACAGATCAAGCAACAACTCATTCTGCTTGGTCCGATCAAGAAGCCACCAAGTGAGTATGAAGTCATTCCACCGGCCGTGGGGGCATTTATTCATTATTGTAAGCAGAAAAACATTGATCCGGAGCAAGCGTGGAAAGAATTCGCCTATTTTCCTTTTATTGTTATGGAGGGGAAGGGAAACGTGAGAAACAGAGCAAGACATCCGGACTTAGTAGATCTGAAACGCATTGATCGACATTACTACATATTGGAAGCGGTGAGAGCAGTGAATCGTTTCAATCTTAATCTATCCTTGGATGAAGTTTTGGGAGAACACAAAGTACGGCTTGATGACTTTTTATGATTAAGTAAGACCCTCATTGTAGATACTGTTTGATCAATTCAGAAACCCTAACTACATAGGATCCGGTTCGAGGTAAATACTCTTCAAGAGCAGTGTTTTCCACGTATCTCTTCAGAAATACGTTGTGAATTCCTGGGGGAATATTGTCGAGGCAATGTTGGAGAATTGAGGCAAGGATTGGCAATGTAGATTTTTCTCCAAGACTTAGGAAAAACATTGCCACACTATATTTTATGAAAATGGAGGGAGCGATTTTGTAAAGTCGGTGAAACTCGGAACGTGTTTCAAACTCGGAAGAAATCAGTTCTGCGGCATCTTTGATAATTGTCTTGAGATTCGGAGATAAGATCTTGAGGTCAACACCAGCACGAATGAACGGGTCAATGATTTTCTTGGGATCCTGGTCTCTTGCAATGAGTTTGCTGAGATTCATGAACCAAAAGAACGTGATCAGGTATTCGTATATAGTTGACAAGCTTTGGAAACTACCTTTTGCAAATTCTTTCATCAAATATGAGATCCCCTGGTCTGGGTTGACATTAGCAATGTGGAATTCGATTCCTTTGATTATTTCGCCAAAGGGAGGAGTGGCTGCAACTGCTTGAAGCATCTTGAGTCCGTTTAGCTGTTCTGAAAAATCGTAGCCTCCTAGGAAACGAATGATAATATTTGAGATCCCAACTTCGATGAGTCCAATGACTTCATTGTATTCCCGAGCAATGACAAGGGCTTCTTCAGAATAGTCAAGGGCTTCTTCAAATTTTCCACTGACTAGTAATGCGAGGGAATATGTGTCTGCTGGAGCCATTAAGTCAAGCCGGCTGTTAAGTGCCTTGACAAGTTCATATGCTTCTTTTGCGGTTTTGAGCATTCCTGTAATAATTCCTGTCTGGAAGAGGACCATTGCTTTGTTGTTCAGAGTAATGCTTACATCTTTGAGCGTCCCAATAGCGGCATAAGTGTCTAAGGCTTCATTGATCCGGCTTACTGCTTCTTCCGGATCGATTGCGATAAGTGCGGTGGCTGTATTTCTTCTGATCCACGCTTCATCATGAAAACGCTGCAAAGCATGAGCAATCTCATAAGCTTCATTGAAGTGGAAATATGCCTTCGAATAATCTCCGAGGTAGAGACTAAGAATACCCGCCACAGCATTAGCTTCCAGGTTAGCTTCACTTAGTTTTCTAATTTTCTTAGAAAGAGCTTCTTCGATCAGTCTCCACGCTTCTTTTATTTTACCGTTGAAAAAGTATTGAAAAGCAAGCAAAGCTTGGAACCGAGCCATTTCTTCATCTTCTTGACTAATGATGTCTAAGGCTTCTTGCAATAGCGGTTCTGCGCGAGTTATGTCTTTTTCTCTAAATCGAAGCCAGGATGCGGTAAGGAGAGACCAAACGGCTTCTTCTCGGGTTAGCGCGTTATTCGTGTCTTCTAAGACCACGTCGGAAAGATAGCTTGCAGCAAGTGAGGATTCACCGCTATTAAAAGCTATTACTCCCATCCAGTATTTTATCCTTATAGCAGAGTTGTCTGTAAGATGAGAATAGTATTGATCAAGGATGTTGAAAGCAAAGGGGGCAAATGGGCTACGTAGATAATTCTTGACCAAACGCTCAATTTCGGAGAGATTTGGTAGTTGTTCTATTTTCATTCGTACATATATTTTCCATAAATCACTGGAAGGGGCAATACTCAGGGACTCTATTTTTTCTAGCTTAAGGGGGTGAGCCTTGTCTTCGCTTGAAGAATGGACGAGATAGACACCTAGTGCTCCTTCTTCTTCAATATAGATTGTTTTCACGATTCCTTGTTTTTCGAGGGATATGAGCACAGAATCGATATCTATCTGTGCTTCTGAGTGAAACATTGAATGGAGAACATGAAGAGGGAGCGGATTGCCTAATATGCCAAGGGCAGAGAGAATATCTCTTCCAATTGTTTCCAATTCCTTAGGCATCCTTAGGAAGGCAAGGTCTCTGATAAGCTGAGAATACTCAATATTTTCGTTGTATCGAGGAATATTCTTTTCAATAATGGGGCAGTGAGAAAGGACATAACTTGCTTCCTCGGGAGTTATTTTTCTCAGATCGATTC
>JAJRWK010000236.1 GCA_024276795.1 archaeon | reverse complement strand
TTGCTCATGAATTAGGACTCCCACTTGTCGGGGGATCAGATGCACATAATTTGAATCAACTGGGTAAGAGTGTATCTGTGCTTAAGAAAGACATCGAGACCGTTGAAGACGTGATCGAGTGCATAAAGCAAGCAAGAGTAGAGGTCTCCTCACTACATTTTCACACTCGAACTAACACATACATTAAGTGAGCTTGGCCCACTCCCTAAGTATTAGCTCGTTAGGTTTGATTCTTTCAAGGGATCCGTCAAAAACAATAAGATGCTGAGAAGTTTTTTCTCTCAAAATATGCTCTAGAACTCTCCTATCGGAGGGTACGAACCGATCTGGAAGCGTATCACCTGCAAACCATGAAAGTTCACCCTCTTCTGAAGTAGAAATTTTCTGCATGTCAGCTAATGAAACCCGATGTCTATCCTCCCAATAAAATAAGAGAAAATGAGCTGACAGTCTTGCCTCTTCGTAATAACGCTCATTCAGTAAAACCCTAAGTAAAGGTTCCCGGATCTCCAACGCCGTCTCTTCCCTTATTTCTCTTCTAACACCCTCTCTTAATGGCTCGCCTTGCTTTAATTTGCCTCCTGGGAATGACCACCACCCAGCATATGGATCTTGTTTTCTCTTCAAAAGAAGAACTTCGTTACCTTCTGAAAACAAAATAGCAACGTTTACCGCAAGTATTGTCATATATTATCATGTTTTGATTATCGAAATTATTTTTGAACATAGAGAATAATTGAAAATCCATCACAAGTCTAAAATTAGAAGCCTACGAACTAATACTTGTGCCTCGGTACCATTCTCTAGAAGCAGAAGGATATCTTTTAATAACTGCTTTTTTGGAAAAACACCCTATCGTTCAATTGCTCATTCGGCAAGGAGAACGGCCTGGAATCGGAATCATTCACTGGATTAGAAAAGGAAAAAGAGCAAGTGAAAAAGCAATTAAGGCATGCAATCTCGGAGACATCTTCAAGGATCAGGGCTTTGATCGAGTCATTTATGAAACAATCGTAATCGAGGGAAGCGAATTTGCAAAACGAGAAATCTCCCCAAAATTATTAGAAGCAATGGGTTTCAATGTTTCCCAAAGAAAGCATCGAAGTGAAGTTGTTGGGGAGATTCTGGAAGAAGAACAGGAAAATCCCTTTCTAAATCTTCGTTTTTCTATTCTCCGAGCAACGTGGGAATAATTCTATATTTTTACACTAAGCAAGTATTGTGCCCAAAAGTAAAATAAGGAATCATTTCTTGTGAACATGTCAGAGAAACACCCAATTCTTCCGAGGGAAACATATGGCAACTGTCGAATACCTTGTGGGTAATTTTGAAAATTTCATGCTTGGCGCAATTGTTGCGGGACTTGTGTTTATTCTAGCTATGATCCTAGTTTACATACGGTACAGATCATTGATGACGGTTCTGATCTTTTCGAGCATCCTTGTAGGGTCTGCTCTAGCATTTTTGTTCACATTTTTCATGTTTAGTGATCAACAGCTGTTGGGTAGAACCATTGTTCCAGACAATGCAATTGTCATCGGGATCTGGGGATCCTCCTTCGTAGTCATCGTCGCTACAATGTTGAATGGAGTTACACAAAAATACATAGTTAACCCCATAGTCTTAGCCTCTAACTTCCAGCGTCGCGTAGCTCAAGGTGAAATCATGGAAACACCTCAATTCAAACACCGGGGAATTGGGGAAATCAAGACCTTAGTACACACAACGGAAACTCTCATGAATCGTCTGAGAGAAATTGTTGAACAAATGCAAGGAACTTCCGTATCGCTTGCTGAAGCATCAGAAGAACTTGCTGCTGGAGCCGAAGAAGTCAGCGCGACCACAGAAGAAGTAACCGGAACGATTCAATCCATTGCAGAAGGTGCCGCTGAACAAGTAAAACGCTTAGATGAAGTGAACACTATTCTCCGAGAACTAGTACGAGCCAGTGAAGAATCAATTCTTCAAATCAATAAGGCCAGCAAATTAACACAAGACATTGCTGAGCAAACCAACCTGATTTCACTTAATGCTGCGATCGAAGCAGCAAGAGCTGGCGACTATGGTAAAGGCTTTGGTGTGGTTGCCGAAAACGTGCGAAAACTATCTGTGCAGTCAAAGCAATCCGCAAACCAGATTCGTAAAACCATCTTGGAAGTTCAAACACGCTTAGAAAACACTGTAAAGGCCATCGAAGATGCTATGAATCAAGTTGCGTCTGTTGCAGAATCCACCGCTGCTGGTGCGGAAGAAGCGGCTGCCGCGAGCGAAGAACAGGCCTCAACGATGGCTGAGATCACCAACTCAGCCCAATCCCTCGCAGAACTTGCCGAACGCTCAAAGGTGATTGCAGAACAGTTTGTAATCAAAAGCGAATAACGAATTTAGCATAACCAATTCCCTCTAAAGAAAGAGTAATCATCTCCCACGATCGGGATCATGGCTGGAAATATTTTCCTCACCAATCAAATCGCGTTGGAATGGAAAATTTTTTTTGCTAACTAGAAAAAAACAGCTTGATCTTTCAGCCCTGGTAGCTCAGGGGTAGAGCGCGTCCTTGGTATCTTTCTCCAAAAAGGACGAGGTCGCGGGTTCAAGACCCGCCCAGGGCTCCACTAGTTTCTTTCTTGTCTGAAAGAAGGCAATACGTGAAGAATAAAGGAATCCATCCACTTCTGGAAAGAGAATATTTATCAATAAAAAATAGTTACGCGGTCGTAGGCTATATTTCGGCCCTAAAAGCTCCGCCAAGCTTGAAATTTCCGTCCTCCATAATTGGAGGAACATTGGCATGGCAGATCAAGGGCTAGTTAATCTTGATTAAGACCCAAATTGGTGGATAAGCATGGATGACATTTCAGATTACGATGTTTATGTGATTGGAGCTGGCCCCGCAGGTTCCGCTGCTGCTTGGCAATTAGCAAAAGAAGGGATAAGCGTAGCGCTGATCGATAGAGGCTCCCCTATCGGGAGCAAGAATCTCTCCGGAGGAGTTCTATGGGGTCATGATCTTGCACTGCTCGAGCCAGACTGGTGGAAAAAAGCTCCGGTGGAGCGCCCGATTGTGTCCAAGAAAATAGGAATGCTGAATGAGAGCAATTCTCTAATTTTTGATTGGTTTTTTGAAGAATGGAGCTAAGAACCCTATATTGGATTTAGCATATTGCGTGCGGGATTTGATCAGTGGATGGCCGCTCAAGCCAAAGATGCCGGAGCTGACATTTACGAGGGAATAAATATTGAAAAACTCTGGATCGAAAAAGGCCAGGTAAAAGGATTGATTCAGGAAGGCGATCATTTTTCAAGCAAGGCTGTAATTGTTGCCGACGGAGCGAACTCACGAATTCTCATCAATTCTGGCCTAACAACCGTTCCCTTTGAAAAGAAGCATTTCTACCTTGGAATCAAAGAAGTCCTTGACATGCCAAGTGACGAAATCGAAACGAGATTTGGCGTAAATTCTGGAGAAGGCGCAGCATTCGAGTTTCTCATCGGTGGTCTACCTAGCGGAATCATTTCAGGAGGATTTCTTTACACGAATAAGAAATCCTTGTCCTTAGGCATCGTCGTCGAACTTGATACTCTCCCTTCAAATGTTCACACTTACGATATTTTGGAATACTTCAAGCAACATCCACGTATCCAACGATACATTGGTGATGCAGACCTTCTTGAATATGCTGCACATTTTGTCCCTGCCGGTGGACTACACATGATGCCCCCTCTATTCGGAGATGGTTATGTTGTAGTTGGGGATGCCGCTGGCTTCTGCTTCAGCAATGGCCTAGTAATTAATGGTAACGCACCCGCAATACGATCGGGAATCGAAGCCGGAAAAGCTGTAGGGAATGCTATAAAACAAGGAGACACGTCTGCAAGAATGTTGGAAACATATCAAAAGAACCTCATGAACACCTATGTATTGCAGAACCTCATCAGATTCAAGAATGTAGAAAAATTCAAAGCAAATCCAAGGCTGTACTCGGAATATACGGACTACATCTTGAGCACTTCTGAGATGCTCCTTAGAGAAGAAAACAAACCAAGAAAACACATTCTTGAAATGGCCAGACACAACATGAAACGTATGAAACTAGGCCTCGTTTCGACCCTCCGCGACTTACTACAGGTGAGGCAATTATGAGCAAAATAGAAGAGCATACCAAAATTCAACGAATAAAGATTGATATCAAAAACAAGCTCGGCAAAGTAACCTATGTCACAGACGCCGAACACAATTCTCACATCACTATCGATCCGAATATCTGCCGAGACTGCCCCCATCACATGTGCATCTATGGCTGCCCAACCAGGTGTTACAATCTCATTGACGGTGAAATTAAGTTTCAGTATGAAGACTGTGTGGAATGTGGTACCTGCTTTATCATGTGTGATCAAGGCAGTGTCTCTTGGACTAATCCACGGGGATCGTTTGGAGTAAAATACAGAATTGGGTGAAATAAGTCATGACTAAGAAAAAATTCACAATCGGCGTTCTAATCAAACAAGTTCCAATCCCATCACAAATGAGGGCGACCAAAGAAGGACTGATGGATCGCTCTGTTGCCTCCATGATGAATCCCTACTGCAAGCACGCCCTCGAAGCCGCACTTCAACTCAAGGATACCATTGGTGAAGACCGAGTTGAAATCTGGGTTGCAAGCATGGGACCTCCTAATTTTGAACAATCTCTAAGAGAAGCTCTCTCAATGGGAGCTGATCACGCTGTACTACTTTCCGACAGAAAGCTCGCTGGCTCAGACACATATGCCACAGCCAAAGCCCTATCTGCACTTCTAAACACTTTAGGCGTCGATTTCGACATTATTTTTGCAGGGCTTCAAACAATTGATGGAGACACTGCTCACGTTGGTCCCCAAGTCGCGGAAAGGATGGAGCTCCCGCATGTATCCTATGTAGAAGGGATTGAATACAAGGGTGATCACCTTATCGTTCACAGAATTCTGGAAGGTGGATCTATTACTTACAAAGTACCATTGCCTTGCCTTCTTACAATTACGAATACCGCAAATACCCCTCGGGGGCCACGGCTAAAATATGCTATTCAAGCTCGTAAAAAAGAAATCAAAACATATTCTGTCGCAGACATCGGGTTGAAAGACGATGAGGTCGGTCTAATCGGCTCCCCCACCATTGTCTGGAGAGTAAAGAATGTAACCCACGACCGACCCCCGTGTCAATTCATGGAAGGCGAAACCGTGGAAGAGAAAGTCGAACACCTCCTCCAAGCTATTGCGTCTCCACAAGTAGAAGAGGAAAAAACAGAGGTGTGAAGAATGAGTTCAAACAATGCGTCAAAAAATATCAGTAATGAGATTAAGACCGTGGACTTCCGCAAGGGTGCACGAGGCGTATTCGTCTGGGGGCAAATCACTCCAGAAGGCTTCCCCCATGATGTGGCATACGAACTCCTAGGTATTGGAAGAGAAATTGCCGACAAATTAGAAACCCACCTTACTAGTGTGCTCATCGGACATAACGTCAAACAATTCGCTGAAGATCTCATTCACCACGGTGCAGATAGGGTCGTTATTGTGGATGATCCCAAATTAGAAACCTTCTCTGTCCTCCCCTACACTCGAGTAATTACTTCTGTCATTGAAAAACTAAAACCAGAAGCGTTTCTTTTTGGAGCCACTACTTTTGGGAGAGAACTTGCTCCTCGAGTCGCAGCAAGAGTGCATACCGGACTCTCTGCAGATTGTACCATGTTTGACGTCGGAGAATACGTGAATAGAAGAAGAAAACAACGTTTCGAAAAAGTTCTTCGAATGATACGCCCAAGTTTTGGAGAATCAAAACTCGCCACAATTCTGGGACCATGGACATATCCCCAAATGGCTTCTGCTCGACCTGGTGTTTTCAAACCACTGCCAAAAGATACAACAAGGACTGGTGAAATCATTGAATTCGCTATTGATTTCAAATCTGAAGACTTCTTAGTCGAAGTGGTTGATGTTCATATTGCTGAAGGCGAACAAGTTGACCTTAAAGGTGCTAAGATCATCATTTCTGGTGGCCGAGGCGTCGGAGAAGAAGGCTTCAAGCTACTGCGAGAGCTCGTGCAAATCCTGCGAGAAAAGGGCTATAAGGCCGAACTTGGGGCGAGCAGAGGAGCGGTAGAAGCCGGATATATCTCCTCAAAACACCAAGTTGGGCAAACAGGAACAATTGTGCGTCCTGATTATTATTTCGCTATTGGTATTTCCGGAGCCATTCAACACCTCGCAGGCATGAAGGAAAGCAAGTATATTATTGCCATAAACAAAGATAGCGAAGCACCAATCTTTTCCGTCGCCAACTATGGAATCGTTGGAGACTATCAGGACGTTGTCCCGCTCTTGATTGAGATCGCAAAAAAAGGAGAACTGACCTTCCCGGACCTCTAATCTTTCCCCAATTAATCAAAACAGTACTTGGTAGATCCGGAGGGTTTCAGGACCTGTTGTACTACTCCCGACTGCGGCACCCCTAGGTGTCGCAATAATACCGCTGTGGGGATACGGCACCCCTCGATTTACAGTTGTGATGTCTACTTGAGTTCCCAGTTCATGCTCAATAAAATGGATGTCATCTCTAGTTGCCAAAGGATGAAGAAGAGTTCCTTTGGAGGTGGAATATGCAACCGAGCCTACAAGGGGCGAGCTTACAAGTAATTCTGGAACCGTCTCGACATCTAACGTATCGGAGATGATCTCAATCGCTTCCTTTGAGAAATTAGGGCTAACAATCGCTTTCTTATCTGTTGCAAGAATAGTGTTTCCCATCGCAGTGATTGTATCTGAAACAACAGAGACATTTCTTCCATACTGCTTTCCAATAGATTTGAAAAACGCTAATTCGTGAGGCGTAATTGTGTGCGGAAGAACAATACCGCTTCTATTCATGACTACGAAAATCCCTAATAATGAAGTTTCTGCTATTGTGGTCTGCTCCACATTTTCCACTTGAAGTGTTTCTTTCAAAAGAGAAATTGTAGATGGTTTTGTTTCTGGGGGAATAATCAACAAGTTATCCCAGACCGTCGCGAACAAGCCCACATTTTCATTTCCTTTGATAGTAACACGAACAATATCTGGCACAGTTTATTCTCCCCAAGTTATTTGATAAAAAAAATAAGATGGATGAAGAAGACTAATCCTCTTCTTCTTCCTCTTCTTCTTCCTCTTCCGGCTCGATTGGCTCTTCAGGACCAACTGGCGCTTCTATCTCTGCAACTTCAACTGGCTGAACGGCTTGTTCGCCAGCAAGATAAATCTCAACGTATCCTTCATCATCTTTTGTCATATCAATAATGATTTTACGAGGTGGTTTTTCCCTTCCCCGATTCCAAATGTACTGATTGACCTTCTCATCAATGAGGATTTTGTCCATGTCTGCATGCAGATGACGACTCGCGTATTCTCGTAAAATCCCAATAGCTCGCTTGGCTCTGCGGGTACGGGGAATATGGTTAAGTCGTGGATAAAAAGGAACCACTACTCCTTCTCTTCTTTCAATAATCTCGACCATTTAGATCACTTCCAACTCTTTTTCGAAACGCTTATCGCTTTATCCTAGAGTTTCTCCAATTCCTCGCGTAGCTCTTGGACCTAAGCCTTCTGCTAGTCTTAAGTGTGAGCCACGTAGGAATGGGCGAATTTTTCTTCATTTCGTGTGCGTAACGCTTTTTTCTGTGGTATAGCTTATGGGTTGCCATTTTAGACCCTCTTGAATCTTATTTTTGTCTCTCTTTTTTTCTCTTGAATTTGCTTTAGTAATGCCTTGAGCTGATCGTCGGTAATCTTGCCCTGCAGTCGGCCAGATTGAGCAAGCGTTGCCAACTGGTATTCAACTGCTTGTGCTAGCTCCGGCTTTACAAGTTTGATGTTTTGTAATCTTGCCCTTGCCTCTTCTGTAAGTACGCCTCGGAGAATTGCTTGGATCTGTGCCTCAGCCTGTTGTCTTCTCTCTTCTTCTTGTTGCTTCCGAAGAGCCTGTTCTTGTAAGGCCGCCAACTTTCGCTGGCGAATTGCTTCTAATTCATCATCGTTCATTTTCTTCCCCTTGAGTCTTTACTACTGGAGTTATACATTCATTGTAACATATTTTTTTTGATGGGGCAAAAGAGACGAAATAAGCTCGTCCTTTGACTCTAGATCGGGCAAGTAACCATTTTTTAAACAGACATTACTTTTAATGCAACTTCACGGGCGGCATTGTCCACAAATTTCATCCCGGTTGGGCTGATTATTCTGCCCTTTCCAGATTGATCCCTAGACACTAGCTCTGCTTTCTCTAATTGCTGCAAGATTTTTCTCAAAACATTGCCACTTCCTCGGTAGAAGTGCTCCGGTTTCACACCGCGATTCCTTAGTCCGCCATACTCAAGCCTGAGCCTCTGAACGCCTATTGGCCCGCGTAAATAGATCTTTCTGAGTACTGAAGCTGCACGGACATACCACCAATCCGGATTCTCCGGGGGAAGTTCTTTGTGCACCCCTAACTTCACATATTTTGCCCATTCTGGAGGCTGGATCTCGGGTAGCTCTTTTAGGCGTGTGGTAAGCTCTTCTATTAAAAGGTCTGGAGGTACATCTCTGCCAGTAGTCATCTGATTACACCATGAAATATATCTAAGCAGTTCTCAGAGACTGCGGATTAAATAAGTAGCGTTCGAACACTTTCTTCTTGAATTACAAATTTTTCGCAGAAAAGTATTATTTCGAACCAGCAGAAGACGAATGACGAAGTCGATTAAGAATCGCCTGGTAAGCTACGAGGCGAAACCCTTTCGCGATTAGATCCATGCTCTCGGGGCGGCATTCTCTCTTAAGTCGCTTTTCAATAGTAAGGCACTGATAGACATTAGGGCTACTAAGTAATGCTAAAAGATCACGAGTTGCATGTAGCACACTAACCGCAATCGGTTCTTCGATAGAGCTGAGTCCTTTCTCACTAGCATAGTTCATTATTTCATCGGTGGTTTCCAGCAACTCTTGTCTACTTACGCTATCTGCCTTGTTTATCAAAATCTGTAACGGGAGCTTCGGCAGGAAAGCAGAAACCTCGTCAATCACTTCTCGATTATCTTGAAGATCTTTTTGAAATGGTGAAAGTAATAAAATAATTCCATCTGCGCCTTCCATGGTAATTTTTCGTTGCTGGATATGGTGTTTTGCTCCCGCAGTTGCCCAAACATGAAGCCTCACACCGCTCCCCTTCTCTAAGTCAAATTCCCCCGCGTGAAATGTTATCTTATCGAAAAAAAGTGTTTCACCAGAGGGGGCTTCAATAGAGGCCAATTCACTTGCTAATTTAGGTGGATCCTCTATTTTCTTGAGAGCTCCCAAAACTCTCAGTACCGTTGTTTTTCCAACACCGGCGGGACCATGCACAACAAGTTTGAACGCGGGATAACCAGAGTGATCTGTCGACACGGGCACAGACATACTACCTACAACCAATCTTGTCACTACTTCCTTTTGATCTTTTTTAGAGTTGTTACTTTAAATATCGTACCTAAGGAAAACGTCACTATCTCCTTGTTGAGAACTAATCATTAGGGTAGCTTTCGAGGCGGTATCTTTACCCCAGATTTCGTATCAATCATAATCCCAAAGAGACGAATGATTTCTTGTAGTTCATCAAAAGTAGGTGTTCTCTCGGGTAAACCTTTTTCGTCTTCAACCGTACGGATCTCGTTAATTGTCTCTGGTTTTAACGCATGATAAATGTTTGATAAGTCCACAAGTGAAACCACATATTTAGTAATGGTTTCTCTATTCAGACGAAGTCTTTCAATAATGGAATACAATTCATCTTCATCTTCCGCTCGGAAATAAACCACGTGACCGTCAATCAAAACGTCATCTGCTTGGTCTGGAAACAACATGACAATTTCATCAAACTCAGGCCTATCCTTCATTATGACCATAACTTCATACTTGTAAGCCAATTCTTTACCAATATCTTTCGCTCGCCCCTGTTTAACAACAACTCCCCGAGAAAGAAGGATATAACTATCACAAATACGCTCAACTATTAGAGGATCATGGTCAACCATAACAATAGTCTGCTCCGAAGAAATATTTTCCTTCAAAAAGTCAACTAAGTCTTCCTTTCTATTGACATCAAGCCCTGTCGTGATCTCGTCTAGGAAAAAGATATCCGGATTTTTCATCATCCCAATCGCAATCCGAGTAATCGCTTTTTGCCCTTCTGAAAAGCTTTCCAACCGTTTGTCAAGAAGATACTCCATGTGCATCCGTTTTAAAAAATCCAAGGCAATATCAAGCTCTCCGTATGGTGCCTGAATTGAATGGAAGAACCTCAACGTTTGCCGCAACGTGAGTTTTTTCTGAAAGTCCAGCGCCGGAGAAATAAGAGTAGTATGGCTTGCAATTTTCTCCGCGTGCTTGTACACATCATAACCATTGATTAGAAGGTCACCAGAATCTGGCAAATAAATTGTAGCCATTGTTTTTAGTAGCGTTGTTTTCCCACTACCGTTGCTTCCAATAAGGGCTACTCTCTCTCCCTTTTTGATAGAAAATGAGACGTCTCGAAGCACATCAAAATATTCAAGACGAGGAAAAACCTTTCGGGGGAATCGCTTTGATAGTTTTCTGGCAATGATTGCATTTTCTTCTTTACTCATGTTCTATTAACCCCTCCTAGTATTGCTCGAGCGTTCCCCAATAACGTGAGAGATTCGTAAGGCGATAGACAACCAAAAAAGCTAGGACAATCATTAGAACAGTTCCAATAAGCAATCCCATGAGACGCGTCAACAACGTTGCAACGCTATAGTTACCGCCTCCAAGAACACGTCGAGTGATCTCTGCGCCTTGAGTCGTTGGGAGAAGAAAGCTAATCTTGATCAACCCTCTCACGAGAGGATGTACATCGTCTCCTAGGAACCTTGACAGAGGGAAATAGTATCCCGAAGCAATCTTCAATCCTGCATGTAACATGCCTGCAAGTGCGCCAATTCTCTTAAAAACAATCGTTAAACTCGCTACCAGGGTTGAAAACGCCAACATGAATAACCATGAGATGAAAAACGACAAAAGCACAATAATCCCCGCTTGTAAGGAAATCGAGCCAAGATCAACAACTCCGAACAATGCCAAACTAGGAATCAAAATAAAGAACGTGACAATAGTTGTCTTAATCGTGCTGGCAACAAATCGGGCGACTAAAATCGTATTTACCGATATATTATTAGTAACCAAATACCCAATGGTTCCTCTGGATGCCTCATCTTGGAGAGCCAAAATTGTGTCATCATAGGCCTTTCCTAGCCAGACCCAAAATGTAACAGTTACTAATAAATACGTAGTGGCATCTAGGCCCGTGTCTCCTCCTGCCTCTCCTATCAATCCCCCCCAAATCGTGAAAATTGCAATATCGATCGCAATCCAAGAAAGATCAACTAAGAGTTGGAACTTATAAGCAAAATCAACCTGTAAATTTCTCCATGTCATTAGGACAATCAAGCGTATCTGCTTCTTCAACCACCTTAAGCGGAAATGCAACGCAGATTCTTGAATGGTTTTAGTTTCTGAAATCATCGTCCCTTCCCTCCCTTCTCATTATGGAATATCAAACAATTCTGAGAATTTCTCCCATTGTTGTCTCCATTAGAGAGTCCTTTATGAATATCAGAACATCTGGGAATCGCTATAGCTATATGTACGAAATCAAAAAAGAGAAACCCACTTGCTTGTTGCTTCAAGAGCTCATTGCAAAATCTCAATGCGTTTGTTATCATAAAACAGTGCATCTCAATATCCCCATAACCTTGTTTCATTCTTTTGATCCATTTCTTTTTTCTCCAACAATAAGAACTATTGAGTTTTTGGTTATAAACCACACTTATTGAAAAACCCGGCTTGTCAATCAGAGACCCTTATGTATCATGACAGATATCTGAATTCAAGGGCTGTCTCTTTTGAAAAACCAGAGAAAAGACTGTTGGTTTCCACGGTTACTGACGACTCAATTTTGTTTGCTTTTTGTGAGAGCTGTCCTTTTTTTGAAACACCTCTTAATCAATCTTGCTTAAATGTTGAAAAATAAGGTTTAGGAAGAATAAAAATGTGTCTTGCTTGCACGTGGGGACATGCTTCGTACTGAGAGGATCGAGATGAAACCCCTCTTCGCCTTGGTGCAGAACCGTGGACTTGCCAAACATCTCTACAGCAAAGCAAGTATTGAAGAGAAAGATTCCCAACGTTTTTCAAGCAAAGCCACTGAATAGTGGGCGTTGTGGGCCGCCCGTTCTGCTCACGAGGTTGGGTGCAATTTTGAGCACACATGAGAGCCCATAAAACCCTTGCATATATACAAGGTCAGTTCATAGGTCGCTAGCAAGAACTAATCCTTAAAAAGACCAATGTCTCACCTAAACACAGAGGTGCTCAATGAATGGCAAAACTTCCATGGGTTTTTCCAGGACTACGCCGTCCTAACTTTAGATTCTACAAACTTACCTTCTCCATGAGGAGAGAGGTACCCGGCAAAATACTATACGTGTTGATATTTCTCGCAATATTCTACATCTACATCGGTGGAATGTATGATCTTGTCGAGAAACCATTGACTATTGGTTCCGATCAAAACAACAATCCTCTCTTAATCTTTCCAAATGGAACTGATCGTCAGTTCTTACTAGAAGGGATCGTTGCGGGGCTACTCATGTTCGTTGGTTTTGGCGGTCTATTCCTTCTAGATAATGCTGCAAAAGACCCCCACGATACTCAACGAGCCTGGAAGCTCATGACTGTTGCAACTGTAATCGTAATCCTTGCATTCTTAACCCTACAGAGAATGTTAGATGTTAAGCAAGGCAGAGCCTGACATTTGATTTATTCCTTTCAACTCTTTCCTATCTGTTTTTTCTGAAATCTTTTTACATTGGTTTTCTAAAATAGGCTTGAACACACCATGCCTTCACCTAAGCCAGAATGGATACGTGCCAAGCTAAAACCGTTCTCGACCCAATTTCGTTCCACAAGCAGAGTTGTAAACACGAGTGGCGTAGCCACGGTCTGCGAGGAAGCCCACTGCCCAAACATTGGTGAGTGCTGGTCTGCAGGAACTGCCACCTTTATGATCATGGGCGAGACTTGTACGAGAGGCTGTAAGTTTTGTGCAGTTAAGAGTTCAAAAAATCCCTCACCCTTGGATCCAAGCGAACCCCTACGATTGGCTCGTGCCATTAAGAAGTTAGGTCTAACATATGTGGTTCTCACTTCCATTGACCGTGACGACTTAGAAGATCAGGGAGCTAAGCATTTTGCGGAAAGCATTAAGCTAATCCGAGAATTCAACCCAAACACAAGAATTGAAGTTCTGACACCTGATTTCCAAGGGATCGTAACTCTAATTCTCACCGTTGCAAATGCAATGCCAGATGTTTTTGGCCATAATTTAGAAACCGTTCGCCGGCTGACTCCCAAAGTTCGAGATCGACGAGCAACTTATGACCAGTCCCTGAAAGTGCTTCACCTTGTAAAACAAACCTACCCTAACATGATCACCAAATCGGGGCTAATGGTGGGACTCGGAGAGACAAAAGAAGAACTCGTCGAAGCCATGGAAGACTTACGAGCCATAAACGTGGACATACTTACTATTGGCCAGTATTTACAACCCTCCCAGCAACATTTTCCCCTAAAGAAATACTATACTCCCTACGAATTTAAGGAGCTTCAACAAATAGGGGAACAAATGGGCTTCAAGAAAGTCTTTGCTGGCCCCCTCGTTAGAAGTTCTTATCGGGCCGCGGAAGTATTCATTGAGGGCCTTTTCAAAACAAATTCGTCATCTGGTGAAGATTCCTAAATAATAAGAAGGCTCCAAGCAATGAACACGCGTGCAAGAAATGCAGGAACACATAAAACAATTGTACCTCCAGAGAGATCAAAACAGACCCCTAATTCAAAACATACTTAAATTCATAGAAGAAATTGGCGAACTCGCTGAGGCCTTACTAAAGAATGAAAAAACAAAATTAGAAGAAGAGTTTGCTGACGTTCTCGCATGGTTGCTTAGCCTAGCGAATCTTTACAATGTAAACATTGAAAAGGCGTTTTATGACAAATACCCGCGAGAAGGGTGCTCAAAATGTGGAAAAACTCCCTGCAGATGCACCGATTTCTAAGAATCTCGCCTCTCGCCTCTTATCGCATCACAGTTCAGTTTTGACACGCCCTCCTTAAGAGTGATATAATACAAGAAGAGTTTTACATATTGTAGATAAAATAAGTAACTGTAAATAGTGGTAAAATATGAGTCATAATCTCCCATTGGAAGAAATCATTAGATTGATCGAAGAGCAAAAAAACCTATCCCGAGAAGAAATACACCGCCTGGTGCAACAGAAAATACAGAATTTGGGTGGCTTTCTCACAGAGCAAGGAGCTGCCCACATAGTTGCCCGGGAACTTGGGGTTGACCTTTCTGGTAGCACACATTTTGAACCTATCCAGATCGCAGATCTAAATCCTATGATGAATAACGTCTCCATCAAAGGAAGAATAACTCGTATATCGGCAATTCGTGAATTTCAAAGAAAAGATGGTGGCATCGGGGCTCTAAGAAGAATTGAACTCGTCGATGAAACAGGATCAATCACATTAGTACTATGGGATCATGCTACGGCCTACGTTGAAGACCAAGACCTTCAAGTCGGAGACGTGGTCAAGGTTGTAGGGGCATATACAAAACCTGGAAGAAACACGGCTGTAGAGCTTCATATTGGCAATCGCGGGAAAATCGAAAAAATGGAAGGCGATGATAACATTCCAGAAGTTTCAAAAGAATTCACTGCAATAAAAGACATTACTAGCGATTCTGACGAAGTCTCAATAAAAGGCAAAATTGCAAATATATATCCCGTTTCTACATTCAGCAGATCTGATGGATCCGAAGGCAAGGTGGCTTCTCTCATTCTTAAAGATCAGGAAAACACCATCAGAGTTGTTTTTTGGGGAAATGAGGCCGAAACAATCCAGTCACTTGACCCTGGCGCATGCGTGGAAATACTTAACTTGCGGCCAAGACAACAAGAAGGACGAGACTTAGAGCTCCACAGCGGGCAGTACACCGTTTTCCGTAAACTCTCCGACGACGAATGCCAAGATATTACTCTTCCCGAAAAACAATTCGAAGAAAATGACGTGAAAATCAAAGATCTGAAACCCGAAATGAAAAACGTCTCACTTATTGCCGTTGTTGTAGGCAAAGAATCACCTCGCACAATTCAACGAAAAGATGGTTCCGAAGGAAAAGTAGCAACGTTGTACATTAAAGACGATACGGGTTCCACTCGCCTAACCCTATGGGACGAAAAAGCAGAAGAAAGCAACACTATCGAACCTGGATCTACTATCAAGATTTCCAATGCAATGGCAAGAGAAGGCTATGGCACTGACCAACCCGAACTTTCTCTTGGACGATACGGGACGATTGAAACAATCAATTCCGAATCTTCCTCCTTCACAGAACTTTCTACTCCCATCGATGAACTATCCGAGGAATCAGCTTCCGTAATAATTCGCGGGAAAATACTGCGAAAAGACCCTCTAAGAGAATTCACTAGAAAAGACGGCTCTTCAGGCAAGCTCCAAGCCCTAATTGTCTCTGACAGTACTGGCCAAGTAAGAATCATCGCATGGGACGACAGCGCACAAAAACTTTCTGAGGTTCAAGAAGGTCTTGGCTATGAATTCGGTAATCTTTCTCCAAAAACAACAGAACAAGGTGTTGAACTGCTATTCGGACGTGGAAGCTATGTAAAACCCATAGAATTAGAGAACATGGACGACATCCTCATGACAGCAGATGCTCTCATTAACCGTCCATATCCCGTAGGAACCGAGGAGCCCAGAGAAATCGCTACCGTGCAAGATGGTGAATTCGTAACCATAGAAGGTACAATCGTGAAAATCTTCGAACCCGTGATCTATTCTGCCTGCCCAGAATGCAACAAGAAAATTACGCCCGATAACATGTGCGAGACCCATGGCTTAGTTCAAGAAGCAACAAAACGAGGAATACTCTCCCTAGTCGTTGATGATGCAACAGAGACCCTACATTGTACTTTTTTTGGAGATCAAGTGGAACGGGTTCTCGGTCTCAGCATAGAGGATCTTGAGGCTCTTAAAGAAGAACACAGTCCAGAGGCTGTCCAAGCATTTCTAGACGAAAAACTTCTCTTAAACGAGATTCGAATTACAGGCAAAGTACGGTTAAGAGAGGAAATGAAACGATTAGAAATCAGTGTAAGCCGCTTTGTTTTCCTTAACCCAAAAGAAGAAGTTGAAAAAAGTCTCTCAAAGCTAGGGGATCCTCCTGAATAGCCCCCCCACTCTCCCTCTTATCTCTACAAAGACACGACTTTCAACTCAAAGAAAGGAAGGATAGAGGTTAGAGAATAGTTTTAAATGTAAATCAATAAACCTAATATAAAGAAGAGGGGTATGCGAAATGCCTTCACGAATCAAAGACAAAAACACGGAGCAGGACCTAAACGAAGCGGACACCAGCTACTTGCTTTCGTATACCCGACACCTGGAGCGGCAGAAAAAACGCTTAGAAACCGAAAAGCAAGTGGTAGAAGGTGAACGACTCAGGCTACAAAGAGAATTGAATAACCTACGAACTGAATTGGAACGTCTCCGAGCACCGCCGCTGTTCACTGGCCAATTAGTCGAAGTTCTTGACAAACAAACAGCTGTTATTCGATCCACAACGGGTCCAACAATGGTTGTGAGCATAAGTAGCAGAATTGATAGAAAACTCCTACAGCCAAACGTTAGGGTTGCTCTGAACCAACGATCTTTTGCAATCGTCGATGTCTTACCAGAAAGTCATGATCCCATGGTTCGGGCCATGGAAATCGAAGAACGTCCTCAAGTCAGCTATGCTGACATTGGCGGATTAGGAGAACAAATAGAAGAATTGCGAGAAATAGTAGAACTCCCCTTAAAATCTCCCGAACTCTTTGAACAAGTAGGTATCGAACCCCCTAAAGGAGTCCTCCTACACGGTCCCCCTGGAACCGGGAAAACCCTTCTCGCTCGAGCCGTGGCACATGAGACCGAGGCGCGATTTATTCGGGTAATTGGAAGCGAACTAGTCCAAAAATTCATCGGTGAAGGAGCACGTCTAGTCAGAGAAATTTTTAGATTCGCTGAAGAACACACCCCAACAATCCTCTTTATTGACGAACTTGATGCTATTGGAAGCAAACGCCTCGACATGGGCACAAGCGGTGACCGAGAAGTGCAGAGAACCCTTATGCAATTGCTTAGTTGCTTAGACGGCTTCGAACCACGCGGTGACGTAAAAGTAATCGCAGCAACAAATCGACCCGACATCCTAGATAGTGCCCTCGTGCGGCCCGGGCGCTTCGATCGCATCATCGAAGTTCCCTTACCAAACTCTGAAGGCCGGTTAGAGATCTTCAAAGTCCATGCTCGCCGCATTTCCCTAGCCAACGATGTCGACCTAGTCGCTTTAGCGGATATGACTGAAAACTTCAGCGGAGCAGAAATCAAGAATGTATGTATGGAAGCCGGCATTCTGGCAGTTAGAGAAAGACTAACCTCAGTCAAGCACAGACATTTTGTTGAAGCGGTGAAAAAGGTCAAAAGGAGACAACAAAAAGACCAATTCGCAACATCACAGTTCTTCTCCTAAACCCTGATTCAAATGGTCCTGCAAATAATCACGCCAAAAATTAACGGGAAGAGAAAAGAAAGCATCGCTCGTTAGTGCTTGGCGTATTTCTCCCAAACCCTTCTGATACGCTCTGCAACCGGGCCTTCTCCCTCGACTCCTTCTTCAGAGACTCTAAACCGATCTAGTACCTTAATCACACCAGTATCCTCGTAAACCTTCAAGTTCTCAGGCTTAAAGATCTGTGCGAGTTCTTGAGCCAGACCTTGGATGTCAAATGGCTCTTCCGCAAGAGTCATTTCCACGATGTGACGGCCTGAAATAAACACCCGATGTAACTTTTCATTCCCATTAGATGCATCGCCTAGAATAATTGTAAAATCGCTTCCAATCCCGCGCAAAATTCCCATATACTGTTTCCCTGTATCCATATCTACTTTTACCCTCTTCCCGATAAAGATATTCAGCTCTTGATTAAAGAGTCGCTGTATTGTTGCCGACATAACCAAATCTCCTTTACTCCAATGCTATCAAGGAGTATTTTTCTTTCGGGTTTATGAATTGTTCTTTCTTGGTTTTTCAACATCTGGAAAAATATCAGCCGAAAAAAAGAAAAAAACAAACCAGAACACAGCAAAATCTGTTTTTATTCTTCAATCTTTCCCCATATCAACTGGGGGTTTTCTCGTAAGAATGAAATCGTCGCAAAGGCTAGACTCACAATGAGAGGTCCCGCTACAAAACCTCTAACTCCTCCAAACGCAATTGGAGCGGCAACGAATGCAATAAGAGGGAGAATGAAATGCACTTCGCCATATTTCGCAGCAAAATAGGGTGTCAGAACAAACGTAGGAATCAATAGCAAAAATATAGTTCCTGCAACAAGAATTAGTATTGCACTGAACAATCCTTCAATCGTATATGCAAGAGCCGCAGCAGGCAAATAAATCATTGGAGAACCAAGTACCGGCAAAAGAGCTACTAAAAACGTGAGAACTGCCAATATGAATGACAAGGTGAAATTAAAACCCGCAAACCAGTAAATAAAGAAAGAAATGAATCCTGCAATTGCCGAAGTTAAAATCGTGCTAAAAATCATTGCATCAAGAAGTTGAGCAACGTGGCTATGGTATTCTGCAAAAAAAGCTTTTGTGTCTTCGGGGATGTTCTCCAAGATATCATGTAAGTCTTCTCGAGCCTGAGTGAGAGTGTAAATATAGGTAGCAAAAAACACTGTTAATTCTGCAAGAATTCGAAATGACTGATTCACCGCACGAATAGCATAGTTTTGAAAGAAACCCAGTGTTTGTTCAACAAATTGGGTTCCCGTATCACTTTCATAGCCAAAGGGCCGAATAAAGAAATTGATAACTTCATTTACAGCGAGCACTAAATCGCTTTGACTAACATTACCTTGAGCAATATCTAGGATCGCCTTAGCACTAATAATAATGATGATCACAATGGGAACAAAAACAATACCCATAACAACTACTGCACGGCTGTTCTTTCCCTTAATTCTCTTTTCCAACCGGTCATAGATCGGAAACGATATGTAAGCCAATCCCGCTCCAACTAACATTCCCGTAAGCACCGGCTCAATAATATAATAGGTGAGAAAAAGTACGAAAACGGACAATGCCAAAAGTGTTCCCCTACGGGTGAGTGGTGCCTTCTTGGAGTATCGACCTTTGCTACTCACATTTTAGACATCTATCTCTTCTTATAAAAGATACTCCAATCAAACCACAAAAACTCGATATAGTTCTCCATTCTTATCTCTTCTTTATAAAACTCGGCATAACCACGAACCTATACGAGCGGTCTGCATGATGTGGCATTACCCTTTCATGATATGCCCCCACCAACCCCAAAAACAAGAATCTGGCTAAAATAGAGAGTGAGTTTGTTTCAAAACTTATATTAATGCAATATAAGAGTGAACAGTAGTTGAGGAAAAATATCCAGAATCCTCCTGTGATTTTTAGAGGGTACGGGCCATGGCAGCAATCACTCGCAAGTTAACAATTGATGAGAAATGGGCAATAGCAAATGCTATGTTTGAAGAAATGGGGTTAGTCAGACAGCATTTGGATAGTTTCAATGACTTTATCCAAAAAGGGCTATTGCAAATCATAAAAGAAGAAGAAAAAATCGAACTAGAACTTCCACCTGAAGTAACCCAATATTATGTTCGCCTAGATGATATCACGGTCAAAGAACCAACGGTCAGAGAAGCTGACGGGTCATTCACTAACGTAAAACCAATGGAAGCTAGAATCCGAAACCTAACCTACGCCGGCGAACTCATCCTAAAAATGACTCCCGTCTTCATTGACGAAGATGGAAATGTAAGTGATGGCGAACCTGAAGAAGTTAGGATCGGATATCTACCAATCATGCTCAAATCTGTGAAATGCCCTCTTTCACGTTCAAAAGGTGATTCCAAAGAACTCCAAGAAGACCCAAGAGACCCTGGAGGATATTTTATCATTAACGGGAGTGAAAGAGTCATCGTAACCCAAGAAGACCTTGCTCCAAATAGGATTCTCACAGAAAAACTAGATGGGAAAAGTAGCGTCACTGCTCTAGCTAAAGTATTCAGTACGAAACAAGGTTTTCGTGCACCCGTTACCCTTGAGTTGAACAAGGACGGCACGTTAAGAGTCAGTTTTCCAAGCGTTTCGAGAAAAATCCCCCTCGTTGTACTACTAAAAGCTCTTGGAATGGAAAAAGACCGAGACATTACGATACAAATCGCAGGAAACGATGCAGAACTGAGGAAAGCTCTATTTCCCGCCCTACAAGCAGAACCGGAAGTCAGAACCACAGAAGACGCCCTAGACTATATCGGAAAACGGATCGCTGTTGGTCAGTCCAAGGAATACCGCCTCGAAAGAACCAAACAAGTCTTGGACAAATATCTCCTCCCTCACATTGGGGATAATGAAGAGGAACGAATCGAGAAGGCACGCTACCTCTGCCAAATGGCAACTCGGGTTTTAGAGCTCCATCTCGGAAGAAGATAAGAAGACGACAAAGATCACTACGCAAACAAAAGACTCAACCTAGCTGGAGATCTCCTCATGCAACTATTCAGAAACGCTTTCCGAGCACTGACTCGAGACATCAAGTATCAGCTAGAGCGCAACTCTGGCAGAGGGCGAACACCCAGTCTAAAAACAGCCGTCCGGGCAGATGTAATCACTGAACGACTCAGACACGCTCTCGCAACAGGCAATTGGAGTGGTGGAAAAGCCGGTGTTAGCCAACTACTAGACCGAACAAACTACATGTCTGCCCTCAGCCATCTGCGACGAGTTGTTAGCCCCTTAAGCCGTAGTCAACCCCACTTCGAGGCACGAGACTTACACCCCACACATTGGGGAAAGATATGCGTTGCCCCCGACTCAAATGTTCTCCTTGACGACGGATTCAGCGTTGTCCCCATTCACTCCCTAAAATCAAGTTATGACCAAGCCAAAGTTCTCACCGTCGACCCTGAAACCAAGCAAGAAGTCCCGTCAGAGCTAACAGCATTCCAGATAGTCTCTGCTAAAGAACTCGGTAAGAGAGTTTTTGAAATACGGACAATAACGGGTCGATCCATTATAGCTACCGAAGATCATCCATTCTTGACAACAAGAGGATGGATCGAAGCTGGAGACCTAACACCTAAGGATCAAGTCCTCATAAGACCAGTTCTCGAAAAGATTGAAGAAGAAAACGAAAATAATGATGTTGCTACTTTCGAAATCATCTCTGAAGAAGACTTTTTAGTTGCCAATCAAGATGACCTTGTTCGTGATGAAAACCTTCAACAAGACATAGCAGAACTGAGAAAGCTCGGTTTATTACCTTTAGATTCTGATAATGAAAAGCTCCCTGTCATTGCTCGATTAATGGGGCTTGTTATTACTAGCGGTCACGTAGGAACATCTACCGTTGAATTCTACGTCCGATCAAGAGACGACATAGAGACTATTCAACGAGATCTACAACGGCTCGGATTTCGCCCCAATGTTTTTGAGGAAAAAATAACACGCTTTGGAGAAACAGAATATCGAACATACGTAACAACAAATGGGGCATTTAGACATCTTTTGAAAGCTCTTGGGATTCCGCAAGGGAAAAGAACCGACATCCCACATGACATTCCTTGGTGGCTTAAGAGCTGTTCAAAACTAGTCAAGCGAGAGTTCCTTGGAGGAATCATGGGTGGGAATGGCTCTGCGCCTTGGTTTTACCAGCGAAGCGGGAAGGATTCTAGCTACAAAATCCGTCTTCCTCACTTTGAAATACACAAGAACTCTGCACTCACCGAAAGTCTTGTGCAATTCATGAGCTCTCTAAAATTAATGTTCGAAGAATTAGGAATCAGAATCAGCAATATTCATGTCAGAACTTTAGAAAACAAAAGTCAAGTCAAAGCACAAATGCTATTCGACGGATCCAAGAGAAACATCAAAGCACTTTGTGAGCGAATTGGATACCGTTACTGTGCTGAAAAACAGCACAAAGCACAACTGATCCAAGAATATCTTGCATATCGAGAGAATAAAATCCAAAAACAAACCGTTCTCAGAGAAAAAGTTATTCAACTCTACGAACAAGGCTTGAAACCAAAGGAAATTGCAGAGCATTTAGGCGAAAAATATCGCGTGGTAACCTCAACCATTCAACGAAACTATGATGAATCCTCTGCTGCCCGCCTAAAATCCAGCCTAAACCCCGCACAATTCCTAGAACTCACTCGAGCATCTTTGGAAACCGGCATGCTATACGAACCAATCGTATCAATTCAAGAGACCGACCACGATATCGTAATGGACTTTACAACAAAGGAAAATACCCACAGTTTTATTGCAAACGGCTTTGTTACACACAACTGCCCGAATGAAACCCCCGAAGGACCAAACTGTGGTCTGGTCAAAAACCTGGCCTTACAAGCACACATCTGTACCGGTGTTGATGAAAAAATCATCGAAGAATTCTGCGAAAATGCAGGCGTCTTTCAAGGAGAGCGCACATCTGTTGGAAAAGAAGTTGCTAGTGTTTTCTTAAATGGGAGACTAATCGGATTCCATCAAAATCCTTAAATTCTCGTGGAACAAATCCGACTGAATCGCAGAAGACAAAGACTGCCCTCCGAGGTCAATGTTGCATACTATCCCGATGTTCAAGAAGTCCAAATCAACAGCGATCATGGACGAGTACGTAGGCCGCTCATTATTGTTAAAGATGGCCGACCATTACTGAAAGAGAACCACTTGGAAAAAATCAAAAAAGGAGAACTTGGCTGGCAAGACCTCATACGACAAGGAGTCATCGAATATTTAGACGCCGAAGAAGAAGAGAACGCATATATCGCACTGTCTCTCGACCAAGTAACTGAAGAACACACACACGTTGAAATCGAACCAAGCACGATTCTTGGCATTACCGCATCCCTCATCCCATTCCCCGAACATAACCGTTCAGACAGAAATGTCTACGAAGCAGGAATGGCAAAACAAGCTCTTGGGATCTATGCTGCCAACTTTAGGCTACGAATGGATACCAGAGGACATGTTCTGCATTACCCACAAATCCCTCTAGTAAAGACCCACGCCATGAAAACAATCGGTTTCGACGACCGTCCCGCAGGCCAAAACTTTGTTGTCGCCCTTCTCTCCTACGGTGGTTACAACATGGAAGATGCCCTCATCTTCAACCAAGCAAGTATTGACAGAGGATTAGGTCGAAGTACATTCTTCAGATCCTACGAATCAGAAGAACGAAAATATCCGGGTGGTCAAGAAGACCGTTTCGAAATCCCCTCAGAAGACGCTCGGGGTTACAAAAACCCCAAGGTATACCGACACCTCGCAGAAGACGGTATCGTGGAACCAGAAGCCGAGGTAGATGGAAACAAGGGAGAAGTCATCATCGGCCGAACCAGTCCCCCAAGATTCATAGAAGAATACCAAGACTTCGACATGCCAATGCAATTTGAACGCAGAAGAGAAACCAGTGTTAGTATGAGATTTGGTGAAACAGGAGTCGCAGATCTCGTCGTGATCACTGAAACCCAAGAAGGTAACAAACTCGTCAAAGTTAAAATGCGAAGCTTAAGAATTCCAGAAGTGGGAGACAAATTCGCTTCACGACATGGACAGAAGGGAGTCATCGGCTACATTGCTAAACAAGAAGACATGCCCTTCTCAGAAGACGGAATCGTTCCCGACCTCATAATCAATCCACACGCAATCCCCAGCCGGATGACCATTGGACAGCTCCTAGAACTTCTCTCTGGTCTCCTCGCTTCGGAACAAGGAAAACCTGTATACGCAACAGCATTTGAAGGAATCAGCTCTGACGACCTTATCTCATCACTAAAAGAACACGGTCTCCAGCCATACGGCAGAAGAGTCATGTATGACGGGAGAACAGGTGAAAAGCTCGAAGCAGAAGTCTTCGTGGGCATCGCATTCTATCAAAAGCTCCACCACCTCGTAAACGACAAGATTCACGCACGTGCCCGAGGACCCGTTCAAATCCTTACCAGACAACCCACCGAAGGACGAGCAAGGGAAGGAGGCCTGAAATTCGGAGAAATGGAAAGAGACTGTCTAATCGGCCATGGAAGCGCAATCATCCTCAAAGAACGACTCCTAGATGAGTCCGATAAATCCGAAATCCTAGTATGCGAGCGATGTGGCTTCCTTGCCTACTACAACCGAAACAAGGACAAAATGGAATGCCCGATCTGCAGAGACGAGGTTAATGTCTCGAAAATTACAATCAGTTACGCCTTCAAGCTCCTAGTTCAAGAACTGATGTCACTAGGCATTGCACCAAAAATCGAGCTCACCAGCCTTGCTTAACCCCGTTTCGCCTCCTTAACTCCTTTCCCTTTTTTCAACTCACTACTCTTCTCCAGTTAAACCAACAACCCCATCCATACTTCCCCAACTCACAACACATCCACCACAACTGAATAATCATCTAGTATCCAATCCAACAACTTTAGATAATTGATTGATCTATCTTCATATGATTGCCGTGTCAAGCGATGAAAAGTCTGGTACCGTCGCAAAAGCCATTCGTCTTATTGTTTCTAATCTAGAGAAACTCCGCGACCAAATGAAAGAACGCCTTGAAGAAACAAACACTCGTATCAACCAGCTCGAGAAAAAAGTCATCCAGCTGGCAAAGTCCGTGGAGGCATTAGAGAATCGCATGGTAGCCCCACCCCACTCACCACCCCCTATGCCTCAGATCACAGAAAGCGCAGATCTAAGCGAAGTGAAAGACGAAGTAACCACTCTGAGAGACCAACTTCATGATCTTGAGAAAAGACTCTCTTCACAAATTCAAGTGCTACAATCGGCTATTGAAGACCTAAAACCAGTAGCCAGAGAAGAGAAAAAAGAAGTCATTCCTCAGGAAATCATTCATGAATCCCCCGCCAAGCCCCTCGAAACGGAACCCCCGACCATCAGCTCAACACTTTCCTCTACAACACCGCCAGCCACGGCTCCTATCACCGCATCCACAAAAGAACCCGCATCAATACCTTCAAGCCCTGCCAAACCAATCATCATAGAAAATGCTCAAACCGAACCTCTAACCAAGACCATCCCCGAGGCTCCCGCTTCCACAGAACGACCTCCTTCATCTATCACTCACCCCGAGACAAAACCGTTACCACCCTCCCCTGCCGACTCATTGGCTAACATGCCCGGCTCTTTAGACTCTATTCCCTCACCAACCAGTCCACCCACACCTGCCGGTGACACCCTCAACCCACCTGCTCCAGAACCTGAAGCAAAAGAGGAGCGAAAAATTCCTACACCGATAAGTGAAGATCAAAAAGCCCTAATGGAAGCCTTGAAAAAACTAGAAAACTTGTAGTACTAGAAATAGATTGCCTCGCCTGTTTTTTCCCCTGAAATGTCCTCTCAGCTTCCATCTGCCCCATTTGGAAAAAAGGAAAACTTGTTTCCTGCTCTCCTGGCTGGTTTGCTAGTCCAGGTACAACGTTTTCATAGTGTGTCGCCGCATTATATTCTCTTCAATTCTTGACAGTAAGACCCCTAAATCCTCACTAATGAGGAGAAACTGTGATCGGTTTAATGAACACCTTCACTCTTACCTCTCCGTCAGCCAGAGGAAATGAAGCACCCTCGCCACGATATCTTCTTGCCAGCTCACGAATATGTTCCACTGCTCCCTCTTCAGTGATCTCCACGACCTCTCCCTGAAGAGAAATGTAACGATATGGGTTTTGAGAATCAAGAATACACAACGCAACCTTCCCAGTTCTCTCAAAATTCCGAGTTTTTACTCTCCCCCTAGCAGTGTTGACAACAACGAGTTCCTTCTCACCATCATAATCAATCCACATGGGGGTTACCTGAGGCATGCAATTCTCGTTAACAGTAGCAACACATACAAAATGCTGGCCCAAAAACAAGTCAAGATAGTCTTTTGGAATACGCATGGAAAAAACCTAGCACCAAGAAATATCTACTTTTTCTTCATTGCTAAAAACAAAAAACAAGATCTAACCAAACCAGTACAAATTACTAATTTTCCCCACAATCGCCTAATTTGCGATTATGGGCAAGAAAACATGGAAAATAGCACAAAAAGAACAAAATGGTCATTGCGATGCATTGATATACTCTTACACCTACGATTAATTGAGAGATAAGAGCTTCACAGTTTTTTCTCTCAGAACGCAGTTTGATGTGATCTTATTGCAATCTAATGAAGTTGTAAAAGTTGAAGACCTCTCGCCGAGGTCATATGATCTTTCCTTGAAAGCCAAAGTCTTAGAGCTTGGGGAAAGAAGAGAAGTATCGAATCGAAATACCGGCGAACAGCACGAAGTGATGGAAGTCCTCATCGGTGATGAGACAGGGTGTGTGTATTTTTCAGCATGGAATGAAGACATCGAGAAAGTAGAAGTTGGCAAAACCTATCAGTTTGAGAATGCAAAAACTATTCTGTTCAGAGGCCATATCCGTCTTTCACTAGGCCGGAATGGCAGTTTCGAAGAAATTGACGAAGATATCCCCGAAGTAGACACCGAGAACAACATATCTGACCAAGAACACGAAAGACCCCGCTCCCGTTACGGTGATAACCGACGTGGCGGAGGCTATTCATCCGGTCGTAGCAATTATTCTTGGTAATACCTACGGAAAAAACCAAACACGAAAGACCGACTTCCTCTCCCACTCCTTCGCTTAGCGAACGGAAATCCTTTTCTCTCCACTAATTTAAGCTAAGAAGAAGAATGTATTTGTTCTTTCTTAAGAACTGAGAGAAACCCATTATTATTGCTAACCCTTATTTATAATAGTGGATCTTTTTAGCGTTGAAAGTCTGTTCGCCCAAAGAAAACTCAATGACGCCCTAAACTTCATCAACGACGTTCTAAAAACCAACCTTGAAAGTGAAGAACAACGCCAAAGATTCCTGTTCTGGGAAACATTTCTTCTAAGCGAACTCGGAAGAATCGCTGAAGGAACAGATCTTATCGAACAATTAATCACTACGATGAATACAAACACGAACTCTCCAGATCTCTTCCTCACAGCCCTCATGTACCAGACACAACTTTTTTTCGCTTGGGACACGTTCCCGAAGGAATCAAAACCCTTGATTCCGCTTGGAGTCTAAGGAAACAAAGAAACAATGACCAATACCCTCTGTTTTCTAGGTGTAAAAACGCATGGATCGGTGTATTCTACAAGATTAAAGGAAATCTCTCCAGCTACGCAGATAAATACAAAACCGCTCAGCGACTCTACATGGAAGGAAAACGTTTTTTGCGAGAAAAAACTGTGAACACTTCATTTTCAACTTACAAGCAACATTGGGCTCTCCTATTTCATGCACGGTGAACTCTCGAACGCCGAAAAGCAGTTCAAAGACGCACTCAAAATCGCCCGATCTCTGATGAGGCTTGTTGTATGATCTCGTCTTCGAGGAAGATTTTGGTTTCTAGAACGAGGAATTCTAAAAGGAGCATCATCGCTTTTAGCCAGGATTGCTTGCTCAAATTTAGCTTTAGGGCTTGTTCTAGTAGCTTTTGGGCTTTGGCAATGCAGTGCATTTGTCCGCAATTCATATAATATCTTGCTTTTCCTAAGAGAAGCATTCCTTTGAGCTCTTCAGGAGCATAGCTTTTGTTAGCAAAGTATTCAAGATGTTGAAGATATTGTAAGGCGGAGTTCCGTTCTCCAATTGTGAGGGTGACTTTGATCATTTCGTAGATTTGGTATAGGGGTAATCCAAAGTCTTCGGAGGAAGATAGGAGAGCAAGGGCTTGTTCGAGAGCTTGCATAGCTTTTCTCTCTCTGCTTTGAGAGAGATAGATGGAACTGAGATTTATGAGGGCCAGCCCTTCGTTTGGTTTGTTCATCATTTGCTAATTACTATATGTTCATAAAACACCTATCTAATCATGATACAAAACTACTTACGCTCTCGATTCCGTGCAATAGGGATTGTCTTCATGACGTTTGGTCTCGAGTGTTCTGCCGGAACTGCGATAGTTATTGACGGTCCCTTTACCTTTTACTCCTATCTATCAGAAACGCTCCTTGGTCTCGCCAGTTTCTCATCTGTCTTCTTTCTGATTTCTGTGGGCGTATCTTTTGCAAAAAGAAATCATGAGCTCATTTCTCTCTATGCATTACCCTTTGCTATAAGCGCAACCATTGCCATACTTACAAGGGCTTATTTGCATACCCTCTATTTCAATCGGAACTACTATGAAGCGATAACTCTCTTTATCGTATTGATTCCCTTTTTCCTCGTCGAAAGTCCATTTCTGGTATTGGACTTCCTCTATCTCTGTCCTTTTACTTTATACGATCTCGCTTTCGTATTGATGGGAATAATCGGAATCTTATCCCTCGTGATAGGTGCCGTTCTTTTCTTTAAGACTTCTTCTTCTGATTATACGGCTTTCTCAATCAGCTGACTCTCCAAGAAAAATTATTTGCTTCTCAAAACGAGATGATCTTCCCACATTCCTTGAATTATATTCACTAATTTTTCTCTCTCAAGAAGTGGATCTTGATTATTCTTCAGGTAAACACTTAGATCAATTACAAATTTCGAATCAAAACTTATTACTTCTAATCTATCCATATCGAGCCGTGAAACCACTTGTATGTCGTCCCAAGAATAAAAGAAATCGGGTTCTCTCACCAATTCCAAGTCTTCCCTAATTCCTCTGAAGACATAGCGCGAAGACAAAATCATAATACCTTTTCTATTAATTAAAATATCTTCTTGGGGCAAAAAAGGAAAAAACAGCAATTTGTAAACAAAAAATAGCCCCGTCCCAACAGGAAATGCAACAAAAAACAAGAATCCAACTAGTACTGAAGGATCGTAAGGATCTAGCAGAAGCATGATAAACTTACCAAATGAAGAGCCCGAGCCATCGATAATTACTAGAAGACTAAAAAGAGGAGCTACACAAAAACCCAAGAAAACAATACCTGTAAGCAAGAAGCGATCCAAAACATTGGGAACACTCAAGCTATGAGGCGATTCCAAAAGCAATTCAAAGGAATCATTATCCCACGCAAAAGGCATCATATCACCACTAATCTTGCTTAATAATTCCTCATCCAAAGAAAAACACATTTGCTTTCAAATACACTGTTTTGTGTTCTCAGCAACATTAGTCCAAATACTCTTGTGTCCTCTCGGTTCTATGTTTTCTCATATTTAATTTCTTCTGCGCATGTTTTATTACTTAAAAACACCATAGATGAAAGAAAATCAAACAATAACTCATTTTATTAAATCTATTCCACTAGGAGGATAAACAAAAATGAAGATGAAAATCTGGATTTTAGCAATCATCATTACCAGTTCACTAGGATCACCCCCACTTGCTAATTCAACAATAAATAATAAACAACCCCCCCTAGATGTAAACCTCCTCCCAACTGAAGTACCTCCTGCCCTTGTCTCTCCTTCTAAGTCAACTACAGTATTTCCTTCTAAACAATCCAACATCGCTCCTCTCGGGATTGCGGCCAATAAAACTCGTGATACTTATCTCTTCGATCTTTTAAATGGATCAGGCTCTTTCGAAGCAACAGACAATTCTGGAAAACCCCTCACACCCCTTACACTCGATGGTAGCGAGTACTCAGAATCAAATGGGACCTACCAAGCAATTACTCATGGGGGTTCCTATAGTGGGGTTCTCAGTAGTCACGGGGAAATATTTAGTGGGGATGCCTATCTTCACAGGTATTTCTCAAACTACCCTTTCGTTGATGAAAATTTGCAAGGAACTTTCTTCTACTACCTCCCCCCAATCAACAAAATCGATCCGGGCGATGTAGCATATCTTTATGTTAGCTTTTCCAACACAACAAGCTATTACTCCGTATACTACTACCTAATGTTGGAAGCGACAGGAATCCCATCCAACCAAACAAACACAAAGTATCTCATCTTAAACACAACATCCTTTGGAACATGGCAATTCTTCACCAGAAACTTCACGCGTGACTTTGAAACCTTATTCGGCACAATATCACCCCCCCTCTATCTTAGCAGTTTCCGATACTATCTCTATAACTCCGTTGGCTCAAGCAACCAGATTATCCTCATCGTTGATGACGTTAGCCTCAAAAATAGTACAAACTACGACTATTTTGCTGCAAATGGTGATTTTGAACAAGGGGACAACATGTATTGGTCTAGACACGAACCCTCGCAGAGCTACTATACAACATCTTCTGACAGCGTAGAAGGAAACCAATCATTCAACATGACAATAAAAAAATTTGCCCCCGACGCATCTGGCTACGAGGATCTACGGTGGGCTGACTACTACGAGCCTCGAGGCCACTATCCATACAAACCCAATACAACACTAGTCACCTTCTCTTGGAAATACAATGGAACTTCAAATGGAGGACAACACGTATATCTAGAAATCCAAGCTCGGAATTCGAGTAGACACTATGTTATTCAATACTACCTTAGCTATGATAGTCAAGAACCACTACCATCTAACACCTCCCAAACAATTATTGTTTCCTCACCAAGCCTTGGCACAAAAAATACTTGGATAAATGAAACAATAGACCTTTATGACTTATTTTGGAAGCTGAATTACACAAATCTTCTTACCTATTCCTTTTCCTTTAGGATACAACTTGGTTTACAAGCCAATTCTTCAGGCACGATATTGTTCGATGATCTCAAATTCCTTGCACACCTTAATGGGGATCCCGAATTTGAATACGTTGATAACGGCACGACATATCCCATCCCTGGATGGCGCAACATTGGAAACAACGCGTTCCTACATCACGTGAAATACTCCAACACCGAAAACTGGATTGCTAACATTACTAGCTACGGAAATGACCAAGCCAATTTGCTACGCTATTACAACAACTGGCGGGTCACAGATTCTCTGTACCTCTCCTTCACATGGAGGATAGATCAACTCAACATAGAAGGAAATACAATGGCTTATGCTAGGATCACCTTCGATAATTCCCGCGAACTATGGTACATACTTGGTGGGACATTTAACCTCGCCAATGACTCCTATCGTGCGTATCTATTAGCTCCTCAGTTCAACATAACTAGTCAATGGAACGTCTTTGAAAGAAACTTGCAAAAAGATCTGAACACTACTTTTGGATATGCTACATACCACATTGCTTACGTATATCTTGGTCTTCAAACCTTCGGATCTGCACCATCAACCGTTCTATTTGACAATGTGGAATTCTTCTTAGATACGACTCCCCCTCAACTAATAGAACTGCGGCAACAATTCCCTCCAGTATACTACCGGCAAACAATCTTAGAAATCAAAGCCATGGACGAACATGCAAAAATAAGCAACATTACCCTTTCCTACACCACAAGCAAGACTTCCGCAGTATTGTTAGGGACCAAGAACGAGACAGCCTCTCAATGGTTTCAATTTACATTTCCCGCGTTCTCGTATGGAACGATAATCTCTTACTACATTACTCTCTCAGACATTTATGGGAACTCGGCAATATTTGACAATGCAGGATTAAACTATACCGTCAGAATAGGAGACGACAAACCACCAACAATTGGTTTGAAAAACCCCGTAAACAATTCCATACTACAAAACACTATCATGTTTTCCACAATATGTCAAGATGAAGGTAGCGGAGTAAAATTTGTTGAATTCTACTTAAACTCAACCCTTATCGAGAATGTGTCTCAGAGCCCGTACTCTTTCGAATGGAACTCCCGGCAACTATCCAATGGAAAATACGAATTAATAATCAGGGCATTCGACCAGGAAAACAACATCAAAACCCTAAGTGGGATCTATTTAAAATTACTTAACGATTTTTCAGCTCCATTATTGTCCTCTTTGGTTCTCAATCCTCAAATCCCTCAATATGGAAAACCCACCACCGTATATATCAGTGCACAAGATAACTCGAGCATAGGACATGTAACCCTTTACTATCAAATCAACAACTCCGAGTGGAAACAAGAACAAATGAATGAATCAACGATCCTCTACTGGGCAACTATTCCACCGCAACCTTGGGGAACAATTGTAAATTACTACGTCATAGCCGCAGACATCTATGGACAAACAGCCACAATCGGTTCAGAAAACTCCCCACTTGCCTATATCGTAAAGGATCTGATCCCGCCAGAAATAAACGTCTTGGGACCACTGCCTCATCAAACCTTAACCGGAGTTGTTAATTTCACAATAATTGCTCAAGACGATGGAAGTGGCATCAGTGAACTAACTCTAACAATAGATAATGAAACCATGTCCCTTGGTAGCACCTCTCCACTAGCCGTGCTATGGGATACAACAAAAGTAAGCAATGGCGTTCACAACGTCACTTTTACTGTTCTCGACAATGCTGGGAACTCTCAAGCTTTCAGCCAATCATACAACGTGGAGAACCCCAAAGATCTCCTTGCCAAAGCAGAAAAATCGGTAAACACAACAGTACAAGAGTATGGTGTTTATGTTGGGCTGGGCATAGCTGTAACCACTTACACGGCGATTCAACTCCTCAAGAAGAAACTAGGAAAGAAAAAAGCAACTTGAATCTTCACGAACACATCGCGAATCTCTGCTCCCTCTCTCAGCTTCCTCCCCTTTCTTTTACCCTAATCCGTTTAGCACGAACCGCTCATTTGAACAAATTCGCCCGATATATTTATAACTTGCATTACTAAAATTGAATCGATTTTCGGATCGCTCCGAAGATCAAAAACACCTAGAGTGATACTAAATGATTCTGAAAGCAAATAGGAAAATATCATTCCCACTAATCGTGGGGATCCTAATATTTAGCATGCTACAATTTGGCTTGTTAAACGTCCAAGCTGTGACAAGCTTTCACTACGAAAAAGCTACATACAACGGCCACGCAGGCTACATTACCGAATGGCGAATAGCAGGAGACCTTGACAAGCCAATCATTGTGGTCCTGGGCTTTGATCCAGACAACAGTTTCACGGTAGACGACGCCCTAACCATGTATGATACGCTAATCGCAGACATGAATAGCAAAGGATACGACGTTATCATCTTCGACTATTATGATGGAGACTTGTGGATCGAGCAAAATGCGGAAAACCTTGCCGACTTTATACGATACCTTGACACTTGGTTCACAGGGGATTATCCCCTCGCACTTGCTGGAGCTTCCATGGGAGGAATTGTGTCCAGGGTAATGTTTGCTCAAGAGAACTCCAACATGGGTGTCGACATCTTCCTCACCCTAGACTCACCCCACCATGGCGTATACTTTTCAAACTACATCGACGCATTAGCCGGACTAATAGTTGATTTCTTCACACTCACCCCCGCAGGACAACAAATGTATCATGGAAGCGATCTTTATAATGAGCTCTACGGCTGGCTACGTTCCGTAGAAACGCCCACGTTCCTATCCACCGTCATCGGACCAATGACAACCGCAGCATTCGCAATGTCAAACGGAGAAGGCTACTGGGCTGTTACCTGGGATGACCTAGTAGTCCATACCAAGTACCACCCCGTAACATCATACACCATGATTTCAAACAATGCCGTTGACTTTATCCCCTATCACTCAGCCATGAACTTTGACGATCCTTCCACTGATTACTTTGTCTGGTTTGGAAAAACCTACTACTGGTATAAGTCAACGCAAACTAGTTACTTCGACTACAAGTTCCCAACCTACCGTCAAGAACATTCCGCATCGAACTTTGGCTATCTGCTTGAGCTAGCAATGCAATTCATTCAAGACCACTGGCCACAATAATCACTGCAAAACTACTCACCACTTGTCTTTCCTCTCCTCTCCTCGCTTCTTCTGAACCTAAAACCACCGCATTTTCTCTTCAAGTAATAATCCTTCTCACAACCTCAAGAAATCCAAATAACCCTGAATCAATTATCAAGAACAACCCTACCAGAACAATAATCCCTCCTGCAATTCGGGGGAAAATATTCTGAACGAGCCTTTGTATGTCATGAGAAAGATGCTGAGGAGATGAAAACAAGGGAAAAACAAAACCGAGAAGGAAAAAAGGAACACCAAGACCCGTGGAGAACACTAGCATCATCGCCATGGAGAAAAATACCGTCTCACTCGCTGCCAGGGTAAACACTGCGATAAAATAAATCACAGCACAAGGAGCAGCAATCAACGTGAAAACTAGCCCTAGTAGGTATGAAACAATCCATGGGTTACGGTCAGAACTTAACAGTGTCTGAATCTTTGTATTGATCGCAGACATCATTGAAGCCTGAAAATCAATTCTCAATAGAATCAATATTCCTATCACCAATAATAACACACCTTGTAAGAGCTTGAAATAGGTGAAATTCTTGCTGAAAAATAACAGCACGTTTGATGTTACAAAGCCAAGAAGCACAAAAATAGTCATCGCACCCAGAGTAACAAGACTTGCCGCTATCAAGCCTCGCAGAGGGTTTTCACCCGCCTTCACGATGAACGCTAGGAAAGAAGGCAAAATTGGAAACAAACACGGAGAAAAACTTGCAGTTACACCAAGGAAGAAAACAATCATCAATGCTGAAAACCCCATCTCAAATCCTTCTCCACTTTTTCTTCTCCTTCGTTCCAAACATAATGGCCGTCGCTAAAATCCCAAATAGCAACGGTAGGAACGAAAATGAAACAAAATCAGCACTGATAGGCGGCTCAGTATCAAATTCAACACTGATCTCCGAGGCATTCACAGAAACCAACTCTTTCAATTCATCATGTAACTGGGAAGCAGAAACTAACTGAGACTCCCATTTTTTCACCAAGCTCAACCCAGAATCTAGAATCCACACGTGACCGTTTGCCGCACCAAAATCTGCTGCAAAGTTCTCATGATCCAGTCCAAAAAGCCAATCATATCCCCTATCTTCTTTCATCTTTCGAACCTTCTCTATGTTATCTCCGGACCCTCCGTAAGAAATTGAAACAAAATATACGTAATCCCTATACGTTCGATAAATCTGATTCATCGCTTCTTGGTTAGACTTGCAGATCGTGCACCATGAAGCGGCCCATTCCAGAATAACGGGCTTATCCGCGAATTCATCCATCGCCCTAATATTCCCCTCTATGTCAAGAAACGGGAAACTCACGATTGTTCCCTGTCCGTTGATTGGTGAAACGGGAAACAATAGTAAACCAATCATTAAAAAACAATAAACTCTCAAAATAAACACTTGGTCACTCATTATAAATCAAAAGGAAACTAGCTCAGAAACATAAGAGGATTTCGAACCCCCCAAATCCTACGCATGTTACCATCTAGCATTTCTCAGATTAGTGAATAACCTTCCACAAAAAACAAAGATTCATCCTATTCAATAAGAACGAAATTTTTCCAATCCTTCACAAAAAATCCTGAAAACCCTCTATTTTTCCCCTTCGCAAGACTTGCTAAATGATCAACCTCTTCTTCTCTGAAGTTAGGATCTCTGCTTCCGATTGAGCCTGTTGGAAAATCGTGATAGGAAAACGATTGTGGAATGGAGAAAGACGGGCGCCTATTCTTGTGCTCCTAAACAAAGGAATGGTCATGAATTTCAGAGCACCAGCCATATTAACGGCACGTTCAAACTCACTCAATGTCATATCGTCAAATGTCCCAAATAATCCAGAGAGAAATGCAAACAAATAAAGCCCTGGGAGAGTCGCTATGAGAAGTAACAAGACTGACGTTACGATATCCACTCGCCATATCGCTCTCGCAATCACTTCAATAACAATATAGAATGTTCCAGCGGTCAATACTGGCGCAACAATTCCTTGCCAATACCAATCTTTCCACGGAAAACGGAAATATTCTGATCTTCTGATTCCCCACCACATGTAGACATTCTTGACTATCAAAGCTGGAATATAGGCAAACATTACTGCAACCAAAGGTGAATCAAAGACTCTTGTAAAGAACTCATAACGGGGAATGAACAAGAACAATAACAACGCTCTCAAGGTTTGCTCAATAACCCAGCTTATTGCCGCCATTCCAGGCCTATCAGAACCTGCAAACATCCAATCCCCTACCCATGAGAAATATCCTAAAGCATGAAACAGCAACAACCACGGCATCAATATGGCTGCCCCTCTCCAGTCAATTCCTGCTCCTCCTAGTATAAAACGAGGCCCCACTGCAAGAAGTGCTGCAACGAAAAACAAATCGAAAAATGCTGCCCACTTCAGACCACTTAATGCGTAATACTGGGTTAATACTGGCTTGTTTGCGTGATAAGACTCAGAAACTCCTGAAAGCAGAGACTGGGCAAACAATCCCACAATCATTACAATCAAGGCAAAATTCCACGCCAATGAAAAATATCCTTGTTGCTGAGTGTAATTCGGTAAGTACACGGAAAGCAAAAACACTTGGAAGAGCCACCCAAGAGGAGGAAAAATATTCCCCACCGTCCATTTGAAACCAAATTTCAGCGCATCTTTGATATCTTGCCAACCATAATCGACCCTAAACAATGTTTTCATGGAAAAACCAAGTCTTTTGAAAAACACTAGGCCTACAAGAAAAGTTGACACTCGAACCATATAATTACCCACACTAAATCCAATGGCACCAGCAAGAGACTCACCAATCAAGATATTTGGGCCGAGCCACAATCGGAACAGAACAATAAACACATACTGAACCGTGATGTTAAACACACCATACAGTAACAAATTCAGAATCTGATAGTAATCGTGCCGATTCATGGCTTGGAACAAATACATGAAGACAACATAAAACGCCGGCCATTGGAAAAAGGCATAGGTTACAAACACCCATGAAAGATGAGCCAAAAATGTGTGAGGGAAGAAAATTGAGCCCAAGAACGAAACCAAGAACACCTGCACAATCCCGCTTAACATTTGATACCAAATGAAAATCTGAACAAAGCGAATCGCATAGGTCGGTCGCTTTACCCTGTGCTTGTTGAAAAACACGACAAGAACGGTTGATGTTCCTAAGTCAAAAAACAACCACAGAGCCTGAAAAAAATTCACCGTGAAATCATAAAACCCGACGGCTTGAGGAGAAGGAAGAACATAGAGCGGAAAAATCAGTGCTGACATGACAACATTTGGCAAGACTATGAGAATCCCAATCAATAACTGCACGAAGAACCCCCCAAGCTGGCGATGCATTCCCACGTCTTCCCAGTCATCAGGATGTGGCGGAAGCTCTTTGCTGATTTCCTCCAATTCTTCCTCCCTAATCGCATATCGTTCTGAATATTTCTTGCTGATATAAAACCCAATCATCGTGATGACCGTAATCACCACAACGGTTGCTCCCAAAAAAACCGTTGCCTTAAAATGAGGAACGGGACTATATGGCCACACAGCGTAGCTATCCACAGAAATCCCTGAACTCATGCAAGACAAGACGTAGACTAAATAGTTGAAATACGGCCATAAAATGAATTCCCGGTTTCTCCCCTCAGTAACCCAAACATTCACTGCAATATGTCTGTAGTCATTGCTATAACCAAAAAGCGGAATATTCGGGTTCTCACTAGTTGAAGACGTGCGCACAAACGTATTCGTCAAGGCAATATCTGTGTAATTGAAAATGGTGGGGACAGAATTCCACGCGATATTCTCTAACACAGGATTCTCTGGAACTCCGTCAGGAATAACTGGCAAATCACCAACTTTACTAGCAATAACCTCCCCTTGGTTCTGTGAAGACAAACCGATCCTCTGAAGCAGTGATGCATTGGCCGTTAGCATCGGCCCCATAAAAACAACAATTCCTCCTCCATAATCCTGAATCAAACTCAGTTCTACAGAATCCGGGACATAATCAACCAAAATCAACGAATCGTATTCTGACAAATCACTAGGTAACTCTGGCCCAAAGTTAACAGTTATTCTCTTATCGACGCTAAAATGATCCAACACTCCGCGATCCTTTACCGAGGAAACCACAAACACGCTTAGTTCTAAGGCAGAGGGATTGTTATTTCGATCAACAATCATTATCGGAATCACTACTGCTACGATCGTCAAGAACAAAATAAATACCAAATTCGTGCTCGTCTTCACAACAGTCACCTTACGCAACCACTACCGACAATTAAGACAAAAAGAGACAATCATTTTTAAGAACATATCCCCCAAGAGCAGCAATCCCGCTTCCCCTACTACTCTGCCCTCATATTCTCTCCTAATGCTTCTCTCACTAATATCTGTAAAAAACCTATTAATTACCAAGCAAATTATCATAAAGATCAAATGAGCAAAGACACAAACCATTCCCAGACACGTTCCAATGAACTCCACAAATACGCCTATGTTGTCCCCCATACTCACTGGGACCGAGAATGGTACTTGCCATTCCAATCCTTTAGAACTCGTCTCGTAAAACTAGTACGTAGTCTTTTCTCACTATTAGAAAACCCTGGCTTCTACTTCACCTTTGACGGACAAACCGTCGTTTTGGAAGACTACCTAGAAGTATTTCCCCAAGACCAAGAATCTCTCACAAACTTGATTCGCTCTGGAAAACTTAGCGTTGGACCTTGGTACATCCTTGCTGATGAATGGCTAGTAAGTGGAGAAAGCTTGATTCGCAACTTGGAATACTCCGTAGAGCTTGCTCAATCTCTCAACATACCATTGAGTAATGTTGGCTATCTACCCGACCAATTTGGTCACAGTTGCGTCATTCCACATTTACTTCATGATATTGCAGACATCCACTGGGCCGTAATCTGGCGAGGGGTTCCTAAAGACATCACCACGACTCCATTCATCTGGAAAAGAACAACCCGTAGCAAAGCACACATCAAAACCATTTACCTCGCAACTGGTTACTTTAACGCTGCAGAACTGCCGACAAAACCCGAAGCCCTTGAACAAGCGATCACTGAAAAAATACGAGATCTAGAACCATTCACCATAACCCCCCTCTATCTCCTCATGAATGGAGTAGACCACATGTTCCCCAACCCTGATGTACTCAAAGCAGTCAAAGCCATAAAACCCTCCAACATCAAAGTCAAAATCACCACGCTTAGCCAATACACTGAAGCTCTAGAAAACTACGTGCAGGAAAAGAACATTCAACTCCCCATTTATGCTGGAGAACACCGCTCCTCA
>JAJRWK010000235.1 GCA_024276795.1 archaeon | reverse complement strand
CCGTGACCATTGTCGTCATAAGGATCGTTGTCATTATTTACGAAGTCATAACCTCCGAAGTAATTATCGTTTAGATCTGGGTGGGTATAATCAATACCTGTGTCAATAATTGCCACCTTTACACCATTTCCAGCGTAATTTCCAGCGACGACGTCCGCAGCGTTTTCAGAACCGCCCCAAACAACCTCTGCGTTAATCTTGTCTACGCCCCAATCAAGCGTGTCTTGAAGAATTGTGTAGGTGTGGTCTAACTCCACGCTTTTCACGAATGGTAGGTCTTGTAGCAAGTTGTAGATTGGAACTGGTACGCTCGCCGCCACGCCTAGAATATTCTTGTACTGATGTTTAATCACCGCTTGTGGAAACATTGCGGCAAAATCGACGGGTTGATTGAAGGTGATGACAACATCAACCATGTCGAATTTTATCTCCTGGATCGTTCCGACTCCAGGAGTTGGCAAGAACATGCTCGACCCGATCATGAGGACGAGCAGAGTCATGCTCATTAGTCCAATTTTTGCTTTTCTTTGCATATTCTCACGCTTTTCTGATTTCTTACCTGTGTCCTAACCTCGTAGAGAGGTTACGACTTGCGCGCAATAAACAAAAACATGTTTTTAAATTTTTTGTGCTTGATTGCAGAATTGGGTTTTTGTGGTAATAGCGTTTTCGCGACGAAACCCGATCTAGCGCTTTCAACTAATTCTTTTCTAGTTTTTGTAAAATCCGATTTTCGTAATCACCAAAAAACGCAGAAACTCTTAAATATTTATTCGGGAACATTGCACTCGATTAACGTGCCAAACTCAACAAAAACTCTATCGGCCATTAGATTTGGCAATATCAAGCTCTTATCTTTAGGAATTCTCCTCATCTCCGTATTGCTAGGTTCAAGCGCAGTCAATGCATACCAAAACGCTCCTCAAACAAACAACACGATTCACTCCATAACCGTCGTCATCACCCACGCATCATACACTGATCTGGATAACGATGGAAACGAAGACGACGTGGTTGTTATTTCAGATTTCTATCTCCAAAATGACGACTTTTATGAATTCATTTACTTCATAACGCTTATCCTTCCTTCGGGCATGTACTATCAATACTTGGTGCGAGTGTGGGCCTGGGTGGATTATGTGTCAATTACAAACTCATTTTACAACCACGCCACTGAATCAGGTAACTACACTGTCATTATTGAGGCCTGGCTACTCAATCCTGATGTCTATTATGACATTTCCGCAGTCATATTTGATCCGCCAGGAGGAAGCGACGGAGGCAAGCCAACATTCGGTGCAACATAACACAAACTACAGTCTTTATCATTGCCTTCATTAATCATTCCTATAGGGGAATCGGGATCTAAATGAGATTACTACGCCAAAATCTAAGCTTCAAAGATTATATGATTCTACAAGTATTGCAACAAAATCACTCATTCACTCCTAACAAAATAGCAAAATATGTGGGTTTATCTGCTGAAACAGTACGAAGCAGAATCTACAGAATGAAACAAGGAGGAGTTCTTAGAGCTGATCGAGAAATCGACGTTCCACTTCTCGGCAAAAGGATGCAAACTGAGTTAGAAGCAGTTTACATTCCCCAGCATTTAGGGCTACTCCGCCAGCATGTTTTATTCTACGACGTTCCTAACTCAAGAAGTCTCAATGCGTTATTGGCTTTCTGTGAAGCACATCCATATACCCATTATCGAGCTGTAGCATATGGAAATGGAACAATGCTTTATGCTCAGTTTGACATTCCGCCAGAAATTTCAGGAGAAATGGAGCAGTTATATAGGATACTTGAGAACGCACCACTCTTTGATCACTTTCAGATCTTAGAAACAGAATTCGTTGGGAAAAGCAAGGTTGACTTAGCGAAATGGGACTATAGAAACAAAGAATGGCTACTCGGTGAAGAGAATGCATTTCCGAGTACCTTTTCTGTCAGTGATCTTTGGGAGAAATTCCTAACTGAAGGCAAGATTTCATCGATCGAGAAGGTGCAACCAAGAATCCAACCTAAGCTTGACTCGCTAGATATGCTTTTGCTAAGAGAAATTACGGTCAATGCCAAGATCAGCGTCAAGTTCCTGTCTCAGACTTACAAAAAAGACATGGGAACGATATCTAGAAGACTAAAGGCGCTTCGTGAAACAGTAGCTTACGGCTCTATTCTCTATTACGATCCTTCACTATTTGACATCGAATATTATCAGCTCATAATTGGAAAATTCAGCCCCGGTAGCGATCTCTCCCCAGAATCTCTGCTTTCATTCCTAAAATCAGAGTACCTTCCTTTTGAAAGCACAGCCGCAATCGACGACGGGTGGTTCATGTGGTACATCAGTTCCCCAGCAAGTCTTGCCAGTTCTTTCACCGATTTTATCTGGCAGAATGCAGCCTTGTTCCAAGTCTTCCAGTTAAACCTTTCACGCGCGAGAACCTACTACTTCTACCACGAAAACTACAACGGAAATGGAGAATGGCGAACTGACAGCGATTGGATTTTAAATGACCCGCTTGCTTCGATAGGTCTCCTAGCAAGAGCTTGAGCATTGATAACCGGACACTGATTGGCGCTTCTTTTCTTTCTTTTTCCTTTTCTTGGAATTTGGGACAAAGATTCTCGAGGAAAAATATTCTTATTATAATCAACTACTTGATATCCGTGCAGAAAAAATTCGTCCAAGAAACTCTCATCCCCGGAGAAGAAATCAAATATGACTATCTGAGTCGCGAAACCAGTTATAGCAACTTAGCTGCATCACTCATCCTATTTATTGCAACCGGGTCTTCAGCACTTGGTTTTTTTGAAATCAGGGCTATTGAATGGCTTATTCTTTCGATTATATTCTTATTAGCTAGTTCGGTCTATTCAATGAGAGTAATCGAATCTGATTACGTGGTAGTGACCAATTTCAGAGTGATGGAAGTTCACCAATCTTTGTTCAACAAGTTATTCTATGGGGGAAATCAGCTCCGTAATTTCGAAGATTTGCACTACGAGCACTTAGAATCAGTTAGAATTGGGACTCCAGAATTGAAACCAATTCAATTCTACGGTGGAGTTATTTTTCTCTCGATTGGTGTAATAATCAATGGGCTTGTCTCTGAAGGCATCGTTGAAGTAACAAATGCTACACCTTTCCAAATAATCTCGATCATTTTCATCTTACTCGGAATTATTAACTTGATCCTTAGTCTGCCATCTGGTAAACCCTCTGTTAGTCTGACATCGACATCTGGCTGGGTAATGCGTCTCCCACAATCGGGTGCTGATGAGGAATTAGTAAGAACCATTGTTACAGAAAGTCGTTCATTTATTTCCTATGGGGCTATCAGTTGAGCTCTTGTGAAAAAGCGTGATGCACATGTTATTTAACTGGGATAAAAAAATCAAGAAACTTGCCATAATCTCTGAAAACGAAGAAATCGTAGCAACATTTACCGCCATAAGAGAATCAAAGTTGCTTAGGTTAGGCTTGCTGATCGCCATTGTAATCAATATTCTTTCTGGAGACATGATTGCACTTTTCTTGTCATTTCTGCTCTTTTTGCTCTCGTACTTCCTTAGCGCTCAAGAAACCAAAGGTTCCATCACGAATATTCGTCTCATAAGCACAACGTCGAATCGGTATTGGTTTCTCTCCAAAGTCTCTGGCATCCTCATGTTAGTCTACACGATACTCGAAGGGACAACGAGAATCCTCAGAGCTAGAACAATCATCAGTGACGCAAACATTCGGATCTTCATTGAGCTCATAGTCTTCTTTGGTATTCCAAGTAGCTTCGTCGTCAACTACGTCGACTTCATCAAAACAAACGTCGCTTTTATACTAGTGCTAAAATCAGCAATAGGCTT
>JAJRWK010000234.1 GCA_024276795.1 archaeon | reverse complement strand
TAATTTTGGTGGAAAAACGATTGAAGATGTTAGGGTTTCTTTAGAGAAGCTATCTCCACAGGGAATCCCGTTTGGGCCGATTAAATTGCTATTCATGCACCAGAGAAATCTTGGCGATTCTTATGAATTACACCCAGGAAAATCCCCATCTCTATTCGTAGATGTTATCCAAAATGCGTATATTGGTGATCCGCCTCAGCAAATGTTTTCATTGCAGTATGCAGTTGATGGCGTCCCCAATATTGTTAAACCCGGCAACTATGAACTAACCCTATTGGCAGAAGGTAAAGATGTCCAGCCATGCAGAAAAACCTTTGTTGTTTCCTGGGATGGAGAACGCTTATGCTTCTGCGGAAGAGAGTGATTAAAGGTGACGAGAAAAAAATTGGCTACTCAACTCTGAATGCAATTGACCTCACTTTGCTTAGAGGATATCGTCGCGCATTTTAACAGTAATTGTTCTGGTGTGTAAAATGGACACAGGAAAGCACCGCAGCGGCGGCTCGTGCCCACATTAGGCGCCTTGCTTGTTGGAGATGCTTGTGCCAGTAGTTGACTTGAATCGACAGAAGGGAAACTATGCCGAAAGCATTGCCTCCGCATGGTTGAGCAGGCAATGTCTCGTGCGACCAGTATCTGCAGGCACGGATATTGGTGTCGACTTGTATTGCGAGTCAGTTCTAGGTAACTTTCCGTTTCAGCACTTTTGGGTTCAGGTAAAGGCTATATCTAAAAACAACATTGGGGAGGATGCCTCAGCTTGGTTCGATTTTGAGACGAAGCACCTTCGATATTGGTCAAGACAACCCGTTCCTGTGTATGCTTTCTTGGTACCAGTCATCGGCTGGCCGCCTGAGACGCCTAATTACATTTATGGCATACGTCTTACGGACAAGATCGTCAAGCAAGGGATTCCTGATCGGCAGACGATAAGGTACAGATCTTCAGAAGGCTTCGCTATGGAAACGTTAGATGCCGATCTGGCGAAATTTGTACGAGAGATAGTGCCCTATGATGCAGCGACATTGCTAGTGCCAAAGGGTCTAATTGCCCCCATAGAGAAGCCAGAGAAGTCGATCCAGGATTCATTTCCGATGGAAGTGGTACTCCCTCATCTAGATAGTGTTATTGCATCTATTCGTTTTGCATCGGAGATATCATTGGCAGAGATAATTGAATCGAGGACAAGAAATCCTCGACACTTGGAGATCCGTCGCATTCTTGACAAAGTTCTCCGCCTCTGTATAGACGAGCTGAACGTTCTTGGGTTGTCATCCCTTGCCAACTCAGCCTTTATGAATGGCGAAGTGCAACTAGCGAGAGAGTGCTTGGAGCGTGCAAAGGTGAAGCTCGAAGCTACGGATTTCGACCCGGAGAAGAAATCTGAGACCTTGAGGGAGATCGAAATGATGCTTGATCACCTTAGCTCGTAGCCATATTATATTGCATCAGTTGCGAGGCAGCCGAACCACCCCCGGTGGTAAGCGACCAGCGCGACTTGCATGCATTGGTACTGGTTGGCTGGGGTTCTGTGCAAGCGCAACGGCGGGTGAAGCTCCAATTATCCGGTCCGCAGGAATTTCAAACCAACTAGCAAACTATTTAAGGTAAAAATACCATGGGTACAAACATGCCAAAGCACTTTGAAGAATGGAAAGAACTGCGAAGAAAGAGGAGCGACCGTCTAATTGCCTCGGTTACCGCCTCAAAAGGAAGAGAAGAGAAAATGGAGGGAGGAGTGGGACCGCCATGATGAGGTCGTCTGTGCATTGATTGGCGCATTTCACGAACTCGAAGCTCAGTGGGTTAAAGTAATGGAAGCGGCTTATGACTTGGCGAGGTTCAATCTTTTCAGTGCAGGCGAAATTGCACCGAAAGAATCTGCAAGCGTCAGAGAATGGGCTGGCAATCTATGGGAGCGAATCCATCAAGAGACTGGAATTGCAATCGAAGACATGAAATGCTGGAATTCCGAAACAGACAGGCTCTGGCTTGGGTAGCCGTGCTTTTATCGGGGGCCTCCTGCTTCGTATGCGGCGCAGTTTGCTCACCGCGCTTATATAGAGTAAAATGATGGTGTTTGTTGAGGGTGTTGTTATCTGAAATTTATGCGTTGCCAATAAGGTGTCTTTGAATGGGTGTCTACCCACCTCGATTGCTGACTGTTGATACTGATGAAACTGATAAGTCCCATCGGGAGATACTTACTGACCTGCTCTCGAAAGATTTGGACTTTCATGGTCAGGATAGTGGGTATGCCTCCCACAACTTTCATTCCTTTCCGGCCAAATTTCCTCCCCAGTTACCCCGAAAGTTTATTGAAGGGCTGACTGCGCCTGGCGATGTGGTTCTTGATCCGATGATGGGGTCTGGGACTACGGTGTTGGAAGCCTTTCTGGCCGGCCGGCGGGGAGTTGGGTTCGACATTGACCCTCTGGGACTGATGCTTTCCAGGTCTAAAGTCACCCCTCTTGACCCAAGGCAAGTTGCCCAGATAGGCAAACAAATTCTGAAGCAGGCAGAATCCGCATCCAGAGAGCAAAGCAATGAGTTGGAGAAGGTTCTAGCGAATCGCTGCGATACTTAAACTCGAAACTTTGTTGATCATTGGGTTGCGCGTGAAACACAAATAGAGTTATTGGCCCTCATCACTCAAATTGAGCAGATAGAAGATGTGCGGTTGAGGACATTCTTTGAATTAGCTTTTTCTGCTGTCATTATTACTAAGTCAGGTGGGGTCTCACTGGCGTTAGATTTGGCTCACACTCGGCCTCACCGAGCCAAGGTAGTGATTGATAGATCAGGCAAGGTAGTGGTGGGCAATGACCTTGTTGGGAAATCATCTCGGCGGGTCAAGTTTTTAACCAAGAAACTGCGCTCGCCTCTATTGGAGTTTGAAAAACGGGTGCAGCAGAATTTGAAAGGGTTGCCGGAATCCAAAGCGGACAGAATTCAGCCGTACCTGGAAGGGTTTATGGAACCTGAGCCGGAAAAGATCGAGCCGTACATCATGCTCGGAAACGCTCAGAGTCTACCTCTGGACGATGGTTCTGTAGACCTGATAGTCACCTCCCCGCCTTATGCATCCAATGCCATTGACTATATGCGAGCACACAAGTTCTCACTTGTGTGGATGGGCTATCCTGTTGAAGATCTTGGGCAAAGGCGAAAGAAATACATCGGTGGTGAGGCAGTGACAGATTTCGATTTTGAGGAGTTGCCTGCCAAAGCGACCAGTGTGGTTGCCGATATAACCAGTCGGGATGAGAAGAAAGGTCGCGTGCTCCATCGC
>JAJRWK010000028.1 GCA_024276795.1 archaeon | reverse complement strand
GCCTATACTGTTGTTGCGCGAGGATTGGTAAAAGCAAGAGTCAAGCTAGACCGTGTTTTGCGAGCTCTTGAGCCAGTGCATGTTCCCCCCACTATCCATCCCTCTGAATTAGAACTTAGGGAAAGGCAGATTCTTGGTTTTCTATTCTTGAGACGGGAGACTGATTGGAAAGAATTGAGAAAAGGATGGAGGCTTAATGCATTAGAGGTTCATCAGATTATTTACATGTTAGCAGGATACGGTCTTGTCACTCTTGTCCTAAAGGGTAAGAAGCTCCATGTTATCGAAAAAGCAGATATCAAGCCCAATCGGTCTGTGGAAGAGCTAGGAAAACGAGCCGAGAAAGTCTACGAGGCCTTAGATCGTCTCCCAGATGCAATTACTATCCGTGAGTTAGTCAGCGTTTCACGAATAAAACGACATGAAGTCTTGTTTGCCTTGTATGAATTAGCTGCAGAGGGATTCGTTATTGGTGAACTTGGTGTTGAGTTGTTCAAAAAATCTGCAATTAAGCGAGCTCCGCGTATTCCCCGGTGTCTTTCGTGCAAAGAAGAATTGCCAGAACCGAATGCCGAATGTCCCTCTTGTGGAGCTCCACCTCCTACTTGCAGTGTTTGTAGAGGATCTATTGATTCAAGAGATCCTATTGCGCGGTGTCCCTCTTGTAAGTACGTTGCTCATGATTCTCATCTCAAAGAATGGCTTAAGATCAAAGGAGAGTGTCCTGTTTGTAGAACTCAGCTATCTTGGGAGGAAGTCCTCCAGGAATGAAAATTACTTGTCTCCTCTTTCTTGCTGCTTCCATAACTAACTAGGAAAAAAGTGCTTTTTGAAATGTTTCTAACTGATAGTTGGCATCTCTTGCCGTCGTGTATAATTTTTCAATAATTATGTTCCATGTCTTGACCCTTTCTTCTTTGATTTGCCTTCCACGCTCAGGGTTGATAGTTGAGGCAATTCCTAAAGCCAAAACATTAGCTAGCAACTTATTCCATGCTTCCTTGTTAAACCAAAGAATCCCATTGAAACGGTTTACTCCAAGCAATACTTGCACTTCTGGGTAGTCAAATAAACTGATCACTTCTGTGATAATTTCTTTTTCATTATATTCCTCAACAAAGATATGGGTTAGACTAAGCAGAGTTCTAATCATGGAGAGGGATACCTCTCTTTCATCTTCTGGAAGACTCAGTGATCGCCATAATCCTCTCAAAATGTCCCGCAAGAACCATTCGTCATACCAACTTACATTTATGAGGGCTACATCTTTCCATTGGTTCTGCCTTATCCTCCCAAATGCATGTAATAACATCCAGCTTAGTAAATTGAAGAGCATTGGTTTTCGCTGGGTATCTATTAGCTGCTTGACTAAGTCCCTAGCTATCTTTGATAGAGGAAGAGTCTCTTCTTCTAAAGCCGGAAAGAGAGAAAGAACTTGTGAAAGAGCTGTTCTCATGCGTTCTCTAATTTCCTTGTCGTTAATTCCCACTTTTTTCTGTTTCTGAATCGCGACAATTACTCGATTTTGTACTTTTGCCACAGCATAGAATGCACTTTCTGGAATTGCAAACGTCTTTTTGTTCTCGACAATGTCGAAAAGCATTTCGAAAACAGAAGGCCTAAATGCTTCAACAAATGCTTGATGCAGAGGAGCAAGAATAACTTCTTGCAACGCCTTTGCGATGTTAGGGACTCCTTTTTCTCCCAAATACGCCCGTAATTGCTCATAATGCTTCCATTTATTGTCTTTAACTTGTTTAAACTCCCAGAAAACATGGAATTCGTATGCTCTTAATTCTAAGAATAATCCATGTTTCTCTATGTCGACATTCTTTCGAATGTATTCCAAGCCCGTAACATGATCTCTAAATAACAAATAGTAATCCTCATCACATCTTAGTCTCAATGACTCTGCAAGGCTCTTTTGTATCAACCTTGGTTGGTCAGAGTTAAGCTCTCTAACAGGAACTCCTAGACTTACGCTTCCACTCGTTTCCTTGTACGTGTTATTGTAAATAATAAGTGAGATTTCCTTACCATGTTTGTTACTGTATGCAAAAACATCCTCATCTATGTCTCCGTTAGATTTTACGAAGTCATAAAAATTGAAATTATTGACTTCTGAGAAAATGAAGCGTTTTCTCAATAACGGGAAAATCAGCCTTTCGTGGTTCTTAATAAAATCTATGTCTTCTTGTTCCTCGATTCTTGGTTTTCTAAATTCCATTCCATATTTTTCCCGAAAACCCTCGATCTGACCATGCCCGATCATTGGAAGACCAGGTAATGTTGCCAGTAAGGTACAGACGCCAAAATACTTGTCTCCTTTACCAAATTGGACAACGGCTGTTTCTTCATCAGGGTTGTTCATGAAATTGACAAAACGTTTCAGTATTCTTGGATCAAACTCCAGCGCATTTTTGATCAGCTTTCTGTACTCTTTGTTCTCTTCGGCCTTGAGCATATTCATGAATGCACTGTTATACACTCGGTGGATTCCCAAGACTCTTACAAAGTATCCTTCCAGTAGCCAAAAAGCTTCTGCCAGCAATAACGTGTCTGGAGCTTCTTCAGCTATCTTATCTACAACTTCCCTCCAAAATTCTCTGGGCATATGGCGATCGAATTCTTCTTTGGTCATTGCAAATTCTGCTCTTGATGGAATATCTCCACCTGAACCTGGGATTGGAAACCAAAGACGTTGAAAGTGTTTTTTTGTCAAGGTCATTGCTGCATCAAATCGAATAATGGGGAATAATTTTGCGATTTGAATGATAACGTCAATTATTGCCTTTCGGACCTCTGGAAGCAAGTAGTTAAGCTGGGCTGTGTCATTCCAAGGCATCTGAGTACCGTCGTTTCCATGATAGATGTATCTCTCTTTCCCCGTCTCGAAATCGACTCTTTTGAAAACAACTGCTGCATCGGTGTTGTCGTAGTAATGATCCTCAAGGTAGATCCCAATACGAGGATTATTGCTGAGATTCGGACCGTTGAATGTGTAGGATGGAAAAGGAGGTTGGTCGACTTGAATGTACCACTCTGGATGTTCAGATACCCATTTGGCGTCGATTCCGGTGTGATTTGGAACCATGTCTCCCGCTAATCTAATTCCTCGGAGTTCTGCTCTACCTTTCAATTCTTGAAATGCTTCGTATCCTCCAAGGTCACTTGAAATCACATATTCGTAAATTGAATATGCCGATCCTTCCGCGTCAAGCATTCCTGTTAAATGTTTGATTTTTTTTGACGCTGGACTTCTTTCCCAGACTCCGATTAACCAGAGAGCATTTATCCCTCTTTCCCGTAACAGATCGAGTTCTTCATCTGGAATTTGGTCAAGTCTCTTAATTTCTCTGCGGTACTTTTTGCTTAACTGATCTAACCAGACATAGGTGATTTTTGCGATTAATACAACATTTGGCATCCAATCTGTGTCTTTGCTGTATGCTTCCTCTGGTAGTCCTTCGTAAGTGTAGGCTCTGATTTTTCCTTTTCCCGGTCCCCTGAGTTTTTCTTCTTCCTTGGCAATATCCAGTGCTTTCAAGATTTTCAACAAGATGGGTTCGACAATGTCTGCCCAGTTTTCAGCAATGAACTCGATTTGTCCTATTAAGGAATGAGGGCTATGCTTAATTGGTTCCTTTAGTAGCTCAATCAAGGTCTGATCTTTGTTGACAAATTTTGGTTGTTCTTTGAAGATATTCTCTAAATCTTCCATTATTTGATGGTATCTTGTGTTGGACTGGAGATCCGAATCATCGAACAGTTCTCGGAACCTATCCAACGCGGGGTTATTATTTTCCAACCAAAGAAGGATAAGCTCTTCAAGCACAAATTCCTTAGCTGGTTTCCCGTCAATTTCTTCGGCGAGGTATTCATCAACATTTTTCTCTCCATTTAGTATGGATTGTGGGGGGAAATCTTCCAAGAAGTTTCGAATGACATTGTCAACTTCCTTTTCGCCAAACACTTCTTTCAGTATGTTTGTTGCTTCAGCTATCGCTTTTGGATTTGTTTCTGAGAGATACTTTTCAATAACTAAGTGTTCAATCTCATGAAGTAATCCTGCCGCAAAAAAATCGCTGAGCCTTACGGCAAGTTCTGGGAATTCTCTTATGTTTCGTTTTTTGTTTATCGCGACCACTGCTTTGTGAGCGGTGAACATGCTTGCAAAAATGAGCTCTCCTTGCTTACTGAATAACTCTTCATCGATTCCGTAGAGTACTCGAGCCTTCTTTGAAATCAATAGCTCTTTTTTCGGCTTTTTCTTTCTGATCGTGAACGAAATACTTGTATCACTGATTTTTCCACTGTACTGTTTTTTCATTTCTTCTTTTCACATCCGATTAAACCACCGCTGTTAAGGAATACTATTGCGCCCTAATCTTTTTTCAGAATTTTATTCGAAAAGCAGAGAAATTATTTGTTTCTGCAGATCAAGGACAATTTCTAGGGAATAAGCATATGATTCTTTTAGATGGTCATTAGCGTGAGAAGACTTGATTGCTAGTGATGAGTTAATGGCTGACTTTCGAAGTTGATCTAATCCGTTGAGAATCATGTTGGGAGAGAACCAAGGTCTTCGAGAAGCCCACCATTGTTGGCAGCTATGGAGCCCTCTGTCAGCCATTGTTCTTGCAATTTCCCAGTATTTTTTGCCTTGGGGACTGAGATTTGCACTTCTTGCATTGATCACCATAGACAGAATTCGCATCATGATTCTATGTTGTAAAACATGGACAATGTTATCCGGATGGTACCACAAGGGGTAGGCGACACCGTACTCTATGTCTTCTGATGTTGTAGACCATGAGGAGGGCCTTGGATGAGCCTCTGACCTAGTCGTAAATCTTTCCAACAATTCGCTAATGGTGGCCAGTTTTACTTCTTCTGTTTTTTCTAACTTTCTGAGTAATGGATGCAGAAAGTGTTCAAATGCTTCTTTCATGTGATGTCCGTAAGTTTCGCCATCTTGTGCAATTATTACGTAATAATCTTTGTTTTTTCCTAGGTATTGCACTCTATCGATAAACGATTCTCCAGATAATTTCTTGAAGGAGATCTCATTTGAAATAATATCGTCTCTGTAAACCACGGCCAGATCATTGTGTGTAATTTGAAAATAATCTGTTGGAAAAGTTGCTTCCTGATTGGCTATGCCGCTTGCAATCACCCATTCATGCCCTGTATCAGCGATGGGGGGAAATATCTGGTCGTCAATGGCAAGTTCTGGCGGAAAGAAGCCTCTTGGTTTGAATGTGCTACCAAAGAACTTGTGATTTGTTTCTTGATTGAGTCTTATTTGGCGTAAGATCTCTGGCTTAGGTATTAATGGTAAAATTGCATGATATTTTGCAGAATTAGTGAATTCGATTTTGCCATTTTCAGAAAGCTCGGCAAGTCCATTAATTACGTCGCTTAGACCATAGTCATTTAATTGTTCAGTAAGTATTCCGTTAATATTTAGGTTGAATTTCGCTACTTCGAACTTCTTAATAGTCTCAATGAGAGGACGATAAGATTCATCAGCAATTCTTTTTACAATTGAAGGGATTTGACCTGGGGGCTGATAAATATGAAAAAGAAAAGAGACGTAGACTACCATTCTTTATAGACACCAGTTGCTGGTAGTTACACAGTTAGATATTTCTTTATTAGATTGAAAGGATATAGGTCGTCAAAATCGAAGTTGATTATTTTTTGAGTTATTGCTTTATAATCCTGGGTTACTTCATCAACTATCGTCTGTATTGCTTGTTCATTTTCTGTTGTGTTATTTTCGATTGTGACAATGGCATCTAGGTCTGTTATTGGCTGACCAATTGTGGAAACCAAGACCACGTTATTCTTGAGACCAAGTTCTTCGTAAATACGTTTGGCAATGATTGATGCCCAGACATTGTAGAAATTTCCGACGTGATGGCTAGGATTCTTTCCTGCTACTGCTTCAAGGGTTTGTGGTCGAAATGGGGCAATTACTCCTAAAACTCTGTTTCCTCGGCCGATTTGACCGTCGTCTCCTTGTTCTGCCGATGTTCCAGTAACCGTAATGTATTCCACGTCTTGCTCGTAGTCGTCAGCCATGTTGACAAATATATTTTCTTTAGACACGCCAAATCGCTCAGCAACTGTTTCATGTAGCGTTTCCTTTTCATCTCTGTATTCTTGACTCCCTGTGAGTTCTGGGGCAATAAACGCTGCAGCTATTGTCAGAATGAACTCATTCTTCTTTCTTCTTCCCATCACTTTAATGTCAGTTCCAAGGGCCTTGTGTTCTCGTCTGAACTGATCGTTTAGGAAGTCTTCCACGTCGAGTACGAGTTTTTCGAGAGGAGAAAGTGGTGCCCAAGCCGTTGCAAAACTAGTGTCGTTTGCTAGAGGTACATCATCTTCAATTCCAAAATTGCTGATCAGATCGTCACTTCCACGTTTTACGTTATTAGTATTAATTTTATATTCGATTCTCTCACTTAAGGTCTGAAAGACGCGGTCGCTTGCTTTCTTTCCAAGCATATATATGGGAATTCCAATAAGCCTATTTTTTCCCGAATCAAACATGTCTCGAACGGCTCTTCCCACAAAATCAATTTGCACTGGCTCAATGATTTGACCGTCTCCATATGTGACTGCTGCTCTGCCACCTGTGAGAGTAATTTTGTCTATGTTGTGGTGTAAGATCCGCCCAAAGTGTTTCTTGGTATAAATACTGTAATTTGAAGAAATGATTGCACCAAGCATGTCAGTAATTGTATCAGGGTGGCCAAGCCCTTTTCTCTCGACTATTTCCGCTGGTTTTAACGTGACGTCGACTTCTCGGCTTTTTGAGATGATAATAGATGCCCCTTGTGTCATATTCTCTCTGTCCTTGTTTGGCCCTTGGTAGTTTTCAGTATTCCTTTTCGGACAGATTATTTATGCGGATTAACTTGATCGTTTTCATTTACTTTAAACCAGTATCCTAATGATTAATATGTGACAACCATGGAAACATTAGAAGGGTATAACTTCGGAGCTTGGTGAGTTAAGTGGAGTTTACAGTACTATGCTCGTATTTTGAGCGACTCGAGAAAACTGCAAAACGCTTAGAAATGATTGCAATAATACAAGAACTGCTTTCTCAAACACCGACCGAAGAACTCGAACCCGTAATTTACATGGTACTTGGTCAGTTAGGGCCTAAATATGACGAACCGAATCTGGGGATTGCTGAGAGAATGGCCGTCGAGGTCCTAATGAATGCTGCTGGGGTGTCTTCAAAAAAGGCAAATGAGATCTTGAATAAAGTTGGAGACTTGGGTGAAGCTACAAAGATTCTGCTTTCTAAAGAACGATCTAGTTCATTAGAAATGTTTTTTGGAGACGATTCACAAGCGTCTTCGATTTCTCTTTCAGTAAGAGAAGTTTGGGATCGATTGCACAATATAGCCTCACTCGCTGGCGAAGGATCATATAAGATGAAAATCCGTGCTCTCACAAAGCTTCTTGTTGATCTTAATCCCCTTGGTGCGAAATACGTGATGAGGCTAATTATGGGCAAGATGCGTCTTGGGGTCGCAGATATGACTGTTGTTGAAGCAATTGCTAGGGCTTATCTTGGAGACAAAGAGCTAAAGCCAATAGTTGAACAAGCGTACTTTAAGCGATCTGATCTCGCAGAAATTGCAATTATGGCTAAAGAAAAAGGCGTTCTGGCACTACGTTCCGTAAAAGTCGAACCAGGTAGACCTGTCCAGTGCATGGCCGCCCAACGCTTATCCGATCCCGAAGAGATTCTCGATAAACTTGGAGGAACTTGCCAGTTAGAGTACAAGTATGATGGTCTTCGGTTCCAGTATCATCTTGACAAGAATGGTCAAGCAAGACTTTGGTCTCGAAGGCAAGAAAATCTAACACCCATGTTTCCAGATGTTGTTCAAGCACTCAAAGATTCACTGGGAAAACGCCCCATCATCGTTGAAGGAGAAATTGTTGCATACGATTACGAACAGGATCGAATTGTTGAATTCCAGACCTTAATGCAAAGAAGGAGAAAATATGGGATTGAAGCAAAATTGGAAGAGATCCCCTCAAAATCATTTCTCTTCGATATTCTCTATGCAGATGGAAAAGATGTAACTTTTCTCCCTCTTCCAAAGCGTCGAGAACTTCTCGCCAAACACTGTTCTCGGTCTAAGAAAACAGAGTTATCAACATCTGAAATAGTTTCCAACATTGATGATTTTAACGAGTTCTTTGACCAAGCCATTGATGCAAATTGTGAAGGAATCATGGCAAAGGACATTTCTCCCAAGTCTATTTATGAAGCAGGAGCCAGAGGGTGGCTTTGGATCAAGTACAAAGCTGATTATCGCTCGGAGCTAGCTGACACTTTCGACTTAGTAGTGGTCGGTGCTTGGTTTGGAAGAGGGCGCAGAGGGGGGTATTATGGAACTTTGCTTATGGCTGCATATGACCCTGAGTCGGATACTTTTCCCACGTTTTGCAAACTTGGTAGTGGACTGAATGATGATGATCTAGAATTCTTGAAGCAGAAGTTGGAGGAACTGCGCGTTTCTGAAAAACCCAAGAATGTCATATCCGACCTTGATCCTGACATCTGGGTTGAGCCTAAGTTAGTGATGGAGATAGTTGCCACAGAAATCACTCAAAGCCCCATCCATATGGTAACAGACGATGAAGGGAACCGTCTCGCACTTCGTTTTCCTCGTTTTACGGGGCGTTATCGGGATGATAAGGGTCCTTATGACATAACAACAGTCCAAGAAATCAGAGAATTAAAAAAGCTGAGAAACCAGAATAGGGAATAGGTAAACATGCCACTCTTCAGACGTAAGAAAGAAACAGCATTTGCAGAATCTTCTGCTGTAATAAAGGACTTAAGAAAAGTTATCCCCAATTATCGAGGCTACGAAAATGTTGAAGATCGGTTAGAAACTGACAAGTTGTTCCGTTCTCATATTGTTGCGAAATTGCGGAATATTTCCAACATTTTTGCAGAAATTGTGGGAAAACTCATAGAAATGCGAATGCTCAATGCATGGGGTGTTTGCGATCAAGCACTTCGAGAACTGAAAGAGATTGAGGGAAAAGTAAGGGAACCAGACTATAAACATACGACATTTTTCGACAATCCCATTCTCGAAGGATTAGATATTTCTGTACTTTATCTTTTAGAATCAGAGGCATTTGCTCTTCTAGAAGACATGAAAGTACTAACCGAAGATATCTTGGGACGACTGAGGGAAGCGAATTTCGAAAACATTGACCAGTTAGTCGCTCGTTTGGTTCAGTTGGCAAATTCTCTTGTGCAGTTACTAGGGGATCGTATCGAATTAATTGCCTCATTTGAGATAATTGGTTTTTGATTTTCATCCCGTGGTTCTATGTTTTTTTGAAAACAACTTCTCCATTACTTCTGTTTCGTCAATACCTTCGATTCGCACTATCTTTTCTCTGGATTTCATGCCTCCAACGATGCTTATTTGAGATTTCGGTACGTTGAAAAAGTCAGAAATGAGAGCGATCAGCTCCTTGTTTGCTTTTCCCTTATTTGGTGGAGAAATAACGCTTGCTTCAACAATATCCTTTGAAACGTTAAGTGGGAATACGGCCTTTGAAGATTTGGGCTTGACCCATATTCTCAGTATTGTTCCAGTAGACATGCTCTTTCATCTCTGCATGGTTTCTTATTGATCCATTCTAAGTAGTTGTGATCTAGCTCATATTGGAAAGTGGCCAAGAGTTATAATCCTCGGGGATTAATTTTCTATTGATGTCGTACGAGGAAGAAATCTTGGAATTCCGGCGACAAAAAGATGATTTTTTCAAAAATGACCCTCACTCTCCTTTAACGCCTGAACAAAAGAAAGATTTCAAGGGTCTAAAGTATTTTCCACCTGATGAAAAGTATCGATTTGTTGTAAATTTAGAAGAGAATAAGCGAAAGCCAATCACGTACATTGTTACAAATACTGGTGATGCTCAAGAATTCATAAAGTTTGGAACTGTTCGTTTCGAGGTTGATGGAATTCCTTGCAAACTCACAGTTTTCAAGGCGCCAGATTCTGATTATTATTTTATTCCCTTTATGGATCTAACAACCGGTGAAGAGACTTATGGGTCTGGGAGGTATGTCGACATAAGCCCTACTGGAAACCCTGGAGAGTTTATCCTCGATTTCAACCTTGCCTATAATCCGTACTGTGCGTATAACGAGAACTGGGTCTGTCCTGTTACTCCTAGGGAGAACCGATTGCCTTGCAGGATAGAAGCTGGTGAAAAGCGATTCAAGTAGTTTCTTTGTGTTTTGGAGATTTTTCCAAACGGTGGGAGCCAAGAAATGAATAATTTCGTGTGCATAATCGTAAACCTCTAAGCAACTAGTCGTAGAGAGGTCAATAATGCATTCCTGGAGGGGACATTCAGTCGAACAGAAACTCTTTGCGCTTGCAGATGCCTTTCTGCCCAAGCAAAACACTACTGCACAAGTAAGAACACTTTTGTCTTTGTTATATGGAGTCCAAGAAGAATACTCTGGAAATCGCTTTCTTGATGCGTGGGCTCTGAACGACGATTATGTCCGCGAGTTTAGTGCAAGTGGACTCTTGGCCACAGGTTGGTATCCATACAATCGTGAAACAAACAGCTTAATTGAAACCCATCTCTCACTATCTATTCAAGATATCGACATTCGAAAAGCTCAGCCAGAGTCAATTGATTCACGCTATGATATTATTTTCTTCCCTCATAATTCCCTTTCCCTGTTCGGATCGCCGCCAGCGATCAAATCCGCGTTGCTTCATGCAAAACAATTGCTTACGGAAAATGGTTCCATAGTTGTTCATGCAGTAAATTACAAAGTACGAAAAACACTAGGTCGCTACTATCCACTTCGGGAGACTCAAGTTGGAGAGCAAGCCATCATTGTCCAGCGATTTCTGGATTTCTCGCCACAGCTTGCGCTCAATGTTAATGTCATCTCAAAAGTCGAGGATCGATGGAAATACTTAGACAAAATGCAACTCACTATCCACCCCCTGAACCCCAAGAATCTTCATAATCTTGCTAATTCTGTTGGTCTCAAGGTTCGTGATATCTTTGAAGGATATGCTTCAAGAAAATTTGATGAAAAAACTTCGAAGTCAATGATTGCGTTTCTGCATCTGCAATAAATATGCGTTAAATGGATTTATTGTCTCTCCTCCCCAAGCCAATTCCGCGATATATTAATCCATGCTTTTGGAATAGTTCTGGTTTCCATACCCTTCTTCCATCAATTACGATATTCCCCCTCATTAGTGACTTGATTTCGAGAGGGGTCAGTTGTTTGAACATCTCCCACTCTGTGACTAAGATTAGAGCATCAGTATTTTTCAGCGTGTCTGAAATCGTTTCGTAATATTCGAGATTTGAATGGGACAAAATTTTTTGGGCGTTGGGTATTGCTATTGGATCCGTTGCTTTTACCATGGCTCCTTCCTCAATCAACTTTCGGATGATGGGGATTGAAGCAGCTTCACGCATATCATCAGTGTCGGGTTTGAATGCCAATCCTAAAACCGCAATTGATTTTTCGGTTAGAGCTCCAATTTCTTCACGGAGAAGTTCTACTGTCCTCAATGGTTGCCGTTTATTTACTTCTAAAGTTGCTTTCAGTAGTCTCATTTCTCTCCCAAGATGCTTAGAATGTGAATAAAGAGCTGCCACGTCTTTTGGAAAACAACTTCCTCCAAAGCCCGCGCCTGCTCGTAGAAACTTGGGTGAAATTCTTTCATCCAAGCCAATTCCTTGAGCCACTTCACTTACATCGACACCAAGTAATTCACAATAATTGGCAATTTCATTAATGAAGGAAATCTTCATGGCTAAAAAACTATTTGCGGCATATTTTATGAGCTCAGCTGTTGTAGGTGTTGTTTTGAGAACTGGTGCTTCCGTCCATTCATACAATGCTTTTACCTCGTCGAAAGATTTTGGATCAATTGCTCCTATCACTACTCGATCGGGGTTAAGGAAGTCCTCGACTGCCTTTCCTTCTTTGAGAAATTCTGGGTTCATTGCGAGACCAAAATCTGCTCCTCTTTTTTTTCCGCTTTCTTCCTCGATTATTTTTCCAACAATATTTTCTGTAGTGCCTGGGACAACTGTTGATTTTACGACAATCGTTTTCCAATGTTCTGCTTCCTTTAGTGTTCTTCCAATTGTATGACTTGCTTCTTCAACGAACGACAAATCGATTGACCCATCTTCTTTGGAAGGAGTTGGAACCGCTATAAATACCAGTTCTGCTTCTTTTATCGCTGAAACAGCATCAAGTGTTGCGTTTAGAAGACCTTCGCTTCTGGTGTGAGTCAACAAGTCTTCTAGCCCTGGTTCAAAAATTGGAGTTATTCCCGCATTGATTTGTTCAACTTTCTCTGGAACGACGTCAACACAAATTACTCTATGTCCCTGGCTCGCAAAACAAGCTCCCGTTACCAGGCCAACATAACCAGCTCCAATCATCGCAACTTTTTTTGACATTTTTCTCAATCTCACGATTTCCTATTCTATGATTAAGTATTTGGTGTTACCACTTTGGGCGTTTACCACCTTTTTTAAGAAATAAAAACAAGCAGATGACGTGGATAGCCATCTTCGTATTGTAAGCGTTAATGAGGCCAAAAAACTCCTTCCTTTAGTTGTGCATGAATTATTCAGACTTCAAGAAATTCACGAAAAATTTCATCATGCGTATGATGAACTTGTAAAAATATCAAAAACCAGCAAAGATGCCCATGAAATTGCTCGCGCAAGGATGATTGCTGATTCTTTTGACGAAGCAACCTATAGAATTATTCACGATCTCCAATCCAAAGGAGTTGTTGTTAGGGATATCCAAACAGGACTGATAGACTTCCTCAGTGAACGCAATGGTGAGCCTGTGTGGCTTTGCTATCGCTTGGGAGAGAATGAGCTTAATTATTATCATGAGCTTCATTCAGGCTATTATGCCAGAAGACCAATTGATTTCTAACATGACTAGCATTGAACCAGATCATTTCTAAGGTCAGAAACTTGACCAAGTCTACCAATGGGATATCTGACCTATTTTTGTTCTAGACTTTTTCTTCTTGCTGCGCGATATTACCTTCTCTCCCAAATGGTCTTATTGGTGCTGTTTTCCTAACTAAAATGTTTTGGCCGTTTTGAATCTCTTAACCATCCCAATGTCCTTGAAGGGTTTCTCAACTTGATTTGTCTCAAAATCCCTTCTTACTTCTTACTACATTTTTTCTAGGAAAGACCAAGAAAGATAAGAATGCTTCACAGATAATTCTCTTGGATTAGTTTGAGTAAGGGTGAAATCTACCAAGTTCTCCTTGAGACTAAGCGGTATTGGCATTATTATTTGCTCTCTTTGTTTTTTATGATCCTTAGTGTGGGCTCCGATCTCTGGATCCCGCTCGTTATTCGAGAGGTTATTGATGAAGCATTTATTCGAGAAGATTATTCGCGTCTCACCTTTTCTCTTGCTATGATACTCCTTCTTGCTGTACTCTCTGGTGGGATGAATTTCTTGTCTCGCATTACTTCAGAAGTTGCCGCTCAAAAAACAGTAAAAGATATTCGAAACGATGTTTTCGATGTCCTTGTTCGGCAGGACATAGCCTTCTTTTCAAGCCAGGAAACGGGGCAACTTCTCACGAGGGGAACTGCAGACATCGAAGCAATTCGACGGTTCCTTTCCATGGGATCTCGGATCTCTATGCAAGGCTTGTTGGTTTATTTTGGTTTATTAATACTCTTATGGAATATCGACCGTGTCCTCCTTTCTCTCGTTGTTTTCCTGGGTCTACCACTTGTCTTCATCATGGCTATGTTTGGTAAGAAAATTGGTCCTTTGTTCATAAAGCAGCGAAAATTGTTTGGGGACGTCTCTACTGTGGCCCAAGAAACTATAGAAGGAATCACTGTTGTGAAGGCTTACCATGGAGAAAAGATTCAAAAGAATATTTTCAAGAGCCAAAATCATCGTTATTTCGAATTGCAGTTACAAATTGCCAGAGAAAGGGCAATATACATTCCTCTAGTCTTTCTCACGATAGGAGTTATTACGGGATTGGTTATCTATCTCGGCGGTGTTACAGTAATCAATGATGTGATTTCCATTGGTACGTTTGTTGCTTTCATCACCTATCTAGTCATGCTTGCCCTGCCTATTCGTTTTGTTGCTTGGTTTCTTGCATTGTATGAACAAGCGAGAGCAGGAAGCGCAAGAGTTTATGAGATTTTGAACAGAAAGCCAAGAATCGTTGAAACAGAATCTGTACCTATTTCTGGTTCTCTCAAAGGAGACATCTTTTTCGAAGACGTTACTTTCTCTTATTCCCGTTCCACTCCGCCCGTATTGAGAAACCTCAACTTATCTATAAAAGGAGGTGAAAAGGTTGCTATTCTTGGCTCCATCGGTAGTGGGAAGACCACGCTCGTGAACCTAATCCCTCGATTCTATGATCCTGACAAGGGACGCGTCCTCATTGATGGAATTGATGTCAAAAAGTATCGACTTCGTGATTTAAGAAAGAAAATTGCCTTTGTGGGGCAAGACACATTTCTTTTCAGTACATCGCTCAAAGAGAACATTGCGTTTGCAAAGCCATCTGCATCCATGGAAGAAATAATCCGCGCCAGTAAAATCGCACAACTTCACGATTTCATAGAAACTCTCCCCGAAGGATATGAAACTTTGGTGGGGGAGCGGGGGGTTCGGCTTAGTGGTGGACAAAGACAACGGGTTGCGATTGCAAGGGCGATCCTTGCTGATGCTTCTATTCTTATTCTAGATGACACGACGTCGTCTATTGATTCTCAAACCGAACAAGAATTGCATAAAGCTCTGGCAAAAGTAGTTGAAGGAAGAACCGTGATTATCATCACGCAACGCCTCGGTAATCTTCGTCTTGCAGATCGTATCCTTCTCTTGAAAGATGGACAGATTGTTGAAGAAGGAACACATAGTGAGTTACTAGCGAGGAAAGGCCTCTACTGGGATATCTATGCCTCAAGAACTATTGATCCTAAACTTGCAGAAATGATCCTTGAAAACTTAACGCAAGAAAGGGGATAATCCACCATGAGTTTCGCAAAAAGATTTAGCCAGGATACGAGCCGCAAAGAAAGAGAATTTTCTGATCTAGAACTTCTACGATTTTTCGTTGGATTCTTAAAACCGTACTCTAAATTGATTCTTGCTATTCTTGGTGTTCTCATTTTTGGCTCTTTTCTGGCTATCCTTAATCCTCTTGTCTTGAAAATAGCGATTGACAACTACATTATTCCAAAGCGCAGATCTGAGCTCTGGAAAATCACTACTATTTATTTGCTCGTGGTTCTCAGCACATGGATTACTGACATTGCTAGAATTTTCCTAATCAGTTATCTTGGTCAAAGAACTGTTTATGATATCAGAAATGACACGTTTGAAAGGCTCATTGACCTTTCGATGGATTTTTATGAATCCGAAGAATCGGGACGTTTAACAAGTATTTTGACCAATGATATCGATACGATTGCTGATTTTTTAAGAAACGGTCTTACGGATATTATTGCTAATCTCATGCGATTAATTGGGCTTGTAGCAATCATGCTCTGGCTTTCGCCAGGTCTCACAGTAGTTACTCTTCTAGTAACCCCGCTTGTTGGAATTATCTTTTATTATCTTCGAAAATACGCTAGAGGAGCCTATAGATCCATTCGTCAAAGTGTTGCAAAGCTCACTTCCAAGCTTGCTGAAACAATTAACGGGATCCTTGTAATCAAGGTCTATGCTCAAGAAGAACGCCTTAAGGGTGAGTTTGCCTCCATTAATGAGGAAAACTATCGCGCCAACATTAAGCAAAATGTTATTGTCAGTCTTATTTTGCCATCAATCAAGACGTTGAGTTCTACTGCCATTCTTCTCATTATTGCTTATGCGTTGTGGAGAAATCAAATTGCCGGGCAAACAGAAGTCTCTGTGGGGTTAATCGTTGCTTTTATTCGGTATGAAGGCATGCTGTTTGACCCCATTCTTTCTCTTACTATGTTCTATTCCCTTTTTCAAAGCGCTTTGGCTGCTCTTGAGCGAGTGAAAAGAATCTCCAATCAAGAAAGTAGCGTAAAGGAACCCGAAAATTCTGTGATTCCAAGCGATCCTCTAGGCGAAATCGAGATTGATGACGTCTGGTTCTCGTATGATGGGGGAAAAACATTTGCTCTCAAAGGAATCACTCTCAATATTGCACCTGGCGAATCCGTTGCGCTTGTTGGCCATACCGGTGCTGGAAAGACAACTTTGGGAAAACTAATTCTGCGATATTACGACCCAACCCAAGGAGCCATTCGACTTGATAATGTTGATCTGAGAAAACTTTCACTAGATTATATTGGGAGAAGAATTGTTTTGGTTCCGCAAGATCCGTTTCTATTCAACGCACCAATTGTTGAAAATATTCGGTTCGGGAATCCTGAAGCGTCTATTGACCAGATTCTTCGTGTGTCTAAACTGATTGGTTTAGACAAAGTCGTTGCAAAGCTTCCTGAGGGCTATGATTCGATTGTGGGCCCCCGAGGTGTTCAATTGTCTCAAGGAGAAAAACAATTGCTGAGTTTTGCTCGAGCATTGGTTTCTAACCCTTTAGTAATTGTTCTAGACGAAGCGACGGCAAGCGTGGATCCCTTTACTGAATACGAGATTCAGAAGGCTACAGAGACCGTTCTTGAGCACTCCACTACTATTGTTATTGCTCATAGACTTTCGACTTTGAAAAATGTTGATCGGATTGTTGTTCTGGAGAATGGAAAAATCACTGAAGAAGGAACATGGTCTGAACTGATTGAATTGAAGGGAGCGTTTTACGATTATTATCGTGCGCAAGTACTTTCAGAAATGAAAGGTATCATTCGAACAAGCAACTAATTTTGCTTACGGAAAAATGAAAGGAGCTCAAGTTTGTCACGGGCTCATCATGGTGATACTCAGGCTGGGATGGTGTCTATCATCGCTCCCATAAGTTAGTTAGAATGACTATTCCTAAACTTTCTGCTTTAGCAGATTATTCCCCTTGAGTTTCAAGCTTCTTTTTTGCTCTGTTAATGGTTGCACAAGTAATTAGAGATGTGACAAGAACCCTTTTTCCGTTAATCGAGGTTAGGCGAGCTAAAACTGCTTCAAGCTCATTTCGAAAGTTGTGGGCGTACCTTAGGAGACCCGTTTTGAAATGCTCATCATATTCCATCAGATAAAAACCTGAAGCTGCTGCACCAACTACTCCCCATAACTCTCGGGTAACTCTCCAAAGGCTTTGAACGAAGGATTCTTTTGGAATCGTTATCGTTTCCTCCTCTGTAATTATTCTGAAAGCCAAGTACCTTTGTCTTTCCTTATTCACCCGTTATCACCCAGATTCCTCCTCCTTGATAATTTGGAGAGAGTTTTTCAGTATTCGCTTCTAAGATCTCTCGAGGATACCTGGTTGTTGCATAGGCTGTTTGCTCTATGGAGAGACCGAACGTCTTGCTCAACCCTCGCAACGCTTTTCCTCGACGTAAGAGCCATGGACCTTCTTCGCCACTACTAAGAATTATTCGATGAGTCTTAGGATTTAGTTGTTGGGTCACTCTTCTATATGCTCGAAGTATTCGGGAGAGTTTATCTTCTCGCTCAGTCAGTATCGGGCTGAGATCAATCTCGATAGCTTTTTCATGTTTTCTCAGAAGTGCCGAAACATTGAGTCCAGTCTCTTTCCCTGTTGCGTTGCGTGAAATAAACAACCCATCAATCATTGGCTGGAGTATAGCCCATGTGGCTTGTTTGGCGTCTTCTGGCTCCACCAACACTACATGGTTTGTATAACGAACTTTTCTCAACAACGATTGAATTCTCCCTGTTTCTCCTCTTAAAATGGTTTTGCGATAAATCGAGATGCCATCTATGACTAAAGGTTCCGGAAATGTGTCAAAAAGAACGTGTTCGTGTGGATCTTGGATCACTATTGTTGATATGTCTAGTATTGGGGCGAACTTAATAGCTTCTTGCAAATCATAAGAAGACGAGATTGTTAGATTGAATTCTACTGTTTTCTGAGGCATTACGATTCCTCTTTAATCGAATGAATGATTTTGTACCGACGTAATTCATTGATGAATGGTGTGAGGTCTTTAGTATATCTTACAAATTTGATCACGACTTTGACAGTATTACTTCCTTCACCTAGTTTCAGTATGCCTTCTGCAGCCTTCATCTTGTCGAAACGAAGATGAAATGTATTGGAGTCTTTGTCAATCATGTTTTCTAGTCTTCGGGTTATGTATTTCCTCTCTGCATGAGAAAACTGTTCTCCAAGATGAGCAAGAACTTTGTGGAGCTCTCTCTTTTTTGTTACTTCTAGCTCTAGCTTGATCAAAGGCTCGTCATATTGGCCAATGAGACCTTCTCTGTAAATATCAATTTCTGCTTCAGTAAATTCTTCTGGCAATAGGCTTAGAAGTGTTGCTGCGACTAATTCTTCGTCCTCAGTTGCATAAGCAAATACCGTCGCTGTTAGTCTTTTGATTGTTTGGGGTGATTTCATTCTTTTTCACCAGAGAAAACACATGGAGGAGAGGAATATAGGTGGTTAAAGGGCAAATTACTACTTGATCCTTCCTCTGTGGGCTCTTACGCTGGGTCTGGCTTTTTCATGTCCGTAGCCACGCCCTCTGAGTCCTCTAGATTTCTTTCCTGCACTTGTTAGTCCTCTAAACACGCGTCTTCTGTGAACTTTTCTATTAATCCAATTGATATCTTTGTCCTTGATGATTTGAGAATGGACTGGATCTACAAGGATTATCTCGAACCATTTGTGCCGGCCGTCTTGACCAACCCAGTAAGAATTGAGTACTTCAAGATTGGTGTATTTTCGGGCTACTCTTTCTTCGGCCATCCATCTTAAGCTTTTTCCGGCTGTAATCCGGGTAGTACCCATTCTCTTTGGTCTTCGCCCTCTGTTTGGTCTTGATTTTCTTCGTGAGCCCCTTCGAATCTTGACGCGAACAACGACGAATCCTTGTTTTGCCTTGTAACCTAAAGAACGTGCTCGGTCGATTCTCGTTGGTCTTTCAACTCTAACGACGGTTGGTTGTTTTCGCCATTGGATGAGTCTGCTCTTCATGAGTTCTTTGAACTCTTCTGAATTGCGATCCCGCCAAAAATTGCGGACATATTTATACATTGATCCCATTTTTCTCTACCTCAATACGATTCCCTTTTCAGGACATCTCGCGTTTTGAGTCTCAGATTCGTAGGATTGCTTGCGAATCTGTTTGAAAGGCCGGGGCAGTCTCGACTGGTTTAAACCTTGTGCCCTTATTCCTTTCTTAACTCTCATGCCTCAGAGGGAGAAAATAAAGGTTAGGGTATTGAACTCACTATCTGTTTGGTTCCTCAGGAAGAGGATTATGGAAGGAGAAGTGTAACAACTATTCTGAAAGCGGTGTTGTGAGTATTCGTGCTTGTTCGAGATACTGGAGCAGTGTTGGATCTTTTTCATGTTTGTTTAGCGACTCTAGGATTGCTTTTCTTCCTCGCCTATATGGTGCTGAACTCGGTGGAAGATTCTTGATCAAATGCACGATCGCTTCGTAGGCAGAACGTCTAATGCTGGGATTCGAGCTGTTAGCTCCTTTAAGTGCGTAGTCTAATGCGTCATTAACGGCGTTTAGGACTTCCGGGCCCATGCGCTTCACGCCCTCAAACTGTCTTGCGAATTTATCGTAGGATTGATTTACAGCATTTCGTAATTGAATGCTTTCCCAAGTAATGTATTGAGAAATTTGTCTAATTGTTTCATCGATAAGTAACTGTTTCCTAGTGGTTAGTTCCCCCAGTAAGGTTATTAGTGAGGCCTTTACCTCGTGGTTCCTATTTCTCTCCCTAATAGCCTCTGAAACTCTATTGTAAAAAGTTTCTAGATATCTGGAGTTGGTATCGACCAAGGCAATTACCGCGTCTCCTGCTTCCTCTCTTACGCTTTCTTCTTCATCTTTGACTAATTCCATCAAGAGTTTTGCCAACGGTCTGGGATCTATTTCTAGCGAAGATAAGAAATCCTGCATTGCTGAAGCTGTAACTAGCCTTACTCGCCAATCAACGTCTTTTGCTGTTTCTTCCAAATCAATTATAATTTCTTCTTGCATTTTAGGAACATGTTTGGCGACAATTCCAAGAGCTGTAACCCCAGCAACTCTGACATCAAACTCTTCATCCTTTAAGGCCTGACGGAGGTAGGACCAGATCAGTCGAACAGATTCTGGATCAACTTCGACAATTCTTGAAAGCAACAACACTGCGGCTTCACGAATGTTTTCATTCGAGCTTTCGATTCTTTCCTTGGCTAATTGAAATGCATCGTCAGCTAAGTTTTTCTGAAAAGCAAGGGCTGTGTAGATTGCTTTTATCGCCTTTGCTGAAAGGTCAGAATCCCCTTTTAGCGCTAGTTCAAAGAGAGAATCAATTGTTTGCTGATCGAAAGTTTGCCCTCTTCTAAGAGCCTCTGTTAATGCCTCTATCGCTTCCCCTCGACACTCACCTAGTTTTTCATCTTGAATTACTTCAACAAGTTTCTTGATGACTTGTTCATTTTGAGCATAATATGAACGCATTATGACTGGGAATAGTCTTATTGCTGCCTCTCTTACTGATTGGTGCTCAAAATACACCAAATCTAGTACTTCCATTATCAAGCCTTCCCCCGGATCATAGTTGTTTCTTAGAAGACTAGTTAATATTGAAATCCCGCACAAGCGTTCATTTGGCAATTCTGCTTCTATCAGAGATTGTAACTCCATTGAAAGATCTATATTCAATTCTGGTCTGATTTGGAGAATTGAACTGAATAGTCTCATGACCGCTTCACCGGTCAGATGTTCCACCTTTCCTTCTCTTAGATGACTTAGGAATACACTGATTGCCATCTGTACAAATTTAGTATCTAGTTCGATTATTTTGCTAAGTACTCGCATTCCCGTTTCCTGAACCTCCTTACTCTCCTCTACCATTGCTTTGATAACGAGTCCCATTGCATAAGCTGCGTAATTTGGCCATTTAGTCGTTATGCGAGCAAGACCATTTGCTGCTTCCCACCGAACCGCAATATCGTCATCTAGTAGCAACTTGTAGAGAAGATCAGTGGCGTCCGAGACCAGTTCTTCATGTGAATATCCTATCATCGCAAACAATCTTGCTAGATTTATTCTGGTGCCAACATCTTCTGGTATCTTTTTGGAAAAATGGTCTAAGATAAGTATTCCCAATTCTTGAGAAGGGTCAGTTTGATAACATGATTCTAACGCTTGTATTGCTGCCAGTTCGATGTTTCGATGTTTGCTTTCCTTCTCTTGTAGAATTATATCTGCCATTTCACTAGCTTCGGTTGGATTATTGTGTATCCAATCTGAGATGGTTAGAAATAGTGCGGTTTTTCCTGGAACGGTCTTGAGTCTCTTCAATAGTCGAGCAAATTCTTTTGCTTCTACATACGTCTCATGGGCGTCCCATGCTAGGCGTTTTTCTGAGGTGATCGGTGTGTGGAAAAACACGACTGCTGCAGCAAGTAGAAACGCGACATTTTGGATTATTAGGATGCTTTGGAGAATGTTAATGTTTTTTTCAAGACCTATATTTTTAGCCAAACCGAGTGCCGCTACATTAGACGAAATCTGCTCGAAAATATAGGTAAGAATCACTCCCCCCGTGAGAAAGACGGGGAATATTAATGCGTAGGCTGCAACTT
>JAJRWK010000233.1 GCA_024276795.1 archaeon | reverse complement strand
CAGGTGTTCACTAACGGAGTCAAGAATTGGAATACTATTTCGAATCGTTGGAATGATGACGTTGAGGAATTTTGACCCAATGTTTTGAATCACTCCTGTCGCGACCAATACACCTGCAACTGCGGCACCAGTAGCGACAACAGCAAGTGCTGTCACAATAACTACTGTTCTCAATTCTGTCCGAGGCAAGTCCTGTTCGAGATTCTTGAACATCAAGAAAAGGACTAGTACAACAAGCGTGAACAAAGGAGCCATCCCATCAATGGAGAAAATAAATGCTCCACCAATTCTGGGGAGGACTATCATTAGTGGAAACGCGACCGCAAGAGTGGTAACATATGCTTTCAGTAGGCGATAATTGGCTTTTCCAGTAATGATCATGATGAGAACATATACTGGAATAAAGTCAACAGTAAAACGATATGCACCCCATGACCATGAAAGCATGGCCAAGGAAAACCCTGCAAACAGTCCATTCATAGCGCTGTCCTTATTCATTGCTCTTACAAAGAAATACAGGGTCATGAGGGTAAGCATCACTCCAACTGACTCGTTATCGAAGAAGCCCCCCATGGTTCTCGAGAGGTATCCAGGGGAAGTAGCCAGCAACAGTGCCACGAACACACCAGCTCGTCGGCTCACTAGCTCTTTGGTTAAGAGATAGCCAAAAACGACTCCTAGAGAACCGAAGACTGCAGGAGCGTACCAAGCAACAGTTCCAAGAGCTACGTTGAAGCCAAGGAAGTGTAGAATATTGTAAATAATTAAAGCGCTTATCGGTACAATCAGATACATACTTGATCCAACATTTCTACCATAGGGATACCAAGATGCGTAATCATACCATTTTAGGAATGCAAGAATTCCGTGATCTTTTATGTACTCAGCGGATCTCAGTTGCATGTGCGGGTCGAAGGCTTTGATGATGGTTGGATTGCCGAATGCAACGGGGAGTATTCTGAGTAAAAACGCTCCGACAAAGATGAAAGTTAGTGTGAACTTGTGGACAACTTCTGCTCGATTAATGTCGTATTCTTCAAAGTGAGCTTTGATTTTTTCTCCTAGATTAACGAATTTTTCTTGAAGCCATTCGCCCACGTCTATTTTCTGGGTAGTAGCCATGTTCTTTCCTCACTTGCGTATTGCTTCTGCGTGATCTTCTCTCCTACACTTAAAAAGTTCTTGGATGTTTTAGGTTCCAAAGCGATTGCCACTGAACCGTGTTGCAACGAAACCGCTAATAAGAAACTTCCGACCTAAATGGGCACCAAAGGGAGAATCAAGGAAGAAACAATAGTGACTGGAAAGAATCTATTCTCTTCTCACTAAATTTATTATTAGGAGAGTTCATTGTCGCGTGTACCACTGAGGTGAATCTCATGAGTGAAGGAAACACCGTCCTTGTCGTTGGCACAGGAACGATTGGAGAACCAATCATTAGCCTGTTGCTCACCCACCGAAAAGAACTTGGCGTTGATGAAGTCATTTTTCACAAACACACGCCGCGGCTAATTGATAGACCAATGATTCATAGTTTGCTCAGAAGAGGCGCAAAAATGAGCGTTGAATCGAACCGAGTCCAAGAATTCCGCGATTTAGACATGGAACCAGACATGACAATCGAAGAAGCTCTAGACAAAGCAATTGTTGTGTTAGACGCAACCAAATCAGGGGTCGGACTGAAAAACAAGGAACTGTACTATAAAAAATACGAGGACAAAACAAGCGCTTTCATGGCTCAAGGAAGTGAATTCGGTTTTGGAGTAATGTATGCAGCAGGGATTAATGATCAGATCTTAAGGGAGAACCCCAAGTGGATAACCATTGCTAGTTGTAATACTCATGCTGGAGCGGCGATAGTGAAGTTCTTGGGAAGTAAGAATGGCAAACTTAGATTGAAGAAAGGAGATTTCACCTATTTACGACGTTCTGCAGACATCAGTCAGACGGGCAAATTCACTTCTGCACCAACCATAACTCGGTATAAAGATCCAGAATATGGCACCCACCATGCACGGGATGTAAACGAATTATTCAAAACATTAGGAGTCTCTTTGGACCTATTCTCATCGGCAATCAAACTGAACACCATGCTAATGCATTCAGTGCATTTTCATTTGACGCTTGATCACGAAGTAACCGTTGATGAGATCGCCCAAAGAGCAATAGATGAGCCATTACTAGCCGTAACTTACAAGGATCATTTGAATCAGGTGTTTAGCTTCGGCAGAGACCATGGCCACTACGGAAGAATTCTCAATGAGTTCGTAGTTGCCATACCCTCATTAGCAGTTAGAAACGGAAACGAAGTTTATGGATGGGGTTTCACACCCCAAGATGGAAACAACCTGCTAAGCAACATGAGAGCCATCACAAATTACACATTACCTGATGATGACCCCATAGAGGCGACCAAACCATTGGAGAAATGGTTATTCTCAGAAGTTTAGATAGTCATTTCTTCAAGCCGAATCGAAAACAAATGTGTGTCAAAGAAAAAATCTTTTCAAGCCTAGTGGAATTCTACATCATAAGAATGCCTTGGTAGCTCAGCTGGTAGAGCGCGGGACTTGTAAACTCGATTCTGGAAATCCCGTGGTCGCGGGTTCAAATCCCGCCCAAGGCTCCATCCTAGTAGTGCCCATTAATCCCTAGAATAAACTCCGAAAATCCCATTATTTTAGCGGCTGTTTCGTCGAAGTATCTCAATATGAATTCTCGTAAAACATTCTGATCATGCGACAAAAGTCGAAGAGCAGACCATTCCTTTTTATCTCCTAGATAAACATGAAAGAATTCTAAATCAAAAATTTCATCGAAAGTTTCATCCAGGGCTTGAAGGCTCATTATTGGTTTCCACTCATGAGTCTTAACATCATAACCAATGTGGATTTTCCATTGCTCAATTGGCGCAACAATTCTTTCAATACTTTCTTCGGAATCGAGGATATGATAAAGAAATTCCAGTGCCTCTCGGCAAATTGGAAGTGAAACATGAAAATGACGAAGAGACTCACGAAGGTCTTGTTTTGAAAGAGTAAATCCCTCATTGATTGAATCCGGGAGGACTGTTTTCCCACACAGCTCCCATTCTTCTCCTCCCCATAGAAGTGCTGATTTTCTTGCACGAAGTTCCAGACAGGAAGGAACAGGAATATTCCATCCATATTTCTCTTCTCTAAGTTCAATCGAAGCTCGATTGATCAAGTAATAATTGTAGGTCCAATATCTTGGAATCTGGGTTGTAATAATCTCAAGCAGATTTCCAAGTCCTGCTCTAAACAAGGCTTGGGGACGTTTGATAAATGCGGTGTATTCTATCATGTCCACCAAGATACTATTTGCAGTTGCTTATTTTGGTTCTACTACATATTTTCAGCAAAAAGACCAAATCCCCGTTGAAAAGTAGATTATTTCCAACAAGGAAGAGAGAAGCCATGCAACAGATCAAGAACAAAGGAGGAGAACCAAAGATCAAGAGTCTATCGAGAGACCCGATCTAGAACCATTCCTTCGAGAGTATAGAACTTTCGTGAATGCACGAGTTTCAATGCTTCGTCAAGAGGACCTTCTCTTTCGGCGTAAAATGTTGCGAGGGTTTCGCCTTTTCTTACGAAATCGCCGATTTTATGATGCAAATAAATTCCAGCACCTTTAGCTGAGGGAGCCCCAAGTGTTCTTGCCAAAAGTTTGACTGCACGATTACTGATTTCAACAATGTATCCGTCTCTTGGAGCTTCAATATCGGCAGTGTACTGACCCAAAGGCAGTTCGTCAATCTTAAGCTCGGGATTTCCTCCTTGCGCAGCTATGATCTCTTTGAATTTTTCCCATGCTTTGCCATTTTGCAGAACTTCTTCTGCAAGATTTACCCCACGACCTTTCTGAGCGAGTCCTCCTAGTTCAAGCAGAATGCCGGCTAGTTCCTCGGATTTTTCTCGAACGCTTGTTGGACCTTTGCCCATCAGTGTTAGAATTGCTTCCTTGGCTTCGAGTGCAGGTCCGATAGCATGGCCCAGAGGCTGGTTACCATAGGTCAGAGCACACTCTACTCTAATGCCTACTCGTCTTCCAATTTCAACAAAAATATTGGCTAGCTCAAAAGCATCACTCTTCTTTTCAACTTTGGTGCCTTTGCCTACTGGCATGTCGAGAACCAAATTCTTCACGGACATACTGATTTTCTTGCTGAGGATTGAAGAAACTATCAAACTAGGAGGATCTAAACTGAGGGGACGTTCAGCACGCTCGATAATCATATCATCGACGGGGACAAGATCCATTGTACCCCCCCAGACAATCATTCCTCTGGTTTTGGGGGCGATTTCTAGTATTTCTTCAGCACTAAATGAAACGGGAGCAAGGACTTCCATAGTGTCGGCGGTGCCTGATGGACTAGTTATTGCCCTACTGCTTGTTTTGGGAATGAGCAGACCCATTGCAGCAATTATCGGCACAATAACCAAAGAAACCTTGTTACCCGGCAATCCCCCAATACTATGTTTATCAAATACGGGTTCATCAAACTCAAGTGTTTCGCCATAAAAAGCAATCCCTCTGGAAAGGTGTTCAATTTCATCTAAGTCCAAGGTTCGGAATTGCTGTGCGAGGGCAAAACTTGCGATCTCCAAATCACTTAGCATGCGATTGTTTATCTGCTCGAGAATGGTCTGAATGTCTTCTTTTGTCCACTTTAGTCCATGGTATTTTTTTCTGATTGCTTGATATCCAGCAGGCCTAGATCCTGGTTGGATGTTTACTTGATCCCCATCAGCAACGTTCAAGTATTCAAGCAAATGTTTAGGCATTCCGATCTCTCCAGGTTTCACGAGCATTTCAGTAGAAATTGCTTTTGCCCCAGCATAACCCTTTGCGCTTCGTATCCGAACAAAACCGGATTCTTCGTCTGCCATTCCGATTTCTGAAGTGTGAATGAATACTATGTGGTCTCGTCCAGTTATTCCGAGGTCTTTGACAATCATTTCTCTTCAATCGCCTCCTACAACTTCTAACCAACACTTCACATTATCTAAAAGTTCCGCTCCAGTACTTTCAACAACTTCTCACAAAATCCGAGACCATGATATTTCCAACAGCGATAAGTAAGAAACGTGAGAACGAAAATCCGGCGATGCATAAGGCCAAACGCTATTCAAGGAGAGCATAAGCAAAGACATTCACGGTCATTTATAGAGATAACAATCGATAAAAACAAAAAACGCCACTTCAATGCTTTACACCATGGATGCCGAGTTTGACCGAGAATTTATGCAAGTTGTTGAAGATATTAAAGCATTGAAGATCCAGGGGGCTACCGCTATAGCAGTTGAGGGGATAAAAGCCTTCTCGTCGTATGCTCAGAAAATAACTGCTTCTAATTATGACGAGTTCTTCGGACATTTGTTAAATGCGAAAGCAGCTCTATTTGGCTCTCGCCCAACAGAACCAGCCTTACGAAACGGCCTAAGAAAGATTTTCTACGAATTACATGAAGCAAATGATGACAATCTTGACTCAGCGAGAGAACTTATTGAAAAGTCCGCCACGGAATATATTGAATTACTGAAAGAAACGAAGAGACAAATCATTAAGATTGGATCCGAGAGAATTCCGGATGGAACTACAGT
>JAJRWK010000232.1 GCA_024276795.1 archaeon | reverse complement strand
TGGGGAATCGGATCCGCTTAAACCTGACACTGACGGAGATGGCTTGCCTGATGGAATCGAAAAATACCTTGGTTCCGGTCTGATCCCTGACGTTCCCGTCATGAATCTTGATCCCAGTAATCACGATACTGATGGAGATGGGCTGATTGATGGGTATGAACTCGTCTTACTCAATGAATCGATGCTTGTGTATCCTTACAGGGCCTTGATGGTATACAATCCCTTCAACTCCTCTCCTGTTCTAGCAGATACTGACGGCGATGGGGTAAATGACTGGGTTGAGGTAAATAATGGAACACGTCCGGACTTCTGGGACACCGATGGCGACTATCTATCCGATTACCTTGAATATTACGAACTTGACGGGCTCTCACCAACAGAATACGACTCTGATGGAGACGGTCTGCCTGATTCAATGGAAAAACTCAGGATTAAGAGCAACAACTCCATCGTCGACATTAAGAACTATTATCCTGCTTTCAATTTCACGCTTTTAATCAACATGACAAAGTACAATATCTCCTCTGCACTCGTGCCTTCGGGTCTAAAGGCTAACTTCACAGACATTGAGCTCAAAGTATATGACACTTATTCTTGGGTATCAGACAGTGACGGCGACAAGCTACCTGACGGAGCAGAAATTGTCATTTATTCTAAAACGTATGGTTACTCCCCAGAACCAGGAAATAGCGATACAAACAATAACGGGATCATCGACGGTTACGACCAAGATTTAGATTTTGATGGTCTTCTAGACGGGGACGAGTTTTACGGTGAAAACGCCACACAAATTCTAGGTTGGGGCGTCTTTGACCCAGATACCGACCATGACGCATTGCTCGACGGAGCAGAAGTCAAAGTATGGGGAACCTACCCCAACAACTGGGATACGGACGGGGACAACTATTCTGACGGCTTTGAAGTCATCGTGGGATCTAACCCCGTCGTGTTCACAACTCCCGAGGAAATGGCCGCATTGCTCGCAAGGTTTGCGGGTCCCCTATTAATCTGGTCTCCGGAAAACGAGATCCTGTACAAATACGGTGATATTCCTGTCATCGTGTTTAACATGACAACCATTGATGCTGCGTGGTATCGCTATCGTGAAGAGGATTCAAGCTCTTGGAGCAACAATTTCTCTCTGGTATATGACGATACTACTAACCCGGGACTGTGGAAAGACGAAAACATAACATTCGCTGAGGGGAGATTCATTCTCCAAGCCTTTGGGAGGCTTCCAAGCGGAAAAATCGTCTTGGATGAAATCTTCTTCGGAGTAAACGCCACTGCTGGCGGTGCACCGTTTTATCAAAACCCGTGGTTTATTGCGGGAGCCGCAACTCTCGCTTTAGGCGCAGCAGGGGGAACCAGTGTTGCCGTTGTCAGAATTAGACGTAAGGCAATAGGTGGTGGTTCTTAACGCTTAAAGGAAGTGATGGAAGAATGAGAAAGCAACATTCAATGAGTATTGCCCTTTTGATATTTGCCCTGTTATTAGGGTCTTCATTCATAATGCAAAGTGCGAGCGCGTTGTCCAACGATGAAAACGCCATGGCACAGCCGATTATGGCCGACCTGCTCCGTGAAGGTCTTCCTGAAAGTTTAAGCCCTCAGCAGGTTGAGCAGTTAATGCAAGGACGCGGAAATGGAAATGACTTGTCTCTCCAAGAAAGCATTGTTGATCGATATGGCACCCCCGATCCATGGTCAACTGACGACATTGTCGGTCTTTTTGGTGATACGAATGCTGAGTACCAAAAAGTCTGGGAGCCTTGGATCACTAGGGCTGCCACGCACTCAGTCACTCTTAGTGAGGATAAGCAATTCTTAGCAGTAGGAACCGGTTACCTCTCTGACAATGAAATCCACGTTTACCGCTGGAATCCCGAGAAAAAAGAGTATCTCTTGGTTAGTCAAGTTGGAGATGGTATTATTGGGGGAGACGTAGTGGATATTGGTTTTGCGGACATAGACAATAACGGCTTTATTGACCTTGCAGCCGCATCAACAGACGGCTACGTGTACCTCTTTGAACAAGCTCATATCTATGATCCAAGCGGTTCCAGTGAAAATCGGTTCGACCTAGTTTGGCAGTCAGAGAGAATGCTAAAAGCATCAAGCGTGTTCGTCTATGATGCTGATCTTGATGGGTTCACTGATGTCATCGCTGGAGGCTGGGATGGCAAAATCAGAGTGTATGAATACAGAGAGCGTTCACCCTACCCATTTAGTAGGGAACACACAAAATACTTGAAAGAAGTTTTCGTTTCTGAATACCTTGGATCACCTGTTCAGCAAGTACGCGGAGGTGATTTTGATGGCGACTATCTGCCTGAGATACTTGTTGGTTTGCGTGATGGGACCCTGTTAATCTTTGAAAACGCCGGAGAGACAATTGACACCCCCAATGGACCTTTCCCGATTACGTATGACAATTTTTACCGTTTGACATGGAACAATACTGGTACAATCTGGCGGCCAATTCTTGATATTCAAGTCGACGACATTGACAATGACAAGCGAACAGAAGCCGCAATTATCGCACTCGGGCAAGATGTGTTCCTCCTTGACTCTGACAACAATGAGCTTGTATTGGACAAAGTAACTCGATCGCCTCAGTCATGGGAGCAGTCTGGAGTCTACCCCATTGACTACTACATGGATGTTTTGATGAATGCCTCGAACATCTATTTCAATGGCAATCTTTCTGCTAGTGAACCAATGGACTGGAAAGACGGAGGCAATAAAGTATCCCCCTATACTAGTGGAATGGTCAATCGCTCAGACAGTTATTACAGTCTCCTTCGAGCCAGTGCCGGCAAAGTCTGGGCTCTAATGGACTGGGGAAGCTACGAAGAACTAGTCCCAGGGGG
>JAJRWK010000231.1 GCA_024276795.1 archaeon | reverse complement strand
TTTTCGAGGTATCGGAGCAAGTCGTCCGATGATTGAAAGAGTTCTGCTTTTGGTTGGTCGTTGCAGAAGCGTTGGATATATTTTACTGCGCGGTCGATAGCGATTTGGGTTGATTTAGGATCGAGTTTGATTTCTATGAGCAATTCTTCATGTTGGGGGTATACATCTTGGAGCATTGTTCTCCTCCCTTCGTTACGATTTATTTAACATGGTGTCTAATAATTATTGGTATTTGCTCACCTTATAGAGTACGAGCGCGGTAGTTCCGATGGTTCCGGGGTCTGTCTTGAGATCCAATTGGACGGCCCTACCGGTTTCTAGGTCTTTCCTTGAAAGGCCAGGATCGCTTCCGCCAATAACAATGCCTGCTTTAACTGATGCGATTTCCTTTGCTAACTCCTCAGTTAGGGTTTCCTCTCCATAGCCGGGGGGAGCAATAACGAAAAGCTCTGAGAGCTCGAAGAGCTCCTTGACGTCCTCCAAGGACTGTAAGTAGAAGAGATTTCCGCCTTTTTGGGCGATAAGTTTTTGGGCACTGGGAACACCACCAGTTGCGGCACTGCCGGATGCTTTCGTAATAACAATGTTTTGAAAGCCAAGGGCTAAGGCAATTCTTGCGAAGTCTATGCACTTACTTGAGCTACTGACGTTGTGGAGAATGACGAATGTTTGAGCCATGAGCTTCTCTGTCTTCTGATTGGGCTGACAAACAAAAAGTTATTGGTGAGCGGGTTTGTCTAAGAGCAAAAATAACGAATCCAGTAATAAAGATTTTATTTTTTCTTGGAACGACGAATATGTGGACATTAAGGTTGATTTGCATTGTCACTCATTGTTTTCTGACGGAAAACTGTCCGTGGAGCAAATCCAGAAAATTGCGGTTCAGCAGAGGGTTAAGGCGCTTAGCGTAACAGATCACGATACTTTGGACGGGACGAGACATTTCCTATCACTTCCACCCAAAGAGGGCTTATGGCGGATAGCTGGAGTCGAGATAAATACGGGAATGGAAAATGAAGAAAGTTATCACATCATCGGATTGTTTGTCTCTACAGACGAGAACACTAAGCTGAACAGAAGACTTCTTGAGCTCAAGGCTATCAGAGAGGAGCGATTGGAAAAAATGGTCAAAATCCTGGGAGAATTAGGATATGACGTATCCTTGGAAGAACTAAAACAGAGACCAGAAGCGAGAAAAGGATCTGTGGGAAGACCAATTATTGCAAGGATACTGGTTGAGAAAAAATACTTTTCATCCGTACGCGAGGTTTTTGATAAACTCATAAATCCGGGGAAGCCCGCATATGTTCCTCGGAAAAAAATCTTGACCAAGGAAGCAATTCGGCTCGTCATTGACGCTGACGGCATTCCCATTCTCGCCCATCCGTTTCATGGATTCTCTTCTTGGGAAAAACTTCGTGATGATATTGACCAAATGATAAACTGGGGGTTAATGGGAATTGAATATTACTATGATTACGAGGGATACTACGTGGACGGAGTCGCTCCCTCTAAAAAACATAATGAAGAACTGCTGGAGCTGATTCAAGAACATGATCTCTTAAAATCAGCAGGTTCTGATTTTCACGGAGACAGAGGAAGAATCGGTAACGTGGCAATGCCAAAATCAGACCTTTGCAGATTAATTGCGCACAGAATGCCGAGCCTGCAGAAACAAATAAGGTGCTAGTCCACGAAGAAACCAGCTTGTTAAGATTTTATTTGATAGCTTCGTGTGATTGCATCATACATTATTCCAATGGAATTAAGTTCTTTGTCAACTGTTTCTAGAAACTGCCGTAATTCGAGTGGGCTTGGGAGGCGAGACCAGAGGAGAGCATAGTCAAAGATTCCAAGTTGTGGCCCTCCTTCTCTTGAAAGAAGAGATCCAGATTGAACAACGGGATGGTTTTCAATGATTTTAGGAAATATTTCGAACACCTTGAAGATAGGAGGGCCTATAAACTTGAAGAAGGTAATCGCATAAGAATTGGCGACTGCTGAGGGAACCCGTACACCGTCTTCAGGGATTGGAGGCGCAAGAGGGTCTGAGACGGTTGTGATTGAGTACCTGGCTTTAGTCCCATACAAAGCTTTGTCGATTTTTTCAATAAGGGATTTCACATTTTCAAGACTCGGCGTTTGTCGCCACTCAAAACTAATTGTCCAGTCAGGGCAGATTGTCTTGAGGACTTTTCGGGAATCAGGTGTTAAGGAAGACATTAATTTCGCTGGTTCCATGAGCAAACGCTGAGCTTCTCCGGTAATCACAGGATCTTCTTCAGTCATTTTCTCGAGATTCTCCAGGGCTTTAAGGAAATCAGGTCCGTAAAGTTTTACATAGCTCTTCATAACTTACCCTCCACTAGACAATATAGGAACTGGAATTATTATCATTATTGCAGAGGACAAAGTGATTCCAACTTGGAAAAAATATGGGAACTGGGAAAATGGCAAGGTTGAGGATACTTGCCCATACAAGAATATCGCAGGGAATCTCAGTCTAATCAATGTTTACGGGAACGCCCATGGCTGCAAGAGCACTCTTACCCTCAGGGGTTGCTCGATCGGGAGTCCATGGAGGCCTCCAAACGACTCTAACGGTTCCAGTTGTAACCCCTTCAACTTGGCCGACCCTTGCGGCGACTTCTCTTTGCAAGGCATCAATCACGGGACAACCGGGCGCAGTTACCGTCATGTCTATGTCAACTTCTCCATCCTCTGAGACTTCAAGACGATATATCAGTCCCAGATTCCAGATGTCTATTGGGATCTCAGGGTCGTAAATTGTTTGTAATACTTCTATGATTTCTTCCTTTATTTCTTCAGGTGAACGCTTTGGTTTGTTGGAGGATTCAGCGGTCTTGTCTGAGTGTTCATTATTTATTGACTCGTTTTCTGTCATGGTTTCTCTAACATCTTAGTCTCAAAAATAGTATTATTACTTCCGATAATTCCAGAATCAGTAATTCATCCCCTTAGGAAGCGAAGCATGAACTAATAACCAATAAAGAACTTAAGTCAAGAAGACAAGCTTAAACCATGAGCAATAGGAATGATATCATTTTTTTTGTTTACAAACATGACGAACAAGCATTTACCCCATCTCAGGCTCAAACGGTGCTCGCAAAGATCTTAGAAACAAAGGATATTGAAAAGTTGGAAAAAGACTTGACAACGAGAAACATTGATGCCTTACTTGTTTGGGATGCAAGGAAGCAAAAGTGGTATCTTGTTTTTGGGTCTCATACGGGGATAGTAGCCCAACGCACCGCCAGACGCCAAGCAGACACAATGGTTCGCACAGGCTACAGAGATAGGATTGCAAAAATTCCAGGGGGATTCCCCTTAGAAGAACTAAGCAAGGCAAATATCGGTGATCTCTGGAAAACAGCGCAAATGAAGTATAGTAAGAGCGATCTAAGAGGTGCTTCTGTTAATCCACCAAAAGA
>JAJRWK010000230.1 GCA_024276795.1 archaeon | reverse complement strand
CATTCTTCTTATGAGGGCTTCTGCGGATGGACGAATCTTAGTGGGGTCAATTTTGCAGACTCTCCAATAGAAGTCTCGATATGCTCGCAGTGTGGAATCATTTTTTACCTCTTCCAAGGTGATTCCATCTACTGCTTCTGAAGCCAGTTTGTATAAGGAAGAATCGAATTCCTCCGTGATGGCGTTTCTTGCTCCTCTAACAATTATTGAAGCGAGAATGAGAGGATAATCGAATCGTGATAGTAGCGGTTCGCGAATGTCGAATCTGACGTCAAGCAATTCCTGTTCCTTCATCTTTCTTCAAGGCAACGTTAAGACTAATTGTCTTGAAAACTTGTCGGAACACGGAAACGACTTGACAAAATATCGCTATGAATTTCTAAGTGGGAGAAAAGACAAAAACCCGAAAAACAATCAATTAACTGTGAGAAGTCTTGTTGGGTTTTTGCTTTCAATAGGAATCGATGACGCAGTTCCTTCTCATCATCGAATTCGAGCAATGGAACTTTTACGCTCAGTAGGTCCACGTGAAGTGGAAAAGAAAAGTTCCCAGATTATTTCCTCATTAGTCCAAATTGTTGTTTCGAGCCGTTCACCCGCTGTTCGAAGTCAGGCCGTCCGAGTACTTGCATCATTATACACCTTTCAGAATTCCTCTTCTGCCTTGGAATCTGGTATTAGGCAACTGAGGCTGTTGGTTGTTAAAGAGAAAGAACCTGAAGTAAAAGCGGAATTATTGCTTGCACTCGCAAAATTTAGGCGATTACTCACGAGAGAAGAGCTTGAAGAAGTCGCTTCTACTGCTGTAAATGGCGTTCTTGACTCGGCCCAGCCTGATTACTATCGAATCGCTTGCATCAAAGCAGTCTCGCAGTTTAGTGACATGTTGCATCAAGAAACCGTTGAAAATTTTGTTCCTCTAATCTTTAACTTGTTTAAAGTCCCCCGGGCTTCAGACTTCATGCGATATGTCATCCTTTCACTTGGAGAACTCCAAAAACACGTTTCCATTAAAACTAAGCTGAAAATGATACATGTCCTAATAAGATATCTTGACCAGAAAGACCTTATTGCTACTTCCAGAGAAGCTTCTCTTATTCTCAGACAGATATGGTCCTCTATCCCATCTAGTGAACGCACACAGTTCTTGTCTTCGCTGATGACTCTGGTCAACAAAATGAGAGATGTGCACATTCTGGCAAACCTTGTTTCCTTGTTTGCTCACGACATAGACGATTTTGGAGAAGAAGCATCTCTTGTAATGTCACAAATGATGATTCACTACATTCTGGATCCTGAACAAGATTCAAAAGTCAAATATGAGGCCTCTCGTGCCCTTCCCCACTTAATTCACCATCTATCGCCAGTAACCATCGAAGGTATAATTCCTGATCTGCTGTCTCTTATTTCAGAGAATATTTCTCCCCAAATCTCTATGCAAATAATGAACGCACTGAAGGAAATCGCCATTCGTGCTACACCAGAATTTAGAAAAGGCATTATGAACAAGATGGTAGAACAGTATCCTTCAATTCCTTCCAGAAGCGAGAAAGAAATTGTTTTGAAATCGTTAATTGAGATAGCAACACGTTTTCCTGATGAAAGTAACGACGCTGTCTATGAATTCATGAGATCAATTTATGAATCGAAAGGAGAAGATGAATGGCTTAGGGTAATTGCAGGGTCTGCCTTAATGCTTGGAAAACGACCTTTCAATCTTGATGAGAAAAGCCACCTGCTTGACCTGCTACTCCAATACCTTAGTGCAGACGCGAATGTGATCACTCGAGCAAGCGCTGCTCGACTATTATCCCTACTCATCCCTATTTGGACCGACGACGAGCAACAAATTATTCGTGCTAACCTTTCACTTCGATTATCCCTTGAAGACTCAGAAATCGTCAAATCTGAAATACTCAGTACACTTGAACTAATTGGCACACCTTAAGAAAAAGACGATCGCAAATGAGAAAACCACTTCGATTAGGTAAAACGATTAGTATACTTCCTATAGCTTCTGAATCATTTGGAGTCCGGAGCTCTTCTTTTTACATAATGTTTCACGACATGACGATTCTTCTTGATCCAAGTGTCAGTCTAGCGCCAAGAAGATATGGAAAAAAACCGCACCCCTGTGAACTTCTAACTGCAGCTTTGGTACGGAGAGTTCTTCTTCATCTATCATCTAAGGCAAACGTAATCATAGTAAGTCATTATCACGGCGACCACTATACTATTCCATGGAAACGATACTACGAGTATTCAGATTATGCTGTCTTCGAAAAAACCTACTTCAACACTAGATATTCTTCAACTGAACTAGATTGGAAAGTAAGGAATCCTGACAACGAGACAGAGTATTTTCAGAATGCCTCCCGATTAATCATAGCAAAATCCCTAGCAGACATTACATGGAATCAGAAGAAGAGAGCTCTTGCCTTTTGGAAATATCCCGTTTCTAATGGCACTATTTTGTGTGATGGAGATAATAAGATCTTCTGTTTAGAGGATTACGGGCTGAGAATTGAAATTATTGGAAACATCACGCATGGATGCGATTCCAGTAGAGGCAATATTATCATGACTCTTATTGTTGATGAATCCAGTGAGAGGAGTGTCTTATTCAGTTCTGACGTAGAAGGGCCATGCTCATCGATAGCAGTTGGAGAGATTAAGAGAAGGAAACCTGAGTTGGTTTTCCTCGATGGACCTTCATTCTACCATCCACGATTTGAACATCATCTAGAAGAGCAGATCGTCCAAAATGTTGATGCAATCTCTGACATTAGCAAGCAAGTGTTTATGGATCATCACTTCAATCGAGGCTTAGAAAGAGACGCCTACTGCAGGGAAAAGTGGGGGAAAATCTTTCCAGATTTCTCCCGATCTATTGGACTTACGAGTGCAAACTTAGAATCGAGGAGAAAAGACCTTTGGGGAAATGCACCGATTGAAGATTTTGATCCTCAAGAAGCATGGGAGACCGTAACATCCGAAGATCCCAGAGATTCTGATTTTCCCTTCGAATTGGACACGAATATGCTCCAGCACTTTAAGAGCTTTCTCAAAGAATGCTAGCAGAATAAAATAGCTAGGAGCCCAGAATCATGTTCAATATGTGGAATTTCTCTTCTCAAGTGATATAAGGGTGAAGAGATAATTATTCCCTAATGACTTCTCCACGCGACAAGTTATGGGACAGTCTTATTAATACTGCATTTAAGGACGGAGAAATTACGAAGGAAGAGGAGATTCTGATAAAGAGAATCATGAATTCATTTGAAGCATACGAACAGGCTCTGAAAGAAGCGCTTGAAGATGGAAAAATAACTCTAGACGAAAAACAAAGACTATCCAGCCTTCGTGAAAAAATATGGAAAGATGCCTACGCCTATGCCCAGATTGATCACGCAATTACAATCGATGAGCATGATATCTTGATAAAGTTGGTTAAGTCCTTAAGGGATATAGCAAGAGAGGAAGAGCATTGAGAGTAGAGACCATCACCTTCTTTTCGAAGGTTAGACTTTCCATGTTCCAATAGCGTAAGGATTCAAAGATCTATAGAGCGCGTCATTTAGTGCAGATGTTATTCCTTTTTGGGGTTTTCGTATTCCTTCAACTCCGTGTATTGCCAGAAATTCTAAAATTGGTCTAAGCTGTTGAGCGTAATGTTCAGTGTTTTCTAACCGATCTTGTGGAGTACCGTATGATGGCCAAGAATATGAACTAACTACTGTTCTTCTCTGCTCTTGCTCAGTTTGGAATTGAGCAGGCACAACGTTCGGATCTGTCCACTCGGGATCATTTGGTGAAAATACGTATTTGTCAACCCATCCTGTCGGAATGCCTTGTATTGCTTTTACCACCGGCGGATTTGAGTTCAAGTCGTATCGATCTGCTGTTGTGTCGACAATCACAGCATGTTTTGGAAGCAAAGATAACTGGTCTGTAGTTATAATTGGCTTATTTGTCTTACCTGCGGGTCGATAAGTTGCGTCGAGAAGAAGATCAGCCTGAGGAAGAACCTCATTATTCATGTATTTCTTGTCAGAGGTCTCGAATCTTCCCAAAGGATTGATAATGGTTTTTGGATTCCCTCCTTTTTCCTTAAGTTCTTCTTGGTATCCAAGAAAACCGAAATGATTTAAAGCTCTAATTGCCCACAGACCAACTTTTCCAGTCCCCATGACGTAGAATCTTAATGGGTCTCTGCTAGGATCAAACCATCTATTTTCACCTAGATTCTTTCGCAACTCTATAATGCCAGCTTTGACAGAATTATAAGCAGTCGATCGCAGATCTTCAACTAGCCTGTTGCCTCTTTCGTCTTTTATGTCGTCTAAAGATATTGTGTGTATACCATGCTCATAAAACCATTTGGTTTTATCAGGATGCGTATTGTAATGCAGAAAGGCAAGTAATGTTTGTCCAGCATTCATTGATTTCCATTCTTCTTCAGAAGGGGTAGTAAGACACACAATATAATCTGCTTGCTCAAATATCTTTTTCTGGGTTACAAATTTCACCTTATGATGTTTGTAATCTTCTGGTCGAAACCCTAAATCCTCTCCATACCCATTAGCAACCATTATCTCAACGTTTGGCGTATTTGCAAGCTCATGGATCAGCCACGGTGGGAACTCTCTTCTGAATGGTGGAAAAATCCACATTCTTGGAAAGCCAAACACTCTTGTCATACGGAGAGAGATACAAGAATTTGATTATTAAGTTGTTTAAAGTTCCTAGAATTGATGAATATTCAATTAGTTGAGCTGAGTGCATTCCAGTTAGAAAAGAGCGAGAATGAAAAAAGCAGTGAGTGAGAAATCCGCTCAGTGATCCTAGTTTGAAAGTTGCTCTGAAAAGATCTCTTCGATTTTTTCAGTGATTTCTTCAGGGAAGAATGGACGACCGTCGTCTTTGAAGAATTGATAATCCGTGTCAAACAAAGCTTCTTGTCTCAAGAGCTTGTTGAAATGTCCTATGTAATTGTTTTCAATAACGATGGTTTTCTTCACCTTGTCCTTAATTGATTCAAAGAATTCTGTCGGGAAGGGCCATACATGAGAAACGTGTATGAGAGAAGCCTTTATTCCGCGGTGTTCGAGCCTCGCAATAGCCTCGAGAATGATTTGTTTAGTGGTTCCCCATGAAATGATCGCAATATCTGATTCTTCCAAAGGATAGCCATGTATTTTTGGATCTGGCCAGTCTTCCTTGTTGTTCTTGAGGGTTTCCAACTTCTTCATTCGCTTATCCATCATTTTTCTTCGGTTTTCAGCATCTTCATTGATGTGTCCATACTCATCATGTTCGTTTCCTGATACTCTGTGCGTAGCTCCTGGCACTCCAGGAATCGATCGAAGGCTAATTCCATCTTCAGTGAATTCATAGCGCTTGAATTCAACGCCTTCTGTGAGAATATCTTTGTAGTTCTCAGGAGTAATGATCTTGCCACGTTCTATCTTAAGGTTTGAAGTATCGAACACGGGCACGGTTGCCTGGGAAGTTACAGCCCATTTGTCAGTTAAGATTACAACCGGCATTTGATATTTTTCAGCAAGATTCAAAGCCTTAAAGCCAAGTTCGAAATGTTCTTCATGGTCTCCTGGTGCAAGGATTGCTCGTGGAAAATCTCCTTGAGATGCAAATGCTACGAACAAGAGATCTCCTTGCCCCGTCCAAGTTGGTAGCCCTGTTGAGGGTCCTGGACGCATAGCTTCAACTACAACCAAAGGAATCTCGGCACTTCCAGCTAAGCCAAAGGCTTCAGTCATTAGGGAAAATCCTCCTCCCGATGTTCCGCATGCAGCCCTAGCACCCATCACGCTAGCACCTATTGCAAAATTAATAGCAGCTAACTCGTCTTCCACTTGGAAACAAACGAGTTCAAACTCTTTCTGGTGCTGCGTAAGAAATGTTAGAACAGGAGTTGCGGGGGTCATAGGGTATCCGAAATAAGCCTTTAATCCACCCTTGATTAGTCCCATTGAAAGAGCATCAGAACAATTGATTAACATCTTTTGTTTGGATTCGCCTGCCTTCAGTTGGATCTTGAAGAGCTTTTCACCGATATTTTCGATGAGGTAATCGTAGCCTGCCTTGGCAACATGAATATTCATTTCTGCAATCTTTGGCCGCTTCCCAAACTGGTGCCTGATTACAGCATCAAGATAATCGCGGGGCAAGCCTACTAGAGCCATTACTGCTCCGACAGCAACAACATTCTTCGTAATCTTGGTTCCACCGGCCTTCAAAGCTGTATCAAGCATAGGAATTCCCAAGAATCGGACGTCTTTTCTTGGGGAATCCTCTGGCTTCCATTTTCTGACTTTTGTAGAGTCATAGATAATCATTCCTTGAGGCGTCATTTCGTCCAAATGCAGGTGAATGCTTTCTTCATTCAGTGCAATCAAGATGTCGACGTGTTGCACTTGGCTTCGAACGGGTTCATCCCCAATTCTAATATGGTAGGTGTTATGTCCTCCACGGATCAGAGAAGGATATTCAGTGTACGTGAAAACGTCATAACCTGCTCTTGCCCATGCTTTCGCGAGCATTTCTCCAGAGGCAAAAATCCCCATTCCTGCCTCTCCTGCTACTTTCAGAGTGATCGTTGAAAACTTGCTGCGCTCGCTTTCTATTTTGTCTGCGGTTTGTTCCAATGTCATTGAACACCACTATTTTATTGCCGGCTAATACTCGTTCCTCAAATGTTTACTTAATTTGGTTATGGTTCAATACAACTTTGGTGCTCATGAGTTAACTTTGTGTACATGCAAAGTTTTCGTGTGCTTTCCTTTGCGCCCGGGATTGCTCCTAGGAGCTCAAGCACACCGAACGGCTCATGACGTCCACTGTTTCGTGGCTTTTTGTAAAAAGTAGCGGGAATACTTTTCTTCCAATGTTTGCCGCTCCATTCACGTCAGCATTGATAAGCACGCCACACGCGGTGCAGAACAGCCCACAGCGAATCCGGCGCCCGACAAATCCGTCCTGCTTGTCCAAGGGCTCATCGTCTAGAAAGCTCGCAAGGGAGGTATACGATTCCTCGACGAGGACCATTCGGATCCCGTTGTCTTCTGCCTTGTAGGCGAGTTTCCGCAACAAGCGATCAACAAAAATGTGCGATTTCATTTAGATACGACTGTTTTTTTTAAGAAAACGCCCCCTAAGAGATAAATATTTTAGATCATCTCAGAACAAAGAATGCGTGTTCAACTCATCGTTTCGTCCTTCGGTTCCGGCACATCAGCACAATTCGTGGGACATGCAAGAACAACCCTTGGAGTCATTGCATCTGCCTTTCCAAGACCTGCTATGCACCAAGTTATCAAAGATTTGCAAGCAAAACTGCAAAAAATCCGACAACTTGACGCCGAAATCCTTGAAGACCACTTCGACCGAATAAATGGAATAATTTACTCACTCTGGAGGGGAGAACTTAAGATCTGGGAATACTCAAAACAAATCAAGCTTGATTTTCGTTTAGTAACCCCTAAAGAAAAGCAGGTGTTACTGAAGACTCGAGAAATTCCGCCTGGAAAAGTGAAGACATACGCTGAAATTGCTAAGGAAGCCGGAATTCCAAGAGGTGCCAGATTCGTGGGAAATACCTTGCGTAAGAATCCCTTGGCTCCCTTAATACCATGCCACCGGGTAGTCTCAAGTAACGGGAAACTAGGCGGATATGGGTTTGGGGTCAAAACTAAAGAAGAGCTATTGAAAAGAGAAGGCGCTCTAAAAAAGACAAGAACCCAGTAGTCAAGTTTCCCATTACAATATCGTTCATTTTTTCTGACAAGGCTTTTATCTTAGAAAAGCAAATCAAATAGTAAATGGCAACCCCGGAAGCCTTAATTAAACAATTAAAATCGCCAAGCCCCGAGGAACGAAGAAAGGCTGCTTTGGCACTTGGAAGGGTGAGAGTGAAAGAAGCAATAGAACCCTTGCTTCAAGTCGTACGTTATGACAGCTACACCATGGCGCGGGTTGCCGCAATACAGTCCTTGACGTGGATCGCTGATCCTTCTGTAATCCCTGTATTTATCGATGTCATGAAAGAAGAAAGTGATCTTCTTGTACTACGCACCCTGATTTCTGCTCTGGGAAGCTTCAAGAATACCATTGCAATAATGCCGCTCCTAGAAATTCTTGGAACTAACCGCGAGCCAGCAGTAGTTGAGGCCACCACAGAAGCATTGTACAACATTGCGGATTTGGGATCTCTTGCTGAGTTGGCAAAATACCTGAAATCCAGCGACGAAATAGTTCGAAAAGCATGTGAATACGCTCTAGAATATATTGCTAAACAACACGGCTATGGTAGTATGAATGAGCTACTACAAAAGCATAATACTCCCAAGCTATAGGCCCCATCTTCAAGAATAGTTGAAGCACAATTAGAACCAATCAGATTCGAATAGTAATAACCTCTATTTGGAAGTAGTTTTGACTTCTTTAGCTTTATTCCAAAGAAAATCAAATTTTTGCTTGAGCTCTTCAGCAAGTGATTTTTTCCAGATGAAGATTGCCGCAATAAATTCTTCAAACCTAGCTGGATATCCTACTTTAATCGAGGATTTTTCGTTATCCATCACATTAAAAGGGGTTGCCAAAGAACGGATCATTCTTATCTCAAGGTGATCTAAAAGTCCGACAAATGAGAAGTATGAATTTTTTAGTTTAGGAGTTTTCTCTGTCGAACCAACAAGAACCCTGATTCTAACGTCTCTCTCCAACAGCTTATTCAAGATATCTAGAAAATTGTTCACATAATTTTTCGTGGAAGCTAATGCAAAAGAAATAGGATCGACATAAGCAAGCAACTCCTTCTCGGTTTCAAGCAATTTTTGCAAACTTCTGTCCTCCATTTCCTTGCCAATATGCACATTCCAGAAAAAATTTTCAGTAGGAGAGGCTCTGTAGAACCTTAGGTACCTATCTTCCAATTCGCTTGCAATACTACGAGGCTGTCGAACTCGGTTTTCTTGTTTTCTAAAAGCTT
>JAJRWK010000229.1 GCA_024276795.1 archaeon | reverse complement strand
CCTCCATTTCCTTGCCAATATGCACATTCCAGAAAAAATTTTCAGTAGGAGAGGCTCTGTAGAACCTTAGGTACCTATCTTCCAATTCGCTTGCAATACTACGAGGCTGTCGAACTCGGTTTTCTTGTTTTCTAAAAGCTTGTGGAGAACAATGCTTGGACTCATCGCTCGGTAGCTCGCCGGTCTTGAAGCTTGTTTTTCAATAATTCCAGCGGTCTCTAAAGAGCTTAATATGTCATATGAATTATGACATGTCAACCTTTAAACAACTTTTAGTTTATTATTGAGTGAAAATGTCTTATTCATTCAAATCCAAGGTTCAGATAAGAGGAAAAAACAATCATTTTTTCAGCAATTTTTTCCTCGTTAGGTGAAAACATGAAAAACAATTCAACAAAAGCCTTGGTTCTGATAGAGTTCCAAAAGCAATGGACAGAGAAAGGAAGACTCCACTTGTTGATCAAGAAACATCTGAACTCTCGTAACGTTCTAAATAAGACCCTAGAAGCAGTTCAAGAACCTAGAAAGAGAGGATTGAAGATAATTCACGATCCCTTGATAATTGATCCTCAAAAGAAAAAAGGATGGTATTCGAGAATAACCTTCGGAAAGTTTTTCACTAAAGATTCTTGGAAATCTGAAATAATTCCTGAAATGATAAATAATGAAGACGCAATAGTGAAGGGTCGAACCTCATTTGACGCGTTCAAAGATAGCAACTTGGATGAGATTCTGCGGGAAAACGGAATTAAAACCATCTTCCGTTGTGGCTTCACCACGGATCAATGTGTTCTTAAGACTCTGAGATCTGCTAGAAAAAGGAAGTATGGAGCTTATCTGAATCGTGAATGCACTGCTACCTTTAACTCTTTTTTCAGAAAAAAGCTGAGAAAAGAGCAGAAACAACAATTTCGCTACCTGACTACTATTCGATGATCAGATAAGGCCAGAAGGTTTAACTCTTCAGTCATAGAATTCTTCATAGTTACTATCGCTTTTCACATTTGATGTATAATAGACCAAAACCGCGGATAACAGCCTAGGGTCAAAAATCCCTCTTTTCTTGACACAAGAATTTCAAGACTTGCTCTTCCTTCACCTTGAAAAGAAACACTAGTAATACTCTTCATAATCTTGGGCCGAAGTTTATTGTATTACAAACCGAGAGGCATATATAATCTAACTTTGGAAAGTGCGTAGTGGGGACTGGTTTCTCTAAATAAGGTGAGCTCATGAGCAAGTCCGAACAGGATCAAGAATACCGCGAAAAAATTAAAGAAATCATTAACAATGAGCTTGGAAAAGAAGTAGACGTATTAGTTGCAAAACCCTCCTATACTGATCTTGCAAACGAAGACAAATCCATTTATGTTAGGGTGTTTCATCCTTCTCGTCGCCCTTCGAAGAGAGAAATGGATTTTGTAATCTCTCTTGCCAAAAGGCAGAATCTTGAAAAGGTTTATGTCGCCAGCGCCAAAGGCTTCTCAGAATCTGCTCTTCAAACCATCAAGGGAACAAACATAGAAGCTTTGAGCGTTGAGATACCACTTCCTCCCGAATCAGCCATCGAACAGCCAGAAAAATCGAAAAAAGCCAAGAAACGAATTTCCAAGACTAACGAATCTACCCTCATCAAGAGAGCCAAAAGCATTCTTGAAGAATACTTCAAGAAAGTTGTTGTAGAGGTTAAGAAAGAAGATACAAAGGGCTACATTGATGTCGAAGCCAGAGACCAGGAGAATCACTTAGTCGGTATCATTCGGATAGCCCTCAGCCCTTCTATTGGAGTTCGTGATGTCCGAACGTTCAATGAATATCTTGAATCACAAACTGAGCCAACTACAATTGCAGCCTTGTTGACACTTGGAAAAGTATCTCCCAACGCTCGTGCAGAAGCTCAGGAATACGAAATTGAGATTTTATCACAAGCAGAACTGGGAGAAGATACGGTTACGCAGACAAAGCTAAAGGAAAGGCTTCTTTCGGGAGCCAAGCAAATGGTTCGAAGGATGGGTTACAATCCCTTGCCCTTAAGCCACGAAATATATCGTGAGCAACTCAAAACCTATTCTTCAACACTGGGTGATTTCCTCATCGCTGAAGACGAAAAGAAACCCGGCAACTATATTGTTGTTCTAATTCCGGCGGAAGAAATTGTCAGGGTCATTACAGTTCGAGAATTCAAAAAACTCCTAGACGACAATAATTTCGACAAAGGAATGATTATTGCCCGCAAAAAATTCACGTATACAGCTGTGCGAGAAGCTTCCTTGAATGATCTTCAAATATTGGAGAAAAGCCATCCCGTATTCGATATCTACAAGCATGAACTTGTGCCTCTTCACGAAATCCTAACGCCAGAAGAAGAAAGGGAACTCCTCGAAAAATACGCCACAACAAAAGACATGCTACCAAAGATCAAAATAGATGATCCCGCGATCAAAGTACTGGGTGGCAAACCAGGACAGATCGTTCGAATCATTAGAGACGAGGATGATGTTACGTATCGAGTAATCATCCCATCCCAAAGGATCTTCATTTAAGAATTGCTTATCAAGAATACTGAAGTCTTGCTCACTTTGATTTGCAACGAGAAAGTGAGTCTCATTCTTCAACTTCTTTTGTATTCAAAGTTTAGGAGCGTTCGGTCCATCTTTTTTGACAACTATTTTTCCAGTTGGCTTAGGGCCAGTGGCAGGCGTTTCTCCGACCGATGGTTGAGGAACACTGGGGACAGCTTCGATATTCGCTTTCATTTCTGCTTCTTTCCTTTCTTGTTCAGCAATTTCAGCATCAGATATTTGCCTTCTCTTCTTCAAGATCTCTTTGAGTTCTGAAATATAAGCCGTAGGACCACTAGGTCCACCTGGACCTTTTGGCAGGCCACCACCCGGGGGCCGAGGAGTTTTTGGAATTGAGGGTGACCTTGGTCTCGACGTTCCACTTGGTCTGGGAGTTGCAGGAATATTTCCTAGTGGTTGTCCAAGAGTCGCTCTTCCTGAAGCGACAACTTGAGGAGCGAGTTGCTGATAAAGCTCCCTCAGAGAGAGTATCCCTTTGATCGCCGAAGCAGGAGTTACGCCAGCTTTTCGTATCATTTCTTGTTCTTCCGGTGTTAAGAGAATAGTTATTCGTTGAGGCTTATTCTTAAGGTCAGATTTTTCCTTCTTCTCATCATCTTTGAATGCAGAAAGAACAAGGCCTTCCTTGAACTCTGTTAATTCGGACAATTCTTCAATGGAATTAACCTCGCGTTCTTCCAGTATGTCGTTTATTATCTTCATGGTAGCCGCTGGATTCTTGGTTCCAGCGAATCGATGCGTGGCAATAATGTCTCGCGTCATGTAATAATAATTGATGATCGCTCTTCGCCGAAAATCTTTAGTTGTGAATCTTTCTGAACGTGGAACTCCTCTTTGTAATCTGCTCAGATGACCGGCAAGGGCAGAACTAGTCATAGGTTCTTTGCTTCGAGGAGTAATTATCAAATGATTAGTTGGACTGAGTTGTTCCTTTCTCCACTCGAGATATCTTTCGAGAACTTGTTTTAGACGTCGGTTAATTAGAATCGTTCTTTCAACAATGTTTGGACCACGAATATAGATTCTACGTTTGTTAAGATCCACATCTTCAATTCTTAGTTCACATAATTCCAAGGGACGCATTCCTGTCCACCATAGGAGCTCAAGAACAGTTCTATCCCTAATATGAGAGGTCTTCAGAATCAGGTTCTCAAAATCCTGAGCCGACATTAGTTTTCGAAACTTGGGTTTTTTCTTCCCCTTTTTTTTGGAATCTTCAGTCGTATCTGTTTCCCCAAGACCACTTAGAATGAGCGACTCAAGTTCTAGAGCTGCATCTTCCCCTTCTTCTTCTTTCTCCTTTTCCTCTTCTTCAACCAGTTTTCGTTTGATTTTACCTTTCTTTTCAAGCTTTTCAAGATATTCAGGTAACTCGGCGACGGGATTAGCGTTTTCGAAATGCCCGAGCCTAATCATCATTCTATAAAATGAGGAAATGATTGCTTTCTCAGTAGGTTTCTCATCGATTTTTCCCTCAAGAAACTCGTAAACATCCTTCACATTTGCGTCTAGTAGGCTTTTTCTCTTCGTGAGGAGGAATTCTGCAAAAAGCCTTAGCGTTTTGTCGTAACGTTCCATGCTGGAGCGAGAAATCTCTTTGTGCTTTTTGAATAGGTCTAAGGCGAGCTCAGAACGCTCAATATTCTGCTTCCGGCGCCTCAGTAACCAACTCATTGTTTCAACTCCGACAACTCTGCTTAAGCAGTGATACCTAGCTCCATCGCGGCTTCCTGAATAGCATCAACTAGATAGAACTGCATCATTCCTTGTTGCTTTGCTTCTTCTTTCAGAAGGAATTCAATGCATTTTTTGCACGTACGCTCGAGGTGAGCCTTTACCTCGTCAACAGTAACAATTCTGCCTTGATTCTGCATGAAATCATATACTTTTTCATAAATTGTTCTCTCGTTTGTAACCATTATTTCCTCAGCACTTGGGATGAATTCTTCCTCGTAGTATTCCTCTTCGTACTCCTCTTCGAGTTCCTCGGGTTCGATCTTTCTTACCTTTCTCTTGGCTCTTCTGGGTCTTCTGGTAACTAACGCGTCAGAGCTAATGATTGTGTTCATCAGTGCCTGGATATTGTCTTGGAGCAAAGACATCCTAAGCTCTATTCTTCTTTCAAGATTCTCCAAAGACTCTGTGATCTCCTCGAAAACAAGTTCTTGCTTTTTCTTCTCAGATTCCTTTTCATAGATGAATTGCTCGATTGCTCTCGTAACGACCGCTGTTACACTAGTGTTATGCTCCTTTGCGTAATCTTCCACATCTCTCTTGAACTTTTTATCTACCCGCAAATGAATAAACTCAGTCTTGTTGCGGTCATCTCTTAACTTGCTCATCCCAATACTACTCCGTGATACAAGTATTAAATTATTTACAATTTTCTCATTACTTTCCAATCTCTCATATTTTGACATATTAATCTAGAAAAGAAGCGACTGTCTAGGCATCGTCAGGTTAGATGTTTGGAGATCTAGCAACGAAAAACAAAGACAAAGGCCTAAGAAGGGCTTCTTGAAGTTCTTGATCTATTGCGAATTGTTCTTTACGTGATACATTATATGATCGCTGATTACCAAGGAGAAATCCAACAAGAAGCCAAGGAAACCATTTGCTTTTTTTCAGTTTTCCAAGTTGTCACTTTCTATAAATTCCTCGCTCCATTTTTCTGCTGGTTTCCATGTGTCCTTTTGATTGAACCTCGGAAAAATGAATAGGATTAAAGTCCTTTTGCACAACAGAATCCTCGGGTGTGTCTTTTTCAAGAACCTTCATGATTCTTTCAGATTTTACTTGTCTGCTCGATTTCCCCCCAAATTTCCCAACAAGAATAAGCAATGTCAACAGCAAAAGTCCGCTGAGAAATAGGATTTCAATTGGATCCATTACACTAGACGAACCTCGTGTGCAATTATAAACTTACTACTCTGGTCATATTTTCAAGGATTATTTGCTTGGCAGTAAGAATAGTTCACCTTTTCATCCGACTTTTGCTAAACGCAGAGTTTGGGATTTTTTTGTCCATTTTGTGGCTGATGTCATTATGCGTAATTCGTTCTAGGCTAGTGGAAGAAAAATTATGAGTCATTAGCCTTTCTTTTTTGGTAAATTAGGAAACCTAAAGAAGAAAAATTAGACTTAGGACGGTTTCTTGAAGATATCTTGAGCAGTTTTTCCACTCTCATTTGCTTTAGAAAAAATTACTTAGGGTACTTCATTTATTGACTTGTGGAGGTCTTCCTTACTGGTGCTACAGGCTTTATTGGACAAAGAGTTCTCAGAGAACTTACCCATAACGGAGAGATTGATCAGATTTACGTTTTGAGCCGTAAAAGTAAACCCAACTTGATTAGAAACGAAAAAATCAATGTTGTGACAGGAGATATTAGAGTCTCAACCTCATATGAGAGAATATTCAAGGAAAGTGAACCCACGCTTAT
>JAJRWK010000027.1 GCA_024276795.1 archaeon | reverse complement strand
TGAAATCTTTGCTCTGACACCCTTGCCTTTCACTGCTTCGAAATCAGCAGGGTCTTCTAATGATCCAACCTTTTCAAGAGCGTATGATGCAATTGCTTTACCAAGCGGGTGTTCAGATCCCTTTTCAGCAGATCCAACGTATAATAGAATGTCTTTCTCGGATACTTCTTCGTTGATTTGGATTAAGTCCGTGATTGTTGGTTTGCCATAGGTTAGGGTTCCGGTCTTGTCAAAGATAATTGCGTTTACCTTGTGAGCGGTTTCAAGGGGTTCTCCTCCTTTAATGAGAATGCCTTGGGTGGCACCGACTCCTGTTCCAACCATTACAGCAGTAGGTGTGGCCAGTCCAAGAGCGCAGGGGCAAGCAATTACTAAGACAGAAACAGCAAGGAGGAAAGAGAACAAGAAGGGCGTTGTTCCTGGAGGTAGGTTAGTTGTGGAATAGAGACCAAATTTGAGGAGACTGAACCATGTAAAGAAGGTAATGATTGAAATGAGAACAACGGCAGGAACGAAGTAAGCAGAGACTCTGTCTGCAAAGTTCTGAATGGGGGCCTTGGACGACTGGGCATCTTGGATTAGTTTAATAATCTGGGCAAGAGCCGTGTCTTTTCCCACACGTGTAGCTCGGATCTTTATCATTCCCTCGTTATTAACGGTTCCTCCGACGACTTCGTCGCCTACTTCCTTGTTCACGGGCATACTTTCTCCAGTTAACATAGATTCATCAACTGAAGTCGTGCCATATTCGATAACTCCGTCCGTGGGTATGGCTTCACCTGGTCTGACTAGTAATAGGTCTCCCTTGTTGATTAGCTCTGCAGGGATTAGTTCTTCAGTTCCATCTTCCTTGACAAGTGTAGCCATTTTTGGCTGCAGGTTCATGAGTTTCTTGATAGCGTCTGAGGTCTTTCCTTTGGCAACTGCTTCGAGGTATTTCCCTAAAACAATGAAAGAGATCAAGAGAGCTGCAGTCTCATAAAAGACTTCGCCTTCAAATTCTGGCTTAATCAAGGGATAGAATGTTGAAAAGATGCTGTAAAAGTAAGCTGCAGAAGTTCCTAGGGCGATAAGTGTTTCCATGTTTGCGGCTCCATGCTTTAGGGCCTTGTAACTGCTAACATAAAATGTCTTACCAACACCAAGTTGGACGGGTGTTGTTAGCACTAGCAGGAATACGTAGAGCCACAGAACTTCTCCTGCAATTTTTGGGCCTTCTATTATTTCCACAAAGTTGGGGAACCAAGACCTAAAAGGTTCAATGACAGCCATGGAAAGCACGAAGACCGGAATTGTGAATGCAAGACTTATCCATAGCAAGCGCTTCCACTTGTTGATTTCTTCGATTCGTTCCAAGCGCTCAAGATCAACATCATCAGTTGCAAGTCTTGCACCATAGCCGATTTCCTCAACAGCTTTGATGATGTCTCGTGGATTGACTTTGCCATCAACGAACTCAACTTTTGCACGTTCAGTTGTGAGGTTTACTGAGACATTCAAGATGCCTGGGATTTTCTGGAGTTGCCCCTCGATTGAAGCAACACAGGAAGCGCAAGTCATGCCATCGATTTCGAGGTCTAGGACATTACCTTCACTTGCTTCGACGGGTTCTGCGTCGTAACCTATTTCTTCGATTTGCTTGGCTACTTCTTCAACATCAACAGATGTAGGATCGTATTCTACGACCGCGGTATCGGTCATTAGATTTACCGAGATTTCTTTTATTCCCGGTAGCTTCTTCACTGCGTTTTCTATTGAAGCCACGCAGGAAGCACATGTCATTCCTGACACTCGTAATTTTGCTTTTTCTACTTGTTCAGCCATAATATTTTTACCTCCATGGTAAGTTATGGGAATCTGTTGGGAAGTTTTTTGTTATCTACTCCCAATGAAATTACCCGTGTGTGTTTGTAATGATATATCACGAATGGTAATAAATAGTTTGTCCTATGTCAAAAAAAATGGCACAAAAAAAAGCACCAATTAGAGGAAAAGAAACACGAGAGCACCATTCAAATAGAGAATTCTGATTAGATACGATGATCAATTGGGAGCCTCGAAAAGATAGAATAGCATAAAATGACTCAGGATTGCTGAAGCCAATCGTTCTCCTCTTTCAAAGGCTCACAACACTTGAGCGCTTCCCAAAATCACCTGTGGAGGCTGGGTGGGATGTTATCCTCTTGCTCAGCCATTTCGACAACGCCATTATTGGTCCAATATAAGCCCACCAGCACCATCACCAATCCAATGAAGAGATAGACATTCATGTCTTCACTCAAGAAAAGTATACTGAGAATGGTAGCAACCACCGGGACTGCTAATTGAATTGCTCCCGTAACGATTGCTGTTTCTTCGTTAAGGATTAGTAAATAGAAGAAGAAGCCAACTGAAGTAGCTCCGAAACCAATGATAACAAGGAGAATGATTAAGTCAATTGTCCAAACGATTGATAAACCAGCAACAATGAGTGTTACAGGTAGCAAAACAAGGGATCCAAAAATTATTGAGAAGGTCATCATTTCCAAGGGATCCGTTTTTGAAAACCAGGCTTTGAGGAGAACTGTGAATACTGCCCAGTCTAAACCAGCTAAGAGACTAAGTGTGTTTCCAAGAAATGAACCTTGGGTAAAAACAGCTAGAGAAACGGTTCCAGAACTGCCCATTATAACGAGAACCATGCCAGTCGTAGCTATGGTCACACCAGCCCAGCCCATCTTGGTGAGCCTTTCACTTAGGAAAAGTAATGAAAAAGCAACGATGAACACCGTGTTGCCGTTTAGCAAGACTCCGGACGCAATTGCCGACGTGTACATCACTCCGTAGAAGAGAAGAACGGGAAACAGAGAGGCTATTAGTCCAGTAATGATTAACCGTTCTTTTTGGGGATAATTTCGAACCGTGTCTAGTTTTTGTTTTCCGCTGAAGGTTGCAATAACGTATAACCCCACACCACCAAAAAGATACCGTAAAAATGCAATTTGCATGGGATGGATGCTCTCATCTACTGCAACTAGGAATCTGCCAATCACAGTTGTTGATGCCCACAAGAGAACCACAAATAGACCGTATAAAAACGTCTTCAGACTCATTTTCGCCTAGTGAAGCACAGATTCAAGGTATTAAAAAGACGTTGTTCGTATCAATTACTTAGTGTGCTCAAGATAGGTTTTTTGGAAACAATAGTCAGAGGTTCAAAGTATTCATTCCAAAACAGCCCATTGCTCGAGCTCGTGATGAGAGCCACATTGGTCACAAATAACTTCGCCATACTTCATTTGTTGTTGTAAGGCGATTATTGAGGACATTCCATGGTAATGACAAGAAGGACACTCAACGATTCCGAACGTAGGGGCAACTTCAAAGCTTTCTTCCATTACGGCTCCGGCCTCAAAGCAAGCACTAAGCTGGCCATAATTCGGAAAATTCGCCGAGCAGGTACCATCGCCGTTTTGAAGAGTGCTGAGTTTCTCATAGTGAACTCGATAGTTACACTTTCTGCAAATAACTTGAATGTCTTAATATTGAGAACCAAATGA
>JAJRWK010000228.1 GCA_024276795.1 archaeon | reverse complement strand
CTCCTCACTCGGTGCCCTTTTCTCCTCTCAACCAATTGTGGCATCCCCTCAATTAAAGTACGAAGCCTCAATAGCGATTACAGAAATGAGAGGCTCACTTCAAGTAGAGCTATTCACGATAAATTCAACAGGATCTTACAAGGCATGGACCCTTGCTGCTCTCAATAACCTTTTTGAAACTGCTTGGATTGATGATATCGACAGTGATAATAATCTCGAATTTATTGGGCTGTCCAAGGAAGCATTCCTACAAGTCTACGATTTACGTTCTGATCAACTTGAATGGCAATTCAAATTGCCTTTCACAGATTCTTCCGTCCCATTACTTGTCGCAACAGATCTAAACGGAGACGGGAAAAAAGAGATTCTATTCAGCAAACAAGCAAATCATGCCTATTCTAATGTATGGAATTCAACAGTAACAATTCTAGACTATCAAGGAAACATCATACAGAATCTTTACCGTGATGATCCTTATCTCATCCGTTTTTACGGTGCTGACAATATCATTCCCCTTCCCACCGAAAATGGCAGAAATGCTTTGATCGTCTCTTATGGAAATACGGCGTATAACACAACAGACCTTTACGCTTTTGACGGTGCCTATGTTTTAGAACGCTGGGATTGGGATGATACTAAGAATTCCCTAACGCGTACATGGCAAGTAATGGGTGATGACAACGGAGGAAATCTAGAAATAATCATAGTCAATCATGCTGGTCGGACTCTCATTGTCACGGCAGGCTGGTATAATAACCCAGTTAGAGTATTTGATGCCAAAGATGGGACCTTGCTCTGGGAAAGGAAATTATTAGAAATTCAAGACCCTGATCTCATCCAAATGGTTGGAAATACAAAGCTGGCATTTGTTCACGATGAAAAACAATCTTTCATTCTGGCAGGTATCTCCACTTACTTCTATGTGTTTCCCACCAAGATATTTGCACTCGATCCCCTCACAGGAAAAGACGTAATTCCGCCACGGGAATTCGAGAAGGCAAGCCAAAACGTTCCCGTTAGTGATGGCAAAAGCATCCTCCTCGCCCAAAGGGTTCATTTTGATCTAGAAGACCCTAATCTCGCAAGCTGGCAAGCCATTGCGTTACAAACAGACACCCTAGAAACAATAGAAACAATCCAAGGACCTGAAGGGGAACAATTTACCCCTATCCGTGCAATGGATGTAGCAAGAATTCCTCAGAGCCCGATATCTGCAGCAATAGGATTTGATGCTGAGGCTAAATTATGGTTACTGACTCCTGATGGAGCCTTTCCCTTAGCAAAACCTGTTGGGAGCATAGTCTCTGCAATTATCTTTACCGATTCTATCGTTCCAGGCAAGGAATTGCTCCACTCTTTTGCCGAAAAATCATTTGTTGAGGGATTTCTTTCAAGGATTGGTCTCGTATCCATAGCCTTAATCATGTCCGTGCTATTAGCTATTCTTATTATTTCCTTTTACAAATACGATAAGCGGAGAAAATTTCTTCGCGGAGAAAAAATATTTGATGAATACTGGGAATCTATTGATTGGAGATCCTATTTCTCGGCTCGTTTGAATAAAATATTCGGAGATTCCTCGAATAGTGCCACTCTTCCCGACTCAGTGGGTCCTACCCATCATTCTTTTCCATCTGAGAAGCCAATTTTCATTTCAACCACTGATACTGGATTTCCAAGAGACCTAGGGGAAAACAAGGGACAAGGGCAAATAGTTCCCGTTCCTCCAAATTTTCCTCACCTACGCTCATGGATAAATACCCATGCAGCCTTTGCTCAGAAAATCAAGATTTCTGACATCGCTCTAATGATCGAGATTCAAAACCTTCATCCCGATCGCCCTACTCGAAAAGAAATTGTGGCTAAATTCAAGTTTGTTCCGCAATCAACCTTGTATGATCGAATTAAGAAATTAGAAAAATTCGGATTACTCAAATCAAATCAACTCATAACCCAAGTTAATGACATGAGATATGGTCTTTTAGAGCTTACAGATGCAGGCAAAGAACTCCTCCACGCAATTCACATTTCTTTCAGCTCCACCCCGAATCTGTAGTCTACCGAATAGCGTGAATAAGGAAAATGCCGTCTTAGGCTCCGTAGACCTCATTCCGAAAAATCGGAATGAAACAGCTCTTTTAAATAAGCTTCCCAATATATTGTTTGCCGGAGGGACTGAGTCAGCGGGAAGATGCTGGGGGCGGGGGTTCCTACTTATTTCTCAGCAACCCTTGGGAAGAACTCTTTTGTTCTGAGTAAGTAATGTATGAGGTGAATCCTTGTTTGTTCAAAGACTTGTAGCTACTGTTGAGCAGATGTAAACACTCAAAATAAAAAACATGCCTGAAATCGAGGGAAAAATGCAAAGGGGATGTTTTCAAAGGCTTTCGCAACAAGCTTACTCTTCCTCATCCTCGTCCTCATAGTAATAATCGTCCTCATCGTCTCCTTGAGGAAGCTCCAGTCTAGTGATTATCTGGAAAATCATGGTTCTAGCGTGTAGGGGACAATTTGGATCGGCCGTAGAATCTTCGAGTAATTCAATAACATTCACTGCCCTTACTTGCAAATCCATGTTTTCATCGTTTAAAATATCAATGCTCTGCTGAGCTGCTCGGCGAATATTTCGCGGGATACTGTTATCCTCGATTATTCGCTCCAAAATATAAATTGCTTCTGAAATTTGCTTCAACGCTTCCTCACTCATGGGAAGATCACCAGCGCGTTCTTAGTCACGACTACATGGTCATCCGTAGCACGTGCTGTGACTGAATAACTTTCCTAATGGTTTAAAATTTGCGTTACGAATATTTTGTCAAAGAAAATCCATGAACCTCCCATGATCGAAGCGGAAACGCTTTGTGGTCTCGGTTTAGGCCAGGAACAGGTTGAAAGACCCAAAGTCCTGCCCTCCCCCCAATATTGATTTCTCCCCTCAAACGTCTCTTCTAATAACCAAAGGATCTGTGCAGAAAATCCAATTATCTACTAAAGCAAAAACATGTCGTAGAGAAAGAAAACCACGTTCAATCCAAGAATCACGGCATGTATTCTTCATCGCCTGCGCAATTTGCAAGATACATTGTAAGCAACCTAAAAGGTCTAAAAGAATCATGCTGATCTATACTTATAGTATCTTAAGGAGTAATGAATCCATGCCCCTCCTCACACTCTACTTCGACCTTCACGGAGTTCTAGCTGACTCTGATAAAATTACGGAAGAATACCGAAGGGTAACAATCAAACACCTTATCGAAGATTTCGGGTTATCAGAAGCTGAAGCCTCAAGGCGCTATGATCGAGCCTTAAAAGAATGGGAAAGAGTCGCTTTCGGATATCTGAAGCGGAACGGAACTCCCAAAACGGGCAGACCACTAATCCAAAGAATCGACGAATATGACACTTACTTCGTTGAACGCTTATATCGACGGCTAAACCCCCCTAAGAATCCCAAAATTGTAAGAACGAGGCCTTGGGAATTCTCAATTGCGTCTAAGATTGACGCCATTTATCCCGAAGTCCCGCAAGTACTAGAGCAACTCAAGAAAATGGGCTACAAAATGCATGTCGCTAGTAGCGGACACACATCACATGTAAGGGGAATACTAGTTGGAGGAGGGATCGATCAGTATTTTGACAGTATCCTTGGAATCGATGTAGTTCAAGCTACTAAACACACCAAATTATTCTACGTGCGAATGCTCAAACTGACAGGAGGCGAGCCGGAGACCAGCCTTCTGATAGGGAACTCGCCAGCGGAAATAATCTATCCTCCACGTATCGGGCTAAGAACAATCCACATCAATAGAGAACGGCACGTGACTCAAGACCTTAGAGAACAAGCATTCCTCTCTCTTCCGGATATTTCATACCTTCCAGAACTTTTACCCAACATCGAAGAAGCATTCATGCAAGAAAATCCAAAAATCCCACAAACACGAAAATTTGGAAAATAGGCAAACTAGAATCAAAATCAACAGATTACGTCAAATGCAAACGAGATATCATAGAAATCATTAAAATTCCAAAGACATAACGCGACCACGAAGCATCCTGGGCCCGTAGTCTAGCTTGGCATGATTCCACGTTCGGGACAAATCTTTGATTGGCTTTTGCGAAAATCGTGGAGATCCCCGGTTCAAATCCGGGCGGGCCCACCATTTCAGCTTTTCAAGACAAGACGCTAGAAGCGTTACTAGGGTGCTCTCTTTCACAACTCTATTCATTTAAATCAAGCATAGAAAACAATCAATGTGAAACCGCTCGTAGAAATAGATGGATCCTATGGAGAAGGTGGAGG
>JAJRWK010000227.1 GCA_024276795.1 archaeon | reverse complement strand
TGTTTCTACATGCATCGTGTTTCACCTCTCTAAGTCTAAGGTTTCTGTCCATGGCTTCGTTGTAACTATTCTGCACATGGAAAAGGCGTATTCCGCATTCGCTTTGCCCTTGATTTCAACGACAGCGTCTTTGGGAAGCTTGATCTTTGAGGGAAGATTCAAGGGTAATATGTTGAGCTCTAGCTCGTTGCTTGGAGCTAGGTTTTCGGGAAGTATTTCTAACTCCCGGGGATGAATTCGAAGACCAATTCCAACTGCTTTCAAGAAAGCTTCTTTTGCAGTCCATATGAGGGTCGCTCTCTGTAAGTTCCCATTTATCCACTTCTTTTCTTTCTCAGAAAACATGTGTTGGAAGAATGACTCTTTTCTTGGCTCAATTTTTTCCAAATCTATGCCAAGGGGGAAGGAGTCCGCAGAAGCTATAGCTATTCCATGAGAATGGGTAATCGAAAGGTGTGTTAGTCTTGAGTCCTTTGGGAACGGAGAAAACAATGGTTTGCCAAGTCTTGTTTTGCGTATTTCGACATTCAACGCATTTTGCTTAGTTGTTTCTCTGGCGAGTTTTTTTGCAGCAATCAAACCCGCTAGGTATTCTGCTTTTCTACTACGATTCTTGATTTGATTGTATCTGTTTTTTTCGTAATCTGACAAGTTATTGATGAGCGGGTCTGTTTCCGTCTGATCAGCACTTGTGGTTTCTATCGTTACTATTTCGTGGGGGATTACTCCCAAGACCTCTTTCACGACACTGAGCGTGTCTTTTGCGCCGTCTATAGGACCGAGACGCTTGTTGTGGTCGTTCTTTGTTATTGTAAATGGCGTCTTCACCATGGCCACCTTGGTGAGTTCAATATCAATCGTGCCATCTTCAGAATAGAGATCTACATCAAAGATTAGATGGGTTGTTGTAGTTTCCACCTGCTTCACGACAGCTATTTTGGGTCTCTTATTCGAGTAGTATTTTATTTTCTCTATGCTTGACGGAAGAATTGAAACGTTGGCAAATAAGGCTCCTATCAAGCCTGCGAGCTGAAGCCCCGCTTCTATCGCAATAGGATTCGAAATTGGTTCCCAATCATGTTTGTCTTTCGAGACTGCAAAATCGGCAGGATAAGTGATTATTCCAATTGCTTGGGTTTGGTCTATTGACACGATTCTTTCAAGGACTTGAAATGCAGGGCCATGGAAAAGTAGTTTGTAGATCTCTTCTCGGGTAAGCGGTGTTTTGTTCTTACCGATCTGCTTAAGAATTTCGGGCTTGATTCTTTTTGTTCTTGCGGGATATCCTTGTGTTACTTTATCGGAGCCCAGTTCTATTGTTTTCTCAAACACAGCAGAAAAGAACTCCTTGCTTTGTTTCAAATGGTTCCTATTGTTAGCCTTGATTGGAATAATCGTTGCTTTCCTTTGCTTCTTATCATAATTAATAGCAACTTCGACTGGTTCTTCTCTTAGGATTTTAATTGCGCGCTTGAACTCAACGTTTCGGATTGTTACTGGCCTTTTCCCTTTTCCCGCGATACTTGTCATGAATTCAAGACCAACAACGCCAGGCAAAAATGGTATTCCATCGATTCTGTGATGATCCATGAAAACATCTTTTGTGGGATGAAGTCGTCTGAGAGCCTTTCGTGTCTCCGGTGTTTCATCAATGGTTTCGAATATCTTTGAGATGTCTTGTCCTTTATTGGCTTGACCATTGAGAATCGGAGAGGGGGGTATCATTATTCCTAACGATTGAGCAATTATGCACTCCCCGTCAAAGGCTGATTCAAGCAATGAAACAAATGCCTGTGTTGCTTCATGCGTCTTGAGAAGCTCTACACCCGCTTGTTTTAGGATTGAGGCAATAGATCCCTTAGTCGCCATTCCGATTTCTTCCCATGCTGACCAATTAATGGTTAAGGCAGGGAGTCCCTCGGCAACCAGTGAGTTTGCGTAGCCCCCGAGGACGCCATTCGCAAATGCGTAATCTTCTTGTCCAATATTTCCATAAACGCCTGCTACTGAACCAAAACTAATGATTCTAGCCAGTCTTTTCTTATCAATGAATTTCAGTAAGTTTTCTAATCCCTTGACTTTCACGGAAACAATTTGTTCTGATTTAGCCCATGTTTTCTTCGAAAACTGTTTTGACTCTTCTATGCCTGCCCCATGAATCAAGAATATCCTCCCTTTGGGGAAGTCCTTCTGGATGGATGAGATTGCTTGGCTTAATTCTTCATGATTTGCTACATCTGCGGAATAGTACTGGATCTGTGGCACCAAGTCTCTAAGTGATCTTAGGTTCTTAGCTAGTATTACGAGACTTTTGAAGCGATCTACTTCCTTCTTGATCATGATAGGTGTAATGCGTTTTCCGGAACGTTTTAGCTCTTTTTTAATCTCTTCAGTTCGGCTCTTGAGTTCCTCTTCTGTAAGGTTTGCAAGACTCTCCCAGTCATCTGGAAGTTTTGATCGTCCTATGACTGCTATCCTGGTGGGCTTATTTTCGGCCACTGCTTTTATACATGCAAATGTTATTCCCCTTCCACCACCTGTGGCGATGACCAGGTCGTTCTTTGTTAAGTCTCTTGCTTCTTCGTTGGTCGGAGAAAATGAAGACTCTGCAAGAATTATTTTCTGGCTTTGATTAACCAAGATGTCGTGTCCGTTTGTAGGTGTAAGTAATTCGTTAGGAATAATGCTTGGATTCTCAGTTGCGAGCGTTTCTACTCGGAGGCTGTATTCTTTGCCTAAGGATTTGACGAAAGCGCTGACCCCTCTTGCTAATGGTGTTTTCAAGGCTTCAGGCTGAGAGGAAGGAATCCAGAACACCAATGTTGGAGCAATATTTTCTAGTGCAACAATCTGGCTTTGGAAGTAGTGAAATAGGTCTTTATATGTTTCTTGGAGATCTAAGCGCTCGCTATCCTGATCAGCAAAGAGAATAACATACTTCGTATCTATAGGTGCTGATTTAATTGCCCGTACCCCGATCTTGCGGATTTTCAGATCTGTGAGATTTGTTTCTAGTTTTCTGATCAAAGATGTTGATGGCTTTTTGCCAAGGTAGAGTAAGAGAACTGGTTTCTCTATCTTTGCTGTCAGTTTTTCGCTCGCTATCTTCTCTATTGGGACGAGTTTTCTGGTTTTGATCAAGTCATGGAGTGCGAATGTGGGTTGTTTTTCGGGTTTCGTAATCTCCTTCTTCTTTTCTTTAAAAGCATCCATTGAATTTCGGATATTTTTCCTTACTAATGTCACTACTTCTCCAATGGATGTTAGTTCCATTGTGTCCAAGTCGTTTTCTTGAATTGAGAATCGTTGTTGGATAGTTCCTAGTATCTCTGCTTGTTTGACGGTGTCTATTCCCAAATCTTCCTCAAGAAGCATGTCGGATTCGAGGTCTTCGGGATCATACCCCGTTATTTCAGCGATGATAGCTCTTACCTGCGCTTCGATGCTGGACTGCTCGGCGCTTGCTATCGTCTGAGGGTTTGCTTGTTTTGCGCCTAGGGCCTTTTCCTTTTGTTTCAGTTCTTCATAAATTATTGAAACGATGTCGCTTAGCGTAGTTGTTTCAGACGATCCTATTTCTTCGTAGTTTAAGTCGGGAAACGCACTTTGGAGTTCGCTCCATATCTCTGCTTGCTTTACTGTGTCTATTCCCAAGTCCATTTCAAGGTCAAATTCTTCATCCAAGTCTGTTTTTTCATATCCTGTAATGCTCGAGATGACATCATAGATTCGTTTTTTAACTTCTTCCCGTAAGGGTGTGTCTTCAAGAATCGGTGTTTCCTTCAACAATGGCACGGGAGAGACTGTTTTTTCCAAATCCATTGGTAGATGAGTGTTACTTTCGATGACTTGGGCAATATCTTGAATCGTTCTTAGTTGTTCGGGGTTCAACGCGTTAATCTCGATCTCTGGCCAGATGTTTTGGATTTCTGCAAATAGTTCTGCTTGTTTGACCGTGTCTATACCTAAGTCTTCTTCGAGGTCGAATCTTGGATCCAGGTCTGCTTCTTCATAACCTGTTTGTTCAGCAATGATTTTCTTTAGGCGCTTTATGGTCTCGTCACTTAGGATGGTTTCTTTTTCTGTTTCTTCTGACTTTACGTGGTTTGAGATGAATTTGGAGATATTTTCGACCGTATTCAGTTCTTCTGGGTCAAAAATGATATCTTCTGACAACTCAAATTGTTGTCGTATTTCTGCGAGTATTTCCGCTTGCTTTACGGTGTCAATTCCCAGATCCTCCTCCAAGTCCATGTCGTTTTCTATCATTTCTGGTTCGTAACCTGTGAGTTCTGCTATAATCTGTTTGACCTTTGTCCTTGAAGAATTAATGACCGTTTCATTTTCTGGCAAGAGTGAATG
>JAJRWK010000001.1 GCA_024276795.1 archaeon | reverse complement strand
GAAATTTTTGGAACTTTACATGCTGTTCATGAAGAAGCAAGACTTGCTAGCGGCTTCTCTTATTCTTTTAATCGAACAAGAGACATCTTTGTTTCAAGAGAAATTGGGAATTATATTTACTACGACACAGCATTAGACAGTAATTTCTGGCCTGTCACTCTTTTAGGAATTGACTATGATTCCATGTTACGCACATGGGGGTCGTATTTCAACGGTACATGGCCCTCAAAATTCGGAGAAATCGTTGTCCTTAAGTCTTCAGAACCATTGCCTGATGTACAACCAAATTTTTATCCCGGAATGAATTTTTCCGTTTTTACTTCCGACGTTTTGTCTTTTCCCGACGACCCCACTTATTCTGCTCTGAATCAAACATACAATATTACTGGAGTAATTGAGTTAGGTTTTCCTCATTTCTTCCCAGTAATACCTTGGGTTGCAAATCTCCTCTTAAGCCCCATTGTGATGATTGCACCCATTGAATTTGCTGTTCAGATGTGGAATGATTTAGGCAAACTTGTACCCGCTGTAGCTTACAGTCTCTTTTATTACAACTATGGACGCGTTAAAGCTCCTGAACTTCGAGAAGAATTGGTTGCCCTACTTGGCGAAGCAAGCATACGCATCGAAGAAACGGAAATCCCCTATTTCTCGCCCCTTTCAACTAGGTCATTGCTTGCAGAAGAAATATGGTGGATTGCCGATATTATCAAGCCTTTAAGCGCGATTTATCTGTTTCTTAGCATTCCTATTATTGGGATTAGTTTCTTTCTTGTAGATCTCTCCTTTAACCTTATAGAATCTAGAAAACGAATGATCATAGGTCAATTAAAAACTAGAGGAGCTTCGCATGATCAAATAGTCACAGCTGTCTTTCTGGAAATCATTATTTCAAGTACCATCGGCCTTCTCGGAGGTGTCTTACTTGGTGCACCTCTGGGAGCTGTTGTGCTAAACAGTAAGGGCTTTCTGCAATTCTCACGTATTAATTACTTACCATTTTTCTATCCCGACCAAGTTCTGAAACTTGTTTTTATCGGTCTTATTCTTGGTGTCGATTATAATCTCTCAAATCTTCTAGACGCGGCATCCACAAAGATCGAATCTTCTATTGTACCAATCGAGATACGTAAGCCATTCTGGAGAAAATACCATCTGGACCTTTTCCTCTTTATTATTGGTCTAGCCCTAACGTACTTCCTCAAGAATCTCGTGCAATCTCCCAATGCACAAAATGAGGCATTGATCATCTATCTTGGTGCCATTGGCTTTTTTGGGGTCACCGTTGGTGCAGTAATGTTCCTCTCTTGGAACTTCGGGAGCTATCTGCGACCAATTGGGAAAGCAATATGGGAAACAACCGGCTCTTTCTTCTCCTTCGTTATCAAGACGCTTTCTCAGAGAAGGATGACAACTTCAAAAGTGGTCGCGTTAATTATTGCAACCTCCCTTTTTACCACATATCTTATTTCTGCGCCTGTTACGATTGAGAACTATTCTATTGAAAAACAAAGATATGATATCGGTAGTGACATTTCATTCATCGGGCTTAATTTCATTGACCGACCGAATTATCGGTCTGTTCTTGGAGAAGATAATGTCACTGGATATACCGAGCTTACAAAACTATTCTTCAAAGGAACTATCAACAGTGAGACATATACAATAATGTTGCTTGCCATAAATACGTCCTCTTTTGAACAGATTGCTCACTTTAAGCCTGAATACGCCTCGACGCCCTTATCTGAAATGATTGAGCGTCTTAAGTCACCCGGGTCCATTTTGTTCTGGGAAAAAACCATGCAGCAATTTCCTGAACTGCAGTTGCCAATCTTTCGCTTGGATATTAAGGATCCATACTATGAAAACACCATCCTCTCCCTTAATATCCGAAACGCCGGGTCATTTGATTACTGGCCAAATCTAGTCACTGAAGATATTCGACAATCCATAGTTCTTGGCGTAATTAGCCTTGAGGATCTTCTCCCACTATATTATCATCGACCAAACCCATTGCGTCCCATCACTGACTTCATCGTATACGCCAAGGTAAAACCTGATTTGTCGATTCCTAAAGTTGCAACATACTTGAGAGACCAATCTTTCAACAAACTAGGATACGGTCAGATGAGATACGTTGGGCAAGAATTCTTGGCATCCCAAGAAGCAGTAATAATAAGTATAAACGTCCTGATTAATTTGGGATTTCTGTTCTCTGCAATTACTGGTCTTCTAACTGTCATGATCTATGCCTCATTAACAGTATCCGAACGAAAACGCGAGATCTCCTTGTTTAGGGCTCTAGGTGCTACAAGATTTCAACTGTTCAAGCTTTTCCTCACAGAACTCCTACTTATCTTCCTTATCTCAATCCCGTTTGGTGCTTTTATCGCATATTTGGCTCTCAATGCTTCCTCAGCAATCCTCATTAGTCAAGGTTTTGGTGGTCGATACCCTCCGTTTACTTTAATCTACCCATTACGAATGATATCTTCTGCTCTTGCCCTTCTTTTTGCAATCGGTCTTAGTAGTTCGATTGTTCCTGCTATACTCTATGCTCGAGTTCGTCCAGAAGAATTGTCAGAGGACTAGCTAGACGATTGATCTATTTTTTTCTTCCTAAGATGATGCACGTTATTGTACAAAATCCTCGCAATCAAGGGTTAGCATAACCACGTTTTTACCTAGGCTCAACAGACAGAAAGGAAACTTAATTTAGTCCATCTTTCCCATCTATCATGAAGTCTGGAAAAACAAACCTCCAACTTCAACTTCGCTAGCACATACAACAAGCCGTTCATTTGAAAGACTAATCGATTAAGTGTGCCTACTCTAGTCGCGGGGGTTGCCAAGCTAGGCCAAAGGCGCTGGGTTCAGGTCCCAGTCCCGTAGGGGTTCGCGAGTTCGAATCTCGCCCCCCGCACCATTTTCCTATGATTTTTTACATCTTCAACTATCCACACGTCACTAGTCGTAACGTTTTTTTAACTTGAATAAGATAGTTTATTTAACAATAATTCTCTGGTCTGGGTACTCTGCCCCTCGCCTATTGGCCCGGGGCAGATGCGGGTATGTTTTCCAATCACAACATCTTTTAGTCGTGGATTATCAGTTTCATTAGTGCTTGTTCACATCCATATTTTTGAGGCCGCTGTAGAACTTGCTCCGAAACGCAGCAAATACCCATTGTTGGATCTTTCTTATCATAATAGCTTGATCCGGGGCTCCCCTTCTGCTGGAAAAAGAGGAAGACCTGACATTCTCCATCGGTGCTTATTAATTCTACAAGACTCCATTCTGAATCACCTTGGAAAACTCAAAGTTAGTTTTTCAACGTATTCGGACCCCGAAATAAGCTACGTTATAGATCCTTCTATGAGGCCCCCTCGATCCTATATTCGCTTTATGGGGTTAATTGCTGAACTACTGCGGACAGGAGAAATCAAATCATCCCTCATCCGCTCGATATCAACTGAGGAACTCTTGAATGACGAAGTCCATACTTTTCTGCTCAGCAAGGCTGGGGAAAAAATCGGATTGAAGGGTTTCTTCTCAAAAATCTCGACTACAGAACCCCAACGATTCCTTATTGGAGGGTTTCAAAAAGGGTTTTGGGAAAAACCTCTCCCCCATGACGCTGTGCTTTCTTTGAGTGACTATACTTTGTCCTCGTCTCAGGTTGCTGGAATTGTGGCAACTCTTTCCGCTCTCAAGCTTGAGAATGGGGAAATCCGAGGTTAGACCAATGCTTGTTAGACACTACTTTAGTAATTCTGATGGTAAACTTTTCTGAAGTTTCGGAGTAAATGCCTAACTTAAAAAGAACCCCTAGCAAAATCTAGACCGTGAATAATTCTGCAAATGAAACCGAGCGTTATGATCGCCAATTAAGAATAGAAGGCTGGGATCAAGAAGTTCTGTCGAACTCAACAGTTTGTATTTGGGGAATTGGTGCTTTGGGGACATTTGTTGCCGCAGAGCTAGCAATGATGGGGGTAGGGCGTTTGATCATCATTGACCTTGATACCATTGAAGTTTCGAATCTAAATCGACAACTGCTTTTCCAACCTGAAGACGTTGGAAAATACAAAGCCAGCGTCGCGGCGAAGAAATTGAAACAAATTAATCCCGACATCGAGGTTAAGGCATATGCAACTTCACTGGAAGGAATTCCTATGAGACAATATCGAGAAGTAGATGTATTTGTCTCTGCTCTTGACAGTTTTGATTCCAGAAGATGGGCAAATTCCCTCGCAATACAGTTGAATAAACCCCTCATTTCTGGAGGAATGTACGGGTTAATGGGGCAAGTTCAAGTGATTATTCCTTACAAAACGGCTTGCTTTGAATGCCAGCCTCTTGTTCCTTCATCAAAGCTAAGCCAAGTGTGCACACCACCAGGTGAGCATCGTCAAGAAAAAGCAAAACTCCAACGTTTCGAAGCCCCAATACCCGGAGTCGCAACCATGTCCGGTCTCGTTGGTAGTCTAATGGCTCAAGAAGTAGCGAAGCTTCTGCTTCATTTGGGTACCTCGATTTCCTACCTTTTTATTGATGGCCTTCATAATGGATTTACAGAACTTACACTCGCACGAAATCCGAATTGCCCTCTTTGTGGTGAAAATTATAAGCTCTCTCAGGTAAAAATAACAATCGAACCAGACGAGCAATTTACTGACATAATCGAAAGAATAAAGCTCACCTATGGCCTAGAAAATCCCAAAATTGCTTGGAAAGGAAAACTAATTTCAGACCACCAAACACCCAGAACATTAGGACTCGGAACTGGTGATAGTCTTCTAATAATTGATGCCAAAATTGCTAAGCCCATTAAGCTAGTGGCAGAAATCGCGACCTTTGAATCTGCTTCCTCAACTTAAAAGGAGAACCAACATGTCTAACCATTTGCTTCCACTAAACCCCGAACAACTTGAGCGCTTCGCAAGAATTGCTGGCCTCAATCTAGATGCTCTGCAAGACCCTCTCTTCAAAAATGCTTGGTTTCAAAGAAAACACTCCATTGTGTTCTACACCGGGGATCTCTCCCTTTCTCTCTCTCCGGACCAAACAGAAGGAATCGTTATTGCTGATTGGTTGGGCCAGAAAACCCTGAGAATCTACCCCACATTTCCAGTGTTACTCTCAAAGGCATTCCAAAACGTAGTTCAGACAGATTCTCCCTACTTCATCCAAGGTCGTAATTTGCTTCCTTCTCAATTTCAATGGGTCAAAAGAGAATCCGATGCAATAAGAGCCTTAGTCACTAATATGGAAGGAATTCCTTTGGGAATTGGTCTACGAAGGCTGTCCTCGGATGGGAAAGAAATGTTCATTAACGAAGTTGACATCGGTCAGTTCTTTAGACAAGAAAGAAAAACAAAACGAAGAATAAAGAGATAAGTCTTTTTTGCTTATTCTCTTGATTCTTTAACGTGTTGCTTAAATAACATCATGATGCTTGGTCTCTGAATTGTCTTTTTAAGATCGGGGTCTTTTCTTGCAATGTCTGCGAAGCTAGGATCTTGTTCAATCGCTTTTTTCAGAGCAGTAGCGCTTTGAGAAATCTTGTCAATTCGAGCCAAAGCACAAGCAAGCTCATAATAGGCTTTAGGGTTTTTCCTTAATTTTGTTGCCTCCGTGAAATGTTTCACGGATTTGCTAGGATTTTCGTCAAGCTCCATTAGGCCCAAATTGTATCGCAACAAATACTGTTCCTCGGGGTCGTTTGATTTTCTCAATGCTTCTTTCAGCATTTTCTTTGCTTCTTTTTTTTCTCCTTTCAAAAACAATGCGTTTGCTAAGTTGATTTGATATACTTTGTAATCCCGTGGCGCCATGTTGAGACACATTTCTAGCCACTCAACCGCCTCTTCAATCTCTCCTAATTCGAGAAGCACTGCACCTAAATTACCTAAAAGCTCGGCAAAAGCTTCATCCACTTCTAGTGCTTTCAAATATGCGAATTTTGCCTGTGAATAGTTTCCTTCTTCCCAGTAATAGTTTCCTAATTCAAACCACAATTCTTGTTCGAGAGGATTTTCCTCCAGTTTTTTCCTCAGTTCCCTTATTTTTGTAGTGTACAAATTATCTTTTT
>JAJRWK010000226.1 GCA_024276795.1 archaeon | reverse complement strand
TACCAATCAAGGATAGCTTGGATTTCGCTATCATTGTAGGCGATTTCAGGGCCAGGCAACAAGAGGGCCTCTACATGTTCGTCGAGTGTAAATGTGCCGTTATTGATTTCCACAGTGTATCCTTTAGCAGTCCAATTTCCCTTGAACCATTCATAGGAAGTGTGATATGATCCATGGGAAATGTCAATTAGAATTGTGCCTTCCTCCGTTGCAACCGAGGGGCTAGTGTAGATGGCTACCATAGAAATAGCCAACACTATAGGCAATAAAACTTTCAAGTATGCTTGCATCTTCTATCACCCACTCTCTCTTACAAATAAGAGACAGCAGTCATGCGCTGGTTAGCGCTATTATTTTTTAATCTTACCTCTTGATTTTATCTGCATTCCCCCAAAATTTATAATTTCAATGACTTGAGTCGATGAGGAGTCACTCTTATGGATTTGGGATGATTTTGTTTCGACTCGATGCCCGACATGGCTTAGCGCCACATTGAATTAACCAGCTACGGTTCGAAAACTTCTTTTTTGAACACGTAAGCCATAATTCAATGCAATACGAAACACTAATTGTCGAACGAATCGGAAATATTGGGAAGATAACGATCAATCGTCCTGACAAATTAAACGCAATGAATCGGAAAGTTAGAGAAGAACTGGATCAAGCCTTCGCTGAATTTGCCCAAGATTCAAATGTCGCTGTAGTGGTTGTAACTGGTGCTGGCGAAAAGGCCTTTGTTGCTGGGGCCGATATCAATGAATTCAAAGACAAAAAGGCTTCTCAAATGTATGAAGATTTTAGGCCAGACAAGGTTTTCTACGAACTTGCACGCTTTCAAAAACCAGTAATCGCAATGATAAATGGCTATGCTCTGGGCGGTGGCTGTGAGCTTGCAATGACGTGCGACATAAGGATAGCCTCTGAAAAAGCTAAACTAGGGCAGCCAGAGATTAAGCTTGGGATTATTCCCGGATGGGGTGGGACTCAAAGACTTCCTCGCCTTATTGGCGAAGGACGAGCTATGTGGATGATACTTTCGGGTGAAATGATTGACGCTAAAACTGCACTTGAGTGGGGGCTTGTAGATTTCGTTGTTAAGCCCGAAGAGCTAGATGAATTCACGATGAATTTAGCAAACAAGATTGCAAAAATGAGTCCCCTTACTCTCAAGATCGCAAAGGAAGCAGTTAAAGCGGCTGCTAATCTCAGCCTGAAAGAAGGTCTTGAGCTAGAGTCCCGTCTTTTTGCTCTAACTTTTTCAACTGAAGATAAAGAAGAAGGAGTAGCCGCTTTTCTCGAGAAAAGGAAGCCCGAATTTAAAGGAAGATAGAGTTATTTGCTTGTCTTCTCGTACTTAACGTGGGGGGATGGTTCCTTCAAAGTGAAAACGCGCCAGTCGGCATAAAACCCCCTGGCACAATGTATGTAAAAATAACATGCCATTTTTGTTTCTCTCTTTGGTGTATCCTTGGCTATCAATTTCGTTGGATAATGTCTATATATTAAGCCCCAAAATTTTCTAACATGGCGAAAGTGTTAATCGTAGATGACAGCCGTCTTTCTGTCATGGCTTTGCAGAATATGATCATGAGACTTGGTCACGACGTGATCGGGACGGCTTTTACTGGAGAGGAGGCAATTGAGAAGACAAAAGTGCTGAGACCAGATGTAGTAACTCTGGATTTTGTGATGCCCGATATCGATGGGAGAGAAACAGCTAAGAAAATGAAGATGATCGATCCCCAGATCAAGATCATCATGATTACTAATGACGAGCTACCAGGACGCATCAAGCAAGAAATTAGAGCATCTGCATATATCCTTAAACCCATTACTAGTGCGAAATTAAAACAGGGCTTTTCACAACTCTGAAAAAAATACAAAGCTATAAGAGGGAATACAAATGGAGGAAGAAGAGACCTCGCAATACGTAGAAGTGCTTTTAGAGGAGTTTGATGATCAGCTAAGAGAGCTAAGACAATCCTTAAACAAGCTCAACAATTATACTCTGGAAGAAAAGAATCCGTTCGAAGCGTTCTTCAGAGTCACTCACACATTGAAAGGAAATGCCGCATTCATGGGAATCAACGGACTCGCAGAGGTCTCAAAGATTCTCTGCGAAGTTTACCGTGGGCTTGATTATCAAGAAGGCAAGAACCTAGGCATTGACCGGTTCTCAAAAAGAGTGTATCTTGCTCTTTATTTTTACAGAATTGCTATTGAACGAGGAGAAACCCCTTCAGCAGACCGATTTGAAGCACTGTTGAACGATGCTGAATACATTCTTGATAAGAGAAAAAAACCTCTGTCCTAGAATTAAGTTAAGCTCCATATTTAAGCACAAAATGGCATATTTCAAAGTCTTAAAGGATTAGAATTAATTCATAAAATAGCAGAAGCTCGTCCAACACCTAATAGCCAATATATCTTTTTCCTTGAGACCGTCTCGTCTTATCTCTGAAAACATGAAACACCCGGATTCTCTTTATCGTCTCTCTGCTGAATGCTGAAAGCGGTAAGTAGACTAATCTGATGCCTCTCTTACCCGCCCAAGCTCTCATTGCAAGACTTGGTCTTTCTACCCCAACTATTCCAATTATTCTTGATGGAGAACTTCTTACTGCTGTTTGAATTAGTCGGAAAAGAAAGGATTCAGTAGGGTCTTTTGAGATCTGCTCAATCCACCATAAGGGAGGATAAACCGACACAAATCCTGCATATTTTGCTCTTCCTATGCCTGGCCCAATGATTAGATCTCCTGGTTCACTAGAAACAAGTGATAAGTTGCTCTCCTTCATGTGTTCAGCATACCATGTCATACTATTCGTATAAGGCCCATCATCTTTCGTAAATTGCATAATGACAGGATTGATGAAAATTCCCTTTCTCGGAATCTCTCTAACGTAAATTTCATTCTTGTAAGCGTTTCTCATGGTTTCTTTCCAATCTATGCCGTCAAGCAGGCTTGTTTTGAACCGCTCAACTCTAGACTTTTCTTCCAAGAGGATCTGTTGCAATCTTTTTCTTACATGATTTAGGAATCGTTCAAGATAGTCATCTTCCGGAGGATAGGAGTAATATCCTTGTTTTGTGTTCCACTCAAGCTCCCATTCTCCCGGAAACTTTTCATCCGGCGGGGCATCTATAAGATCCCATATTTCTTTGTTTTTAGGATTTTTTGAGAGAACCGGTCTTGCATGTCTTGGTCTTAGCGTAATTGATAAGTGGGATTCAGGGTGGAGAACAGATCCGAAATCAATAACTGGTGCCCCATTGATTTTCAAACCAATGTTTTCGGGGTAAAACGGGTACTTGACCGCTTCTCGGTACACCTCCAAGGCAAAATCATCATCTACACCCCCCTTTAGCGGCTTCAACAAGATTGAACAAAGAAGGGAAAACATGATTGTCTTGTAGCGCAAGGTTCCGGGCGTACTGGACTACTCTCTTTAGGAGCCCTAGTCCTACCTCCTCATCAAATTTCTGCACATATGCCTCTTTGGCTTGTCTCAGTAGATCAATCAATGCTTCATGATGCCGGAATTGCAATCCATGCAACCAGAAACTAGCAACGAAAAAGGGAGGGTCAACAATCAAGTGAGGATAGGAAAAGGGGTGCACCACTCCTAACTCCCACTCTACTTCATCTCGTTGCTGAAACGTTATTGGATGCTCTCCACTAGCACTCTCCATTAGCTTTGGAATATGAAAAAGACCGCCGACCCAGGCTGAATTTCCCCTAGCAAGTTCAATCATTTTTGAACGCATGTATTCCGCTCTAAGATCTCTCTTTTCATTCGTAGTGATGAGCTCCAGAATCTTCTTGAAACCTAGGAATGTAATTTGCAGAGGATCACTCAACGGAAACCTTCTCGTGGTGTTTTCCTCTAAATGTGGGTTATCTACACATATGATCTCTCTCTTGTTCATCCTTGCCCAGTGAATAGCAGTACCAACAGCGTCTCCTGGATGAATTACGTAAAACTCTGTCGGGATTTCCTTCCCAGTTGCTCCAAAATATTCAACGGAATTTCTGTCATAAAGTAAGACCGGTAGAGGGAAAAATCTGCAGCTTCAGAAAGCAGTTCCTCAGTGCTTTCCGGCATCTCGAGAAAAAGAGTGTCCGGCTGAATTTCCGTCAAGACTTGTCTAGTCAATGCGGCGGTTACCAAAGAGTGATGTATCGAGGGAATAAGTTCTATATTATCCGATAATGAAAATGACCAGGGCCGAGGGGTTACTTCCCATGAAGGTGTGAACATATTCGTTGTCATTTTTAGATCAACTGATAAGCATCTGATCCTAGAACAGCATATACTGCTGCATTGAATTCTTGGGAGGGGGAGGATCGATTGGTCTTGGACAGCTTTAGTGAATACCTCAAGATCTGAACTCCCCCCCTAGCTGTATATGGCAGATGGAGAGTATGCGCCCGTTGTAATAATGCGACAACTTTGTCAACTAGTTCTTCTGGAGCCTTAGGAACGTGATATTTTAGGATCTCCCGCTCTTCTTCTTCTGAAGGATATTGTAATTCAATAATTGGTCGCAGCCTAGTTAGGATAAATTCTGGAACGTCGTATGTTGTTGCATCCTCGTTCATGGTGATGGCAATTCTGAATTCTGGATGGGCTTTGATTACTAATCCCGTAAGTTGCGATTCAACATATCTTCTCTGATCCAAAAGAGGCGCCAGTGAGGCCCATGCTTTCTCACTCATTCGATTACCTTCATCGATAATGACAACCCCTCCCTTGATCATTGCGGTTACGATTGGCGAAGCGACGTAGCTTACCTTGTTTTCTTCATTCAGAACAGGACTGATGATCAAATCCTCAGGTCTTGTATCCATTGTTGCTTGGAAGAACCACACTTGTTTTCCCATTTGTTTCGACACCGAATATGCAAGTGTGGTTTTTCCAATTCCCGGGGGACCGACTAGTCGTGGATTTAGAGGAATATCGTTTTCATCGAGTAGTGTCCACGCTGCGATGAGCTGTCTTTTGACGAGTTCTTGCCCTATCCAAGTCGTTTCGAACTCTGTGGGAGGAACCAAGGCCAATCTGGTGTCCTCAATTTTGATAGATTCCATGGTAATCAGACTGCTTTCTATGTTTTGATTGTTATTTCCTTCTGAGACAACTTCTTAATTATGGGAAGGAACTCTTTGAAAGTTGCTGTGTCTGATCTTTGTAATAGTTCATAACTAGCCATTTCCGCACTGGAGATCACCGCCCCAGAAACATCCATTCTGCGCAGGCCGACCTCCCAGTTGAATTCGCTTCTCGCAGATACAGCGTCTCCCGCAACATGTACCTTATACCCTTGTGACAGTGCACCCAGTACTGTTTGAAGCACACAAATATGAGATTCAATACCAACAACAAGAAGTGTTCTTGAAGCCTCTCCAAATTGTTCGATTGAAGTGCAAAATTCTTGATCAGAAAAACAACCAAAGCTTGTCTTAGGCACTATTTTCGTTCGTTTTGGTAAAGCTTTTTTTATGATTGAAACAGTTTCACCCAATCCATCAGGATATTGTTCCGTTGCTAGGACAGGAATATCCATTATTTTTGCTAAGTTGATGAGTAGCAAGGCATTCTTGATAACTTCTTCTGGGTTATAGAGGTGGGGAACTAATTTTTTTTGAAAATCGATAACAAGCAAAGTGGTTCGCTCGGGATCAAGCATTATTCTTGGATCCGTTGTAACCGGCTCAGCTCTCATATTGCGAAACATTCAATATAATTGATGAAGCTCAACGGAAAAATGTATTGAAAGAAGACATTTGTAGTAGTGCCTTATCGGGAATGCTTAAGAAATGCTAGACATATGAACCTCTTGAATAGCTCACACGGAGCGAGAGGAGAGCATGGGAATACCCGAAGAACAAATACAATTAACCCCCGCAGAAGCCCAGATCCTAAGAACTCTCCTAGACAAAGAAAAATTAACTCTTAGCCAGTTAGCAAAGGAGCTGGGAATGGATACTGGAGCAATAACCTCGAATTGTGAAAGGCTAGCAAGAAAGGGCCTAATCAAGATCGATCGACACGAAGAATCCTATTTCGCTCTCACAGAAGTAGGAAGAGAGTACGTCAATATTGGAGCACCTGAAGATCGCCTTGTTGATTATCTCGAAAATCATGAAGAAGTCATGCTAGATGAGCTGGCAGAAAAAATAGGGCTCTCTAGACAAGAATTTAGCGGAGCATTTGGTCTTTTAATGAAATTAGGGGCACTTTTTGTGAAAAAAACAGAATCTGGAAAGGCTGTCTCCCTCAAAACAAAACCCGAGATTCTCACGACTGAAGTACTAAAGAAAATCCATTCAAATAAAGATCTTTCAGAGACTGAAAAGTCGCTTCTTAAAATTTTGGTGAAAAGAGGTCTTGTGGGGAAAGAAAGCAAGACTACGCTTACCTACCAACTAATTCCCGGAACACAGAAAGAAATCAGGCACCTACTAGACGTTTGGGAAAAATCGGAACGAGAAATCACGAACCTCACGCCAGATCTATTGACTACCGGAAAATGGCGAAATGTTCGTTTGAAAAAATACGACATGTCAATCCCCCCTCCCTATCCTACCCGATGGGGGATGAGGCATGGTTATTATGCGTTTCTGGATTACGTCCGACAGAAATTCATGGCTTTGGGTTTCACAGAGATGGAAGGAAGTATTATTGTTCCAGAATTCTGGAATATGGATGCTCTATACATGCCCCAATTTCACCCTGCGCGTGCAATCCATGATGCATACTATGTGGATCTTCCTGCAGACGATTCATTAGAAGAACGCTTCATAAATGCAGTGGCTAAGGTTCATGAGACTGGAAAAGGTGCGAATTCGCGAGGATGGCAATATCACTTTGACAAAGAAGTTACTCGTAGAATGGTTCTGAGAAGTCAAGGAACAGCACTTTCAGCTTGGACACTGGCACACAACCCCGATATTCCCGGAAGATATTTTGGAATTGCTAAGTGTTTCCGGTATGACAAAATTGATGCCACTCACTTGCCTGACTTTTACCAGGTCGAGGGTATCGTGCTTGACAAAAATAATAACTTTGGAACGCTCCTCTCTTTGCTCAAACTGTTTGCAAGAGAATTTGCTGGAACTGAGAAAATAAAACTTGTTCCAGCTTACTTCCCATTTACCGAGCCCAGCGTTGAACTCCATGCAGAAATTCCTGGAGTCGGATGGGTCGAACTGGGTGGAGCCGGAATCTTCAGACCAGAAGTGACCAAACCGTTCGGTATCGACGTCCCTGTTCTTGCCTGGGGGCTGGGTCTTGATCGAATCGGAATGTTGGCATTCGGCATCAAGGATATTAGGCATCTGCTAAGCCGTGATTTGGAAGAATTAAGAGACCTCAATAGGAGGGTAACAAGTGCCAAAATTAGAGGTAAACTCAGATAATCTACTAAAACTTATTCCGCAAATAAAATCAATCGACGAACTGTTACCATTGCTTCCCATAGCCAAGGCTGAATTCGACGGCTTTGACGAAGAAACAGGAACCTTGAATGTTGAACTAAACGATACAAATCGACCAGACCTCTGGTCAGCACCTGGACTAGCGAGAGCAATTCGGGGATACCTTACAAGTCAATATCGAGACTTTGACGCAGAATGGTCTGCTCTTGAGATAGAGGATACTAATCATTTCATCCTTGCCAAATCTAACACTCAACAAAACAGACCTTTTGTGGCTGCTTGTCTAGCAGAATACAAGATCCCGAGTGAAGAGATTCTCGTGGAACTCATACAAACTCAAGAAAAAATAGCGGGAGTCTTTGGAAACAAAAGATCACGTATTTCCATGGGCCTATATAATGCAGATTTGATACAATTCCCTATATCTTATGAGATGGTTCCCCCAGACTCAATTCGTTTTGTACCTCTTCAGTTTGAAAAAGAGCTAAGCTTGAGAGAAATATTGAATGAACATCCCACAGGTATCGAGTATCGGCACATAATCCAAGACTGGGATGGCTATCCTGTTCTATTGGATGCGGCAAGACGCGCGCTCTCCCTCGTTCCGATCATAAACAGCAATGACTTGGGCCATATCGGTGTAGGAGACAAGAACCTCCTAATAGAAGCCACAGGGACAAGCTTCGAACATGTCAATTTGGCTGTTAATATTTTCGCAGCGGACATAGAAGAAATGGGAGGCAAAATCTATCCCATCAAGATCAAGTATGAACACAAAAGAGCTCCTTCCCAAGAAGTACAGCTTCCATATGTTTTCAACCACATTCACAAAGCCCGCAAGAAAGAGCTTATATCCCTTCTGGGCTTGAATCTCTCTAATGAGACGATCTTGGAGCTTCTTAGAAAAATGGGATTTTTCCCTCAAATCAAGAACAAGCAATTTTTCGTGAAGATCCCAAGCTATAGGAGAGACATTATGCATTCCGTTGACCTTCTTGAGGACATAGCCATCGCATACGGCTATGACAACTTCCAAGAAGTCCCGTTGGAAAGCTATACCATTGGTCAAGCAAAACCTATTCAACACACAATTGACTCTATTAGAGATCTCATGATCGGACTTGGTTACGTAGAAGTATTCACCTACGTTCTTTCAAATGAAGATGATTGCTTAAAGAAAATGAGGATTTCAGAAAAAATTGTGCGGATCAAGAATGTCATGTCTCAAACGTTTTCCGTAGTGAGGAACAGTATGTTACCCGTTTTATTCAGAATAGAATCTGAAAACACAGGCTCTAGGTATCCTCACCGCATTTTTGAAATCGGTGAAATAGCTCGCTATAATCCACAAAATGAGAAAGCAGAAACACTACAGAGCCTAGGAATTATCAACATTGGTCCTAATGTAACACTTGCTAATACGCTTGGTGATATCTGGGCTCTGCTCAGCACGACCGGGATTGAATATGAAATGGTTGAAACCAATGACCCAAGATTCATAGAAGGTCGTTGCGCTAAAGTCATCGTTGACAACATCACCATTGGAATAGTTGGCGAATTCCACCCAGAAGTGCTGGAAAACTGGGGCTTAACAATGCCTGCTGCTGGTGGAGAAATCTTTGTTTCCAAGCTTTACGAACTAATGAGAGCATAATCTTCAATTCTCCTCTCCATTCGAAAACTTCATTGCTCTCAATAACTGTCAATGCCTTATGCAACGTATTTTTACGTTTCCAGAAATGCCCGATTTTTCCAAAATTACTGAAGAGATGAAAAATGCCCGACTTTTAATAATTGGGGAGGATCATGTTCAATTATCGCTACTGACTCTTCAGCTACAAACATTAGAAAACTTACACAAGGCAAATGCAAACCTCGTTCTTGCTATGGAAATGTTCAACACAGAACAACAACACTTGCTAGACGACTTCATGGATAATCATATTACAATGGATATTCTAAAGCAGAAATACGATACTTCATCAGAGGGATTCCCGCTAGAACACTATGGCAAGCTCTTAGAAAAAGCAAAAAAATTACGTGTTCCAGTGAAAGGCATTATCATACCAAGGGGTCAAGCTGCAAAAGTGGTAAGAGATGGGTTGGAAAGTCTCGATGGGCCCGAATCTGTTTTTCCCTCGAAACTTGTCATACTAGGTCATGATAGACACAAAGCCTATTTTGAGGCTCTAATTCGACAGTCTGCTCCAATGATGTCAACAGGATTCTCTCTGGATCGATTCTTCTTGGCTCAAATCGTAAAAGATTCTAGCATGGCATACAATATATCAAAAATACTTTTGCAAAATCCAGAAGTTTGGGTCATTGCCATAATGGGGAAAGGCCACATGGAATACGGTTACGGAGTTCCAGAAAGGGTTAAAGAATGCCTAACAAAAGAAGGGATCACCATAGAGCCAGTTACTATTAGTGTTCGTGAAAAGAATGAGCCATTACATCCTCCTGGGATAGAAGGGGAAAAAATTGCCGACTACCTAATTCGTTACGAAAAACAAGAAGAACAGAATGATGACAAAACATGAATGCTTGGCTTTGCTTGATCTATCGCGGGAAAATTGGTTTAGATCGAACATTTTTATTCTTATACAACAATCTTGACTCAAATGGTAAGTCATGACACGATTTCTACACCCGATGTTCGTGATCGAGGATTTCAACGACTCCTCTATGTCGACGATGCGTGGGAAAAATTTGTTGAAGCACTAGATACAGTCTCTCTTTCTGTAGAAGACGTTTCAATCTCGGCTTCCTTAATTAATAGAGTGCTTGCAGAGGACATTGTATCGCCAATCAGCATCCCCCCTTTTGCAAGAGCCGCAATGGACGGCTATGCGGTTAAGGCAGAAGATACGTTTGGAGCTTCTAATACTAATCCCAAGAAGCTAGAAATTGTAGGAAACGTTGATATTGGAGATGTTCCTTCGGTCGTAGTTGTTTCTGGGACAGCCGTAAAAATTACAACAGGGGCTCCTATACCAGAGGGTGCGAATGCTGTTGTCATGGTTGAAGATACCGAAAAACAAGATTCGTACATCAGCATCTTGGCTCCAGTAACGCCTGGAAAGAATCTAGCTCAGCAAGGAGAAGATGTCAAGAAAGGCGATGTTGTTCTGAGGAAAGGAACAATTCTCAGGCCAGCAGACTTAGCTTTGCTAAAGGCCATTGGGCTTCAAAAAATATCTGTTATTAGACAGCCAAAAATTGGAGTCCTCTCAACTGGTGACGAACTAGTAGACAATGCAACTGAGCTCTCTCCTGCGAAAATCATAGACAGCAATCGAATAATGCTGAAAGCTCAGATTCTAGAAGACGGGGGTATCCCGGTTGATTATGGCATAGCCCGCGACGATCCTGACGAGATAAAACAGAGACTCGAACAAGCGTTACATGAATGCGATGCGGTACTGGTTTCAGGAGGCACCTCAGTCGGCCCAAAAGATTTTCTTCCAAGAATTATCGAAGAACTAGGAAAACCCGGATTAATTGTTCATGGAGTCGCTATTGGGCCGGGGAGGCCTGTAGCGTTGGGTGTTATCAACAAAAAACCAATCATTCTCCTCCCAGGATATCCCGTGGCAGCTTTCCTCAACTACGAATTATTTGCGTTTCCTCTTCTTAAGCTCTTGCAAAGCGTTTTCTACTCTAAACGACCCAGAGACAAGATCAAAGCTCGCCTCAATCGCCGCGTGTCCTCTAAGCCTGGTCAAAGGGACTTCATACGAGTTCAGCTTTCCGAAGAAGGACAGAATCTAATCGCGTCAGTTATTACTCGAAGGGGAGCGGGGGTGCTTACATCTCTCACAAGGGCAGACGCCTTGCTAATTGTTCCCGAGGACGTAGAAGGAATCGAGGAAGGCACAGAGGTTGAACTGGAACTTGTGAGATATTTCTAGGGGGTAAATCATGTCGCGAAAAATCTTCAAGAAGCTTCAATCTATGGAAGAAGCCTGGAATATCTTCTTTTCTCACCTCGACCTTGAATCTCTTCAAAAAACAGAAATCAGACATATTAGCGATTCCACAGGATATGTGCTCGCAGAAGATGTGGTTAGCAAGATTGATGTCCCTCCGTTTGATAAAACAACCGTCGATGGATACGCCGTAATTGCCGAAGATACGTTTTCTGCCACCGAGGAAGATCCTGTCGAGCTAGAGGTAATTGGAAATACTCCTGCAGGAGCTTGGTTTGAGCAAGAACTCAAGCGAGGACAGACTGTTGAAGTAAGTACGGGAGCTCCAATCCCTCATGGGGCAAATGCAGTAGTGATGGTAGAAGATACCGTTCAAAAAGGGAATCGAGTTGAAATATTGCGCGCTGTTCCTCCCAGAGCAAACATCATGAGTGCTGGCACAGACATTATGCACGGTGAAATTGTTGCAAGAAAAGGTACTGTTCTTGGAGTTCGTGAAATATCGTTGATTGCGGCAGTTGGGCTTTCAAGAATCAAGGTTTTTTCAAAACCGCGAGTGGCAGTAATATCTACTGGCAACGAACTAGTGGAGCAAGGGGTGGAGCTTCCCCCGGGAAAAATATATGACATCAATACTTGGGCGATAGCAGAAGCAGTTCGCGAAGCTGGTGGCGTTCCAATCATATATGGCATAGTAGAAGACGACGAGGGCAAATTACGCAATATAATGGCAAAAGCAGTTCAAGAAAATGAAGTTGTAACTATTTCGGGCGGTACTTCCGCTGGAGCAGGAGATCTCATCTACAGGATTATTGATGATCTCGGCTCACCGGGAATATTAGTACATGGCATAAAAGTCCAACCTGGAAAACCAACAATTCTAAGCATAGTAAACCGTATTCCACTAATTGGTCTTCCCGGCAACCCAACCAGTGGGCTGATGATTTTCCATGTGTTTGTTGCACCCATAATCAAAGCAGTGGCTGGACGATCAATCACAGAATCTGAAAAAAAGATAAGAGCAGTACTGCCAATGAAACTTAGAACTCCGCCTGGAAGGGAGCAATTCCTTCTTGTTAATCTTAGTAGTGATCCCGAGGGAAAATTCTATGCCTTTCCTGTCCCGGGAGGAAGTGGGTCGATAACTACTCTCACCAGAGCAGTTGGATTCGCCAGAATCCCATCAGACGTTGAATATTTGGAGAAAGGAAGTATAATCGATGTTACTCTATTCCTCCCTAAAGACCGAGTGTCTGAACTAAGTATTCTCTCTCCCCATTGTTTCGGTCTGGAAAAACTACTTTCAGGGTTCACCTCTGACCATCCTGAATATACAAACCAAGTCAGTACAATCCCACTAACTGCTCAAGGAGCCCTAGCCGGTGTCAAAAAAGGAGAAGCAGATGTAGCTGGAATAAATCTTCCAAATCAAAAAAGTGAAGGCTTCAATACTGAAGCATTCCAAAGCGAAAATGACGACAGCTTAATACTCGTTGAAGGCTACGAACGCGAAGTCGGCTTCCTTTTATCCCCCAAGTTGGCTCAAGAAATAAAAACCACTTCAGATATCATTAATCGGAACTTGAAAATAATGAGAAATCATCAAGGATCTGGTTGGGCATACCTACTAAATGACCTTATTGCCCAGGAAGCAAAGAATAAGGGAATTCCCTCGGAAAAACTGCAAGAACAAATTACTTTCATACCACAAACTGCAAGAACCGATTCTGTTATTGCCAAAAACATCCTTCTCGGCCGATGTGATGCCGGCATTGGTACTAAGCTCATCGCAGAACAATTCAAGCTCTCATTTTTACTCATCACACGTGAAAGAATTGACTTTGTTGTTCGAAAAGACAGATTAGAAAAACATGCTTTGAAACACTTCTTGGAATTCCTAAGTACAAAGAATGCCAGAAACATAATTTCTTCTATTAATGGTTATTCTGCGGGAAACAACATGGGAGCAAGAATACAATGATACTGGAGAAAAGGAAAAAAACACTCCACAATTAAACGAATGCTTTATTCAATCACTCCCGCCAACCTCTTCCCTTTGATTTCCTTGTCTCCTCCAATTACACCCGTAAAGAAGAAGTATAGCAAGGTCATGAACGCGATAAAGTAAGGTATAAGGACAAAAAAGGTCAAAGAATACAAATCAAGCATGTCAGCATAGGGATTGATAGACAATCTGACATTTAAGATTGTAACCGTTTTGGCGAGTTCAGGATCTGAGACTAAGTATGGTGTCTGACTAAGCAAGTTCAACAAGAACAAGGCAACAAACAGCACTGCGCCAATTGGCCCGTGGTAAAACAATAATTGGTCATTTCTGATGCTTTCAATGGAATCTGCTTTTTTCTTCCATATCCTCTTAACATCGAGTGTCAGTGTTGAGACAAATGAAATGAGCAAGAGAAGGAATACCAAAAGTAACCAAGAAAAATTGGGTCCTTGGGCCTTGATCAAAATGCCTCCGAGCATATTGGAATACTTGTATTCACTGTGCTTTGCCAGAGAGGCTAGGTACCAAAGAAGCGATGGAATGAACAGCAAAGCACTACCCCAAGCAACCAATACGTAGTATTTTACGAGCTCTTTTTGAATTTCGACAGGGCCTGTATTCGTCTTTATTCTCGCCGAATGAATAAAAACTAGGATCGACAGAGTTACTGAGACGGCAGCAAATACGAGTACAAAAAACAATGGGTACGTGGTGGGATTCAGGTATAACTGACCGTTGTCTACCTTAAGTGGGCTTGCTTGAAGCAGTCCTTTTGGGTAATTGAGAAAGCCAAGTAACACCGAATCAAGGTAAACCACGATCACTCCTAGAAAGGCGTACGTCGCCCCGATACCATAGTAAAGTTTTCTTGGCCACCTGCCCCAGCCATACCAAAATGCTGACATTAAGCTCAAGCGCAGTGCAAATGCCAGGATGAAAAACGCTAATGGATAGAACAAAATTCGTCCTGCAAGAACTAAAAATTCCGGAAAGAATGATAATGTAAATACTGTCGTTGCAGTCAGCATCACTTGTTGAGACGCATACGTAATGGCTATGTAATTCATGTAGCGGCTTGATTCTCTATCTAGGTCTGCGTTACCTATTTTGTCTGCTATGTACTTTAGACCTGGGATCAACAAAGAAAGGACAACTTCTATTCCCAAAAGGACAACGTGAAACGTAAAGACACTCAAAATAATAGTCATGATGATTATTGATGCTGCCATTTTCACTCCTCCTTTAATTTAAACAAATACCACATGATTGCCGCCAATCCTCCCAGTAAGACTAGACAGTAAACGATCACTCCTATGATGAACCAGAATGAAATAGGGTCTTGTCTGGCGGCCTCATCAACTCTGAGCACACCATAAATTGTCCATGGCTTACGTCCAGCTTCTCTACTGATCCAGCCAAAGTTTGAAATAATTTGAACAACAAAAGGCGTTGAATATGTGATTTTCATGAGCCAAGCTGGAGTTTGTTTTTTCCAGAACAAATAATAAAGTAGCACAACAGAAAACCCGAATAATGCAGTAGCCAAGAAAATCTTTGTGTAATAGAAATAGTGTAAGATAAGTGGAGGTTTATAATCGTCAGAACCAATACTGTCATAGCTCGGTAGGTGTTTTTGTTTCCAGTCTGTACCAAATGAGAGGATACGGAGCATGGGATCAACGCCTGGCAAGTCAGAAATCGATCGAATTGAAGAACTCTTGCCCTCAAGTGCTGAAATCTTTTCAGGATTATACTTTATGGCATTTAGGGCAACTTCATGACCAATTATGCCTTGAGTAACAAGCGTTACTGTTCCGATCACTGAGAAAGTCTTCAATCCTTCCAAATAGTATGCTTTCTTTTCTTCCCTAACACGCATATATCTCCATGAATATACTCCCAGAATTGTGAAACTCGTAACAACTAAAGACGCAAAAATTGCGTGCAAAGCATTTACGGCTACTCCTGGGGACTGGAAGACAATCCACCAGACCCCTTTTTGTCTTACCGTTTCTCCAAGAATCTGCCGGTACAGCTCTGGATCTTGATCTATTATCTTCCTTAGTTCTGAAGACGTGATGAGTATTTGGTTATTTCCTTTTGCCACGTAATTTATTCCTGAAGGAATTATTGCACCAGTTGGGATATAAAGTAAATACTGAGGCTCTTGCCACTGCATAGTAACAGGGTCATATACTGCTTGTATGCCTGGTGGATAACTCATTAAAGTATTTACTGACATGATAAGAACAGCCGAAAGAAGTATTCCTAAAGTCGCAAGGATTCCAACGAAAATATGAAATTTTGGCCCTACTCTTTCCCAGGTGTAATAATACATGTAGACAAATATCACTTCCAAGAAAAATGCAAAGACCTCCAAATACAAGGGAATGAAGTAGTACTTTCCAACAAGCTCGAGAAACCCGGGCCAAAACAGTAATAGGCCAAATTCAGACATGGAACCCGTTGCCGCCCCCACTGCAAAATTAACGATAGCGACACGAGACAATACTTTCGCCATTTCCATGACATCTTTGTTTTTTTTCCATGTAGCGTAGATTTCAAGTGCGACAGCCATCGTAATGAGCCCAATTGTATATTGGAGAATGATCCAGTGAGTCGTGATCCCGAT
>JAJRWK010000225.1 GCA_024276795.1 archaeon | reverse complement strand
TTCTTTCTGCTCTTTGACGAACGCTTCGTCTTTACGCTTGATTTTGATCTGAATGTTTACGTTAGATGATTGCAGTTCGTGCAATAGCTTTTCAAGATTTTTTTCCATACTCATAGAAACGACCCGTTAGCTCCAACTACTGTATTGAAAAGGAACATCCATACTACGTTAATCATTTTCCTTCCATTGTTGCTAAAAATGTTACGTATGATTTGATCAAGTTGCATTAAAAAGCGAGAATCATTAAGGGATTTGCGTTTGTTTCTCGAGGCAATATTTTTGCTGGTGAATCTCATAGACTTTTTGGATTTCGTTTAGGAGGGGTTACGCGCAAAAACACCCATTAGTGTATAACAAACGCCGGGAACTGTGAAGGGGAATGAAATGAGTGAAGAAAGTCTTTTCAGACCTTTTCTTAGTATGAAATTGCTAAAGGAGTTGGAGAGCAATAAGGAAATTTAAATCACCAATATGTTCGTTGCATACGGAAATAAGAAGGAAACCAGTAATGTGGCAAAGCGTAGGGGAATAACACGCCCACAATTGATGATGCAACTTTACGTGGTCCCTAGTACGTGGCCGCATTCATAGCAATAAATGATCCCATGGCTTCCTCCTTCTAATCGCGCGATATCAATGCTCTTACTCTGGGTAGAACCGGTTACTTCAACTTCAATTTGTCTCCATGCAAAAGTATCTTCGCAATTACAGGAAGGACAGATTGGCATTCTAAAGCCTTCCTTGAGGAACTCTAAACCCTTCTCGGTAAGGCAAGGGTGGTTATCCTCGCACCAAGAAATAAGCTCATTATTCATGAGAATAGTCATAAAAAGCTTAACTTCGTCGATTCCATACTTTGTTTTTTGGCTGAGCCAATGATAGAAAAAGAGGGGGTCTTCTCTTGCTTCGGGACTATCTTTCCACCTTCTCATGTTAAGTTGGAGGGTTTTGAGGATGTCCATTAACTGTGATTTCTTCTTTATGAGCACGTCTTCCATCATGCTTATCACCCATAACTCTTGTATCGGGCATTTTGTTATCATTGGGAAACATGATAGATAAAGTTTAGCAGATTTATCAGCATGAAACATCATATGATCGACAGTGTGAAAAAATCCGGAGAAAGTAACATTTTGCTAGCCAAATATTAAATAAAAATCGAGACATGATCAACCTGGAAAAACGCCAACTACCCAAGATTCGGACTTAGAAGGAAAAAAATACATTTAATATAAGAAGAGTTCATTCCTAACCAATGACAAGGTTAGGAAGACACCAGAAAAGAAAATTTCTCCCTGAACTTCTCTACTTTGGGTGAAATCACGATTTTGCAGTATCCTTGGTTGGGGTTTTTTTCGAAGTATTTCTGATGATAGTCTTCAGCTGGATAGAAGCGGTCAAACTGCTTTATTTGTGTAACAATAGGTCGATTCCATTTCCCAGAGGAATCTAGTTTTGTGATCATTGTTTCTGCTGTTTTCTTTTGATCGGGAGAATGGTACAGAATGATGGAGCGGTATTGGGGACCGATATCATTGCCTTGCCGATTCGGGGTTGTAGGGTCATGGATTTCAAAAAAGATTTCCAGAATCTCTTCATAGGTTATTATCGAGGAATCAAAGGATACTTGAACCACTTCTGCGTGGCCCGTGTTTCCATAACTGACTTGTTTATAGGTTGGGTTGGGAGCATTACCCCCGGCGTATCCCGCGACGACTCTACCAACTCCTTTAACTTGAGAGTAAATAGCGTCTAGACACCAGAAACACCCTCCTCCCAACGTAGCCATTTCAAGTGCGGAAGATTCATTTTCAGACATATAACGCGTTAGATTAGCCAGCCAGACTAGATAAGTCTGCGGATTAAGATAAAGTGTTTCAAATATTTTGAACACTAGATTAAGAAAGGTAAGCCGAGCTTAACCTTAATTACATCATCAATGATGTTTCACCATGGGCGGTCTGACAAATAGAAGCGCATATGTCGAGAATGCAAACACTACTATTACTGGTGAAGGGATTACAATCCGCGTCAAGGGTTACTGGCCAAATCCTTCTTGGGAATTAGAAACCACTGAGAAAAAAATACAAAATGGCATTCTTCACTTGTGGGTAATTGGAAGATCCCAACCTGGAATGGCAATTCAAGTTCTCCATCCTTTTGAGTATGAGATTACTATAGAAAAAGGAATACTAGGCCAGATATATCAAAAAAAGATTGTCATTTATTCCAGAGACGAAAAGGAGCACGTATTAAGAATACAGTGATTATTCAGCGCTAATCAAGAATTGAAAGAAAAAGGTCTCGAGACGTTTCAAATATGAGATCAGGAAATTAGTGTGAATGTAGTTGATAATCCGTTTTGGAAAAATATGCTAACGCGTCCTGAGATCCTATTATTAATATCTACAGCCATCATGTGCCCTACACTGCCTCGAATCATTTTATGGACACAGGAATAAGCGAAACCCTGTGTTGGAAACAAGAACTTTGCCACCAACATGACTTCGCCAATAGCGGGGCGGAAATGTTCTTGGTTTGAAAGATGAGGGCAATGACTTATAATTGCTCCTTGGAGATCTTGCATAATGGAAAAGGATGACGAAGAAAAAAAGCAGAAGGAAAAAGAAGAAAAGAAAAAGCCTGAAGTGAAGGATAAGATCGTTACTACAAAGCATTCATTGGAGATAGATGGTGAAAAAATAAAATACGTTGCAGATGCAGGAACCATGGTATTGCTTGAGGAAGACGAAGAAAAGGGTCTTGAGCAGAAAGCTACTATGTTCTTTGTTTCCTATCGACGCGAAGGTTTTTCTCCAGAGGAAAGACCAATTACGTTTTCATTCAATGGAGGACCGGGGTCTTCCTCTGTTTGGCTACATCTGGGAGTACTTGGGCCGAGACGTGTGATTGCAGAAATTGACGAAGCAAAACCTGTTCCACCCCCATATAAATTGGTGGATAACAAATACTCGCTGCTCGATGTTTCTGACTTGGTATTTATCGACCCCATAAGTACGGGTTATAGCCGGACGGTCGAAGGGGAAAAACCAGACAAGTACCACAACTTCAAAAAAGACATTGAGAGCGTTGGTGAATTCATAAGATTGTATACAACCCGCTATGAAAGATGGCTTTCCCCCAAATTCTTGATTGGTGAAAGCTACGGGACGACTAGGGCTGCGGGTCTTTCCGGGTACTTGCAAGACACTCACGGGATGTACTTTAATGGAATAATGTTAGTCTCGTCGATTCTGAATTTCCAAACAGCATATTTTACTCCTGGAAATGATTTGCCATACGTATTATTCTTGCCTACTTATGCAGCCACAGCGTGGTATCATA
>JAJRWK010000026.1 GCA_024276795.1 archaeon | reverse complement strand
TCTGTAAGAGGATCGATTGAGCTTGTTGCTTCATCCATGAGTAAGATGCTTGGGTTATCTAGCAGTATTCGAGCAAAAGCTATGATCTGCCGTTGTCCCATTGAAAGTTTTGCTCCTCGCTCACCCACAAATGTTTGAAGGCCGTCGGGGAGATCTTCAATCCAGTCTAACGCGTGCACTTCTTTCAATACTCTTCTGATTTCTTCGTCAGAGATGTCTGGATGCCCGTAGCGTAAGTTTTGTTCTATCGTGCCACTCCAGAGAAATACTTCTTGGCTTATATAACTGAGTTGCCGTCGGTATTCCCTCAAGTCAAGTGATCTAATATCATAATCGTCAATTAGTATTTCGCCCCCCTGGAATTCATAGAATCTCGCGATCAGTTTAACAAACGAGGATTTTCCTGCCCCTGTATGTCCTACAATAGCTACAGTCTCGCCCGGGTTGATGACAAGGTTCAAGTTTTTGAATACCGTTGTCCCGTCGTCATAAGAAAAGGTTACATTGCGGAACTCGATTCTTCCTTCGAGCCTTTTTGGCACAATGTTGTCAGTTTGGATAACCGTATTTTCAGCATCTATGAGTGCAAATACTCTCTCACTTGCACTTAGGCCTGCTTGAAACTGCGACCAGAAGGAAGCTACAGAAACTAAGGGGAAAACATAGAAATTCAATGCTTGAACGAACAAGTACCACTCTCCAGGGGACACTTGTGTTCCTTTAATGCCAAACCATCCCGCGAAAGTCACAAATATTGAGGGGATTGCACCGATTGCATCGACTCCTCCTAGGTATATTATGAACGCGATTCCGATGGCACTAAATGTGCTGAGCACCGGGAAAATAATATTCATGATTAGGCCCCTTCTTAGATTAATTTCGTAGGACGTTTGGTTCAAGTCTTCAAATTCTTTGAAGATCTTGTCCTCTCCTCGAAAGGACTTTGCCGTAAAAATGCCCGTAATAGTTTCTTGAATCAGCTTGTTGATTTTTGCGATTATTCTGTTCGACTGGAGTGTTATTTTTCTTGCGAATTTTCTGAAACCCAGCGCAAACCAAATGACGAGAGGAGTGAACAATAAGGTGTAGAACGTGAGTAAGGGACTTATTAGGACCATGAAAATCGTGATGAGAATAACGATTAGAACCTGTGAGAGGAGTGTCGCAGTGAGAGAAACCACGCTCCCAAAATCATTCGTGTCGCTTGTTACTCTACTAACAATTTTTCCCGTTGGGGTCTTATCGTAAAATGCCATGTCTCTTCTGAGTAGAGCTTCAAACATGTCTTTCCTCAGCTTGTAGACCACGTCTCCTACTGCTCTTCCTGTGAATGATTGGGTTAAGTAGTTAAATAAAAACGCAAGAACGTTAAGACTAACTAGTAGAATCGTTATTTGCCAGATTTGTGCTTGCGTAATGCCTCCCCTGAGCTCGTCTAATGTCTTGCTGATGTACACTGGAATGAGGGTGTTACTTAAGCTACTGAAAAACAAAGAAGCTGCAATGATCCCCATTGCCCCTCTCTTCGTCCAGAAATAATTAATAATGCGACGCAGTAACTCCCAGTCCGAGTATTCACGATCGTAATGTTCCTTGTCTAATCCTCGCATAATTAGTGCCATTTTTCATCTACCTCGTCTTTTTCGTAGCATTAGCAAGGGGAAGTTCGAGTTCATCAAACCTAGAAAATATCATTCGGTAGAGTGGTTCTTTCTTGAGGAGTTCCTCGTGAGTTCCAGTAGCTACCAATTCTCCTCTCCGCAACAATAGAATCATGTCTGCATGTCTTATCTGAGCGACTCTGTGAGTTATGAGAAATGTTGTTCTCCCCTTCATCACTGTTCTAATCGCTTTCTGAATCTCGTCCTCTGTTTGGCTATCTATTGCTGAACTTGCATCGTCGAGAATCAATATGCGGGGATCTGAAAGAATCGCTCTTGCAATTGCAATTCGTTGTCTTTGTCCTCCGCTTAAGGTTATTCCCCTTTCACCAATTATTGTGTCATACCCATCTGGAAGAGCCATGATAAAATCATGGGCTTGAGCCATTTTCGCTGCCTTAATCATGTCTTCCTCCGAAGCATGAGGATTCCCAAACAAAATATTTTCTTTGATTGATTTTGAGAATAAGAAAATGTCTTGCTCTACTAGGCCAATTTGTGACCTAAGAGAATCAAGATCCCAGTCTCGGACATCGATTCCATCCACTAGCACTTGTCCCTCATTAACATCATACAGCCTAGCAATAAGTTTCGTCAGCGTTGTTTTCCCGCTCCCTGTCATTCCCACAAGAGCCAAAGAGTTTCCTGCCGGTATTTTAAAACTGATGTCGTGCAAAACGGGTTTTTGAGGATCGTAGCCAAAAGTGACATTACGAAATTCAATGTCGCCCTTAATTGGTTTTGAGACCCCTTCTGGATTCTGATCTATATCCGATTCTGCTTGTATTATGCTTAATAGGCGATCTGCGCTGGCCATTCCGATCGTTAGAACCGCCAGAGCGAATACATTAATGAAAGTAGGAAACCTCAGCAAGGCTAAGAGCCCTAAAAATGTTATTAGCTCGCCAAATGATATTTCCCCGACTCTGAACAAGAAAAGCCCATGCAAGAATCCAAGCGCTATTGCTATTCCTAGTACAAGTAAGGGCAAATATCTTGCAGTAATGTCCGCTTGTTTTACGAAATAGTCTCTGTAAGCCTTCACATTCTTATCAAACACTTCTCTTTCCTGATCCTCCTGGGAAAAGGCGCGAACTATGTGAATGCCCATTAGAGTCTCGTTTAAGCGTGAATTAATTACGCCGACCTGTCGCCGAAGTTTCATCGCAACGATGGATAGGTTTCTATTGTACCTCCTGAGTAGAAAAAGAAAAACGATAACATAAATGACGGGAATGACTAAGAGCTGAGGATGGAGCATCGCAATTAGGGATAATGGAACTATCACGCCAATCGCAGATCTGAAGACAAGAGCAATCCCCGGATTAACCATGAAATTGAGTTGTCGGACGTCATTGACTGCTCTTGCCATGATATCCCCTACCCGTTGTCTATCATGAAAAGTCAAGCTTTTGCCAAGGAGTTCTGCATACAATTCTTCTCTTGCGTCGCGTTCGAACCTTTGTGCTAGAAACTCAATGGCAAAGTTAGAGCTTAGCTGAATGATACCCGCTCCCGCTCCAAAAATCAGAATTAACAATCCCCAGTATCCAATCCTACTTGCATCTGCTGTGTTTTCATAAACTTCGTTGAACACGTTGCCTATGAAGAAAGGGACTGCTCCCTGCATGGCTGCTCCCAAGATTGTTCCGATGAGTACCCACAACGGTAACAACGGATATCTTAGCAAATGAGAAGCGATCCATCGCTTTGTTCCTTTGCGATTGTATTTTGCAATCTGGACTTTGAATTCTCGCTGGAAATGATCCACACAAAGACATGCTTTGATGTTGCCATAAATTTACCGACTGGGGAATAGCAAAGTAAAGAGAGGTAACGATTCTTGGTTCTCGCGTCAACATGATACCCAAAACACATTGTGTATTCCATAAGAATCGGTTCAGACCTCTAGCTTCTTATTTTCTGCAAAGACCATTCTCTTGTGTCAGAAAAAAAATGGAATTGGAGCCAAGGCGGAGAAAAAAGTCTTACCAGATTCTTGTCCGCCAAAACTTTACTTCAAGGAGGCTTTCCCAATGAACGCCCTTTGCTAATAGCCGTCTTACCCACTTGGAGTTTTCCCTCAACTAGAATGAAAAGAGAATCTTTTGATAACCCAGATGTTGCTCGGACTATTCATTCTTTTATGAATCCAATTCTCATAAATCCCGCAGAATATCCTCCTCTTGCAAGAAGAGCCCTCGAAGTTATGTCCGAATTCGTAGGCATTGCTTCTTTTCCCGCAATCATTCTTTCACTCCCGAACAGACATCCGTTTCTTGCTTTCCATTATCTTCCCCCTTATGGCACCGAAAAAAATCCCGGGCTTTCAGATATTGTTCTTCGGATCGGAGAATCTTTTGATCGGGCAAGAAAAACAATAGAAAAACAAATTCTGGAATTTCCGTTTCAAGCAATAGATTATCAGAGAGAAGCAGAAGACGACATGACCCTTATGCAATACTTCCTAACACAAATCCTCACAGAATACGATGATGCAAACGGTGCTTTTGCAAAAAGCCCAAAGTTTCCCTTTTATCCTCTTCATTCATTCTTGTGGGATTACTATGCATACACTGGAGCAAGAGTGCTAGGACTAAAAATAACCCGCATGCTACACCGCATGCGACAGCAAGGGTTTGTCGACCCTCTTCGAGGAGGTGTATTTAGAGTTTCTTACAAGAAGGACTGGACTGAGCCCTCGTTTGAAAAACTTCTTGTTGATAATGCATGGTATTTGCGACTGCTTGCTCAAGCATCGTTTGTTTCTGAAGATCGAGAGGTGTTCACAAGAGAACTTAGAAGACAGGCCGAATTCATTCAAAAGGAAATGAAAGGGGTTGGTCAATTCTTTGCTCATGCCTTGCTTCCTCATTCCGGGAGAGAAGAAGGAGAACCCTATTTGTGGTCAATTGACGAGCTTCGATCTATTCTTAGCATTGAGAATATTGACGAATTCCTGTTTTACGCCCAAGTAAAAGATGTAGGGAACTGCCGTTTTGGGGGAAAAAACATTCTTCGATTTGACCCCTTCCAAATTTCCTCATATCTTGAAATGTCCCACTTCGAGGTTAAAAACAACATACTTGACCCATTAGTGGAATATCTACAAGAAAACGAGCGGAATCCCATCTTGGACTTGCAACCCATCACTTTTGAACAGGCTTTTGTTGCTTTGTCATTTCTAGCTGCCTACGCAGCAACAGAAGTCAATGATTTTCTAGCTGTTACTCGAAATATCTATCGGGACCTTAAGGACAAATTTCTCGATGGAAACCAAATAATCCACACCTACACCCAAAATGGAGATCCAATTCCTGGATTCCCTGAAGATTATGCGGCATTTGAGCAGCTTCAACTTTATCTTGAGCTGATTGGGGAAGTAGATTCAAGAGTTGATGTAATGGATGAAGCCTTCAGACAATTCTGGTCTGAAAGTGCACGTGTTTTCAAGGACAGCTCAGAAAACATGTGGCTTGGGAAACGATATCCCTACACGGACGAACTGATTGAAGGCTTAAATCCTCTTCTAGCACTAACGTATGAGGCATCAATCGGGGCAAATAAACCTGAAGGAACAAAAACACGTCACGACATCCTTACTAAATTCACAAAGCCCGCTCGATATGAAATCGAGCGAATCGGTGGTTTCGCTAAGTTAGCAAGCCCTAGGGATGTTTGGATCATTGACGGCGATCAAGATCCCAGAGTCTTGTCCAAGGCAATCCTAATTGGTGCTATTCCAACTACTTGGAAAAATAATCCCGCAGTAATGGTCTTTCATGACTCTGAAGTACCATACATCGCTCACAAAACAACAGTGGAAACACTGCATCAATCTTTCCTAGACCGACTTCATGAAACTAATCCTTCGTTACAAAATGGAAATTAGGTTGAATGAATTGTATCCCCCTCCCCAAATGGAACCCAGGAATTGTTACATTCCTGTTTGTTTGACATGTTAATTTATGAGTTCAAGATCTTCCCATTGCTCGTAGGGATAAATGCAATATGTTTCATTTATGACATCACAAGCATAGGCTCTTCCTTTATACCAAACCTTTGTTGTGGCTATTGGTGGGATATCAAGATCACTGAAATCACTATCTTCATCTGAGGTGTCGTCATCGCCAAACAAGGCGTCTTCTAACATGTTCAGAACATCCTCGAGAACATTGGGATTGGGGTCCTCTTCTTCTCCAAACAATTCTTCTTCAAAGAATTTAGGGGGCTCAACCGGCCTTCGTTCAAGACCCAAATTAAAAGGCTCAAGATGATCATGCTGTTGTTCTTGCTGATCATGGTATTTGTTCTTTAAAGCCTTCTGGACGGTTTTCATGAGCTCTTCGAGGTCTATCGGGTCCCAATGTGCATCAAAGTTAAACATCTATATTAACTTCGGATGTATTCGGTATTTAATGTTTTTAGGAAAATGAATCCAAAAGTGTTTGGATATTCTGAAGGATATAGAAACTGCTTTTTTTGTTTTTCAAGAACTAAATACTTTCGGCCACCTCTCTCTCCCTTCTAGACAATTGATGCAAAATCCTTCCCACAACTTATTAACTAGATCTTGCTATTAGATCACCAATAGGTATATTTCGATATCTTCTGTCAAGTAACACTAGGCAAGAATATTAGTAGAGGGTTAACCTAGTTAGGGATGATACTGCGTGAGTAGATAACGATCGTATCTTTACATTGGTGAAGATCCAAAGGGGGAAGGTTCTGCTCTATTGATTGGAGAGGGCTTCGTCCCCATCGCCTGGTTCACGCTTTTCACCATTGACCAAAGTATCACTCGCCAAGATGAATTTCCGGGGAAATGGCTACAGGAAGGCTCGCAACTAGGGGGGCAAGGAGCAGAAGATCTGGATGTTCTCCTCGAATATATGCAAGAAACCATTGGTTTTCGTACTCACGCTGGAGAAGCACTTACAAATCTTCAGAGGCTCCATGCTCGTTTTATGACACACAAATATTATCGCGCCTATTTCAGATGCTTATCCGTTTTGGAACAAGAATTGCACGGACTACCGGCTGATGCGCCCGTAGTTATTCATTTTGATGAACTCGTCAAGGGCCCCAACGACGAAGGCAGAATATATCGATCAATCTTGAAAGATCTTCACTCAATCTCAGATCACATTTCGAAAGGTGAAGGTAGCGACCCCGATGTGATTGACATCTTCAAAGATATTTTTCGATCTTCATTGGGCAACAGACGGATCTCTCCAAGCGGAGTATTATCCACAGACTTAAAGAAATTCCGACCCAAAGACTTGCTCCGTGCAATGTTGGGAGAGTTTGCTCCCGCTTCCGGAAAGTCGTTCAAAGATTACGGTCCTTTTGATCTTCGTTATTGGGTTCACGACTCTCTTACTAAGGAAGACACCTTTCTCATGTATGAGCTCAGTGTTATTCCCGGAGAACGCGCAAGAAACGCAATAGAACAAGGTGTGCTCAATAGAGTTCTCAGCAACCTAATGGATGAATTCCTATCATACCTAACAATTGGAGAACCAGAATTGTCCCTCAAAACCTTGTCAAAAAAACCTGATGCTACAAATCTCTGGAGCATCAGGGTAATGGTTCTGCGCGGGAAAGCCTACACTCCTGCAACAATTCTTGCTCCTAGAGATGGATCAACATGGATCGATCGCCTCACTTCAGAAGTAAAATTGCCTTCTGTTCGAGAAGACTGGAATTACACTGAAACATTATATTTTGGGTCATTGCGAGATTCAGGCAAGTACAAAATAGTATTTTCGGGTGCTCGCGATATGGACGAAGTCAAGAAGGGATATGTGCGCTGGCTAAGAAAAGCTCGTTGGAGATATTTGAGGGCGTATGGATCGGATGCTTTCATTACTATGCTCGGAGAGCATCTGCTCAGAGTTGAAGATCGTGAAGAAGGGCGGAGAATACTGGAATTGCTGACGGACGTTGCTAATTTAGGCTTTTCACAAGCAACTGAAATCCTGACTAGGGAAGACATCGTTGCAAGAATTCCCTTCTTCTTGCAATAAGGGTTGTTTGTTGCGCTCTTGTCAAGAGGTCTTCGCATTTCCTTTTTTCTTCAAACAAGAACATTCAAATCTAACCAAGAGTGAGCACAATTGCAGATGAGTAACGAGAGTTCTGAAGATTCAAAGAACAACGTTTCAACTAGTACCCATTCTCAAGATGATTTTGATATTGCATCGCCCAATAAATGGGGTGAATTCAAACAATTCTACGGAAAGGCTTATGTCATTATAGGCGTGGTGAACCCCCTCATCCTATTCTTGTCTATTCCTGAGAAAATGCCATTTCTCTGGGTTGTGTCGTTTTTCCTACTCTTTGGGTTAATCTGGCCAATCACTTACGTGACATATCCCGTGTTTATCATGTCATATGAGAATCAGTTCCAGGTAAACGCACTAGACTGCCTACTAAGCCTACCTTCATGTCTTTCTTCCCACGGAAGCTTCATTTGGAGAGTCCTCCTCGTTTATTTGGCGTTTATCTTTCCCATCGTTGTCTATGGCTTTTACATTTGGAAGCATTGGAAATTTATCCAAGAAGAAGTCGGGCGACCCGTAGGACTTATTTCTGTTGTCGACCGATTTGTAAGGTGACAACATGTTAGAACGACCTGTCCTCCACTCTGTCTCGCTTGAAAGAAGCGATAAAACAAAAGATACAGTTCGAATTTACTACAAATGCCATGCTGAGGGTGTAGAGATCCAAGGAGTGGATGAAGGCCTATCTTGGGTGCCCGGAAAGGGAATTAATGCATTTAAATCACCCAAAGTTGCAGAAGATGGGACTCCTCTCTTTGAGGCAATGCTCTCCATTGAGAATCGCTGTGAATTCAGAGGACGAAGTTGGTCTAAAGATAAAGAACTTTGGGAAGACGGGGAAAACCATGTTTTAGAAAGAAAGAAGCCCGGCATAATATTTTTGGATGGAAAGCCTATCACCACACCAGATGGAGAAAAGAAGACTCCTAAAGAACAACCAGATCTTTTATCGAAACAAATCAGAAAAGCTCCTCCAGAACTCAATGTCCCTGAGCCGGAAGCTCCTGCTGATTTGTTCACGTGGGTTATTAGCGTCGCTCATTTTCTAGAAAAAGCATCGACGTTTGATAATCCCCGTATGGACCTCTTGCCCCAGGCAACAAGAGTTTTCCGAGAAATTTATCCCTTGACCCCAAGCAAACAATCATTTGAGTTCTTCATGGGGTTTAGTAGTGTCCTTCAGGTGGCAATCATGAAAATGCGTGAATATAAGATTAGGAAACAATCTGGGGAGAATATTGAAGAAAAACTCTTATGGGAAGAGATTTTTCATGCTTTGAACGAATGGAAAAAGGAATGGAAAACCGCTACAGTTGAAGACATGTTTCCTGAAACAGACCAAGAATATTCAAAGGCAAAGATTGAGTTAGATCAGTACTTGCTCACATTCTTGTAATCTCGCAAGCCAAGTATTTTGTTTTTCTCCTTATTCTTTCTTATTTTCCCTTGTTTTAGATAACGAGATTGGGTAAAACAGTTCTTGGTTATACTTCTCCATTGCCTTAGAACCTATGCCATATCGACAGATCGGTTGTGTCAGATGCCTTTGGGCGCTCGGAGGGGGAAGATAAATTGCTGGATGAAGCCCTCTATCATACTTTCTTAAGGTTGGTTTTGCATCGGGAAATGATTTTTTGCACTTTTTGCATTTGAAGCCTTGTCCTTTCCCTTTGCTTGTCAAGTGTTTGTTACATTGTGGGCAGTGTGGATTTTCTCTGATCATGCCTGGTTCTAACCGCAGAATCTTTAACCTCTCAAGGTTAATTGTGATCCTTTTATCTATTATTAGGTTACGAACTCCACCAGCAACCTCTATCTCATCATTTGGAATTAGTTTTCGGATAATTGATCGTAACTGTTTGGATGGCTCATAGCATACGGTCCAATATTCAAATTTCTCAAATTTAGATCGTGTCAAAAACCTGACATGTCCTCCTTGGAGATCCTCGGGGGGAGATATTACAATTCCTGTATCCACAAATGCTTGGAACGGAATCAGCTTATTTGTAGCGAACTCCAAATGTTGATCTGTTCCTTGATTCGTCTTGAATATTAGCCCTCCTGCAACGGGCTCGTAGATTTCTAAATCTCTATATGCCTCTAAAAGCTCGAGAGGATTTTCTCCTCTCAATCCAAAAAGCACGGGATCTTTTCCCCTTGGAGCAATTAGGGGAATATCGTTATCAATGTCGTAGCTGTTGAATATTCTTGGGAACCATTTTTTTTCAAATCGGAGTACTGAAGCAGTCTCGATCTTCCTTGGCTGGCCAATCATGTCTCTTGTCCGGTATGTGAGGAGCTCAAAAGTGAAGTCGTTTAGACTGGCAATACTTGCTCCAAGGGCTCCAATCAACCCTCGCTTGGTGCCTTTTCCGAGGTAGCTTACGGCAAGCGTGTTTAGTAGTTCGATTGCCTCATCTAGAAGAACTACTCGGGTCATTATTTTGTGATAAAACTTCTGAACATTTGCTTCTTTGACAGCATCCAAGGGTATAAGCACAATTCCCGGGTTTCTATTCAGCTCCGTTGAAGCTGAGGGTAGCCTTCTATTTAATTCTTCAAAAATCTCTTCCGCATCTTTTCTGGTTGCTTGAAATCTAATGCTGACTCCCCCATTTCCCCTTGTTTTCCATGGAACATTTGGATTAAATCTGATCAAATGAGGAAAATCGATGAGTTTTAGAGTTTCTCCTGCTGAAGCTAGAAACGAGAACATTGTCTCTGTCGTGCAATCACCTTGTAGACTATCTGTGTCATCAATTGCAAGGCTCCATGATTGAAGTTCGCGGGAAGACGGCATCTCTACTTAGTGAATCGGTGGTTACGTATAACTGATTTCTTATTGCGTGGAAAACAACTGATACTACAATACTTGGCAGAAATTAGTGCTTTTTACTTCAAAAACCCAATAGTTTATTATTTTTGAGTTTTGCCTACATCTTTAATGCCTACAACCCGTATTGATGCTAATATTGTAATAATTGGCGATGGATCCTATATCAAGGATGGCAGTGTCGTTTTTGAAAACGGTAAGATTACTTACGCTGGAGAACAAGAACACGCCCCGAATGCTGATTTGAATCTAGATACCCCTGTCCTGATGCCAGGACTATGGGAATCCCATGCGCATTACACTGGAATTACTAAAGCGAATATTTCGGCAATAGGAGAAACCCCCCAACCAGTCTTAATCGCACGAGCCACTTGGGATGTGAGGGAGACTATTGCTTCTGGAGTAACCAGCGTCAGGGAAGTTGGTGGCTTTGGAGTATACTTGAAGACTGCTGTTGAAGAAGGCTTTCTCCCCGGCCCCCGAATCTATGGGGCAGGGAGTGTCATTTCTCAAACTGGTGGTCACGGAGACTATCATACATTACCGCTAGATATTGTTCATCTCATGAATGAGAGATCGATGAGTCTCGGTGAGCTGGCCGACGGCGTTGGGGAGTGTTATCGGGCAGTTCGAAAACAGTTGAGAAAAGGAGCTGAAATCATAAAATATTGCGCTTCGGGTGGAGTAATGTCAATTGTCGATCATCCTGTTCACCAACAATTTTCTCCAGAAGAACATCGAGCCATTGTTGAAGAAGCCACCCGTGCGGAACTCGGCGTTGCCGCTCACTGTCACGGGGCTCCCGGTATCCGAGCTGCACTTGAAGCAGGAGTAACAACGATTGATCACGGAACATTCCTAGACGAAGACCTTGCCGAAATGATGGTTGAGAAAAATGCGATCCTTGTTCCCACATTATATGTCGTCAGACGATTAATTCAGTTCTCAAAAGAACTAGAGCTTCCAGAATATGCACTAGTTAAAGCAAAAGCAATTGTGGAACGACACAAGGAAGCTGTAAGAATCGCAATAAGAACTGGTGTAACGATAGCAATGGGAACAGACATTTTCGCATCTGGACCCAATGGAATTTTTCAATGGGGGCAGAATGCTTACGAACTACAATATTTGGTTGACTCCGGAATGTCTATCAGCGATGCAATAGTTGCGGCAACCGGAAACGGACCTCTCACCCTCGGTCCCCACGCCCCCAAGTCCGGGATGCTAAAGAAAGGCTATGATGCAGACCTACTACTCCTAAGGAAAAATCCGCTGGAGGACATATCTATCCTTACCGATCGAGCTAACATTAAGTCCGTTATCAGAAATGGAAAAACTGTTGCCAACAATACTCCCGGAGAAAAGCTCTAAGCTCTCGAATTGCTCTTACTGAGCCACCAATGCGTCTCCGCCAGTAACATCCCACTTGATCCTCGCGACGGGCGAGACTCTCAAACTAACACGGTCTTTAGGAAATATGCCTTGCCCCAGTGAGCCTATTGGTTTCTCACTACCGAAATTGAAGTCTACGCCCACAACTTCAGCGACAGAGTAGTCTCTTGCTGCCAGCTTTGAAATCTCAATGCTCTTCTTCGTGACCTCAGAAATAGTCGCGTTATCGATTCTGGTTGTAAACAACGCAAAATGTCTCGAAATTGGGAAGAAGACCAATTCCTCATGCAACATTCTTATTGCGCTTTGTATTCTTTCAACAAATCCTTGATCAAACAAGAAGTCTGAAATTCTGTTACCTGAGAGATAAAACAAATTGCTTGCTTCATCCAGTGATCCTGCAACTCCCTCAATTGGCCATTTGTTCACTCCTTCCTCATAAAGGGCAACTAACTGTTTCTCAGAGACGTTAGTCTCGGTTTCACCCAAGGGTATGAAAGAATGGCCTTGGATCAAAAGCTTTTCCCCAATAGAATTCCCACACTGAAGTCCTAATCGCCACTCAAACTTTCCCACAGTATAACGAAGGGGCAAAAACTCTTTGTTTTTCATTCTTGTTTTTTCTGTTGATGGACGTATCTTGTAGGTAAGAACGATCTTTTCAACAATCTTGTCACGTCTTCCCAGCAAATAATCTTTTGCTTGTTCAAATACTGCTTTCTCATCCAAGTGAAACAAAAGAATTGGAAGCGAATCTTCGAGGAACTCTGCTCGAATATGGGACAAGGCATGTTCCAGTTCTGTTAGGGATATTCCCCTCTGAGATCTTTCTGCAAATACTACATCATTTTCGAAAACTATTGGTATACCCGTCTTCTCAGAGAACTCTCTTACAATTCTTCGAACTCTTTTCCTCATTAATACCACTTGAACCACTATCTGCTCAGCATTTGATGCTTTTTCTGTTTTCCCAGTTTTCACTGATTACAGAATTCTTATCTTATTATGGGGGAGATATGCATTAATTTCTTCAAGGGTTTTTGCTTCCATGAAGTTTTTTTGTTTTCTTAGCCTTATCTTGAGCCTAATTGGTTTTGTTGTGAGGCTATCTGTCTGAAGGACAAGGATCGGATTTTGGTAGATATCTTGAGTAACCTTGACAATTTTTCCTAATATTCGTAGCTCTGAATCTTCTTCACTTCTGTTGGGCTCTAAACGAATCTCGTCGAAAGGAATTATTACTCCTGTTTTTGGTTTATATTTTGCAAGTATCTCTTCTTTGAGTTGTTTTACCGGAATCGAATTCGGAATACCCATCAGAATTGCAGCTTCTATAGAACTTGGGTTTGAAACTGCTGTTTCCAATGGCTCATCTTGGACAATTTTGCCATGGGATAGTATGACAACTTGATCTGCTACAAGCCTAGCTTCCGTTTGGTCGTGGGTTACGTAGACCGTTGTGGTTCCCGTCTCTTGTTGCACTCTTTTTATTTCTAGAGCCAGTGCTTCTTTGCTGAACGCGTCAACCGATGCTAAGGGCTCATCAAGCAGCAAAAGATGGGGCTGGATCGCTAAAGCTCGTGCGATTGCTACTCTTTGTTTTTGCCCACCACTAAGTTCACGCGGTTTTCTTTCAAGAAACATGCTCACGCCAAGTAAGTCTGCAATTTCTTTAACTTTCCTTGTCCTTTCCTCACGAGGAACGCCTTTAACTGCCATTCCAAATTCGATGTTTCTAGCTACGGACATGTTTGAAAATAGGATTTGTCCCTGAGGAACGTAGCCAACGTTTAATTCTTGAGGAGACTTACCCGTTATTTCCTCTTCGCCAATATATATCCTCCCCGTATCATATCTGAGTAATTGTGCAATACATTTTAGAATCGTTGTTTTGCCACTTCCACTTGCTCCTAAGAGCACTGCAAGCCTAGAATCAGTTACCGAAAATGAGATTCCCTTTAGAACGTCCCAGGACTTGTAGGAGAAATGCAGATCTTCTACTCTCAAATCTGACATGTCATTACCTCAAACCCGTAATTCTGTCTCCTCACCAATTGAAATCGCGCGAAACGAAACAAACGAAATAAGAATCAAGATAACAGCCATTGCACTGGGGATTCCCGGTTGTCTTGCACTTTTCAACTTGAACACTGCTATTGCTAGCGTAGTCCACTCGATTCTTGAAAAGAAATAAGTTGCGCCAAATTCTCCCAGAGAAATCGCGAAGGAGAACACTGCTGCCACCATTACCGTTTTCGCCAAGAAGGGGAATTCAATCGATTTGAAAACATGAAAACTGGAAGCTCCAAGGGTTCTAGCGACTCGCACAGTCTCAGGGTCTAACTGTTCGTATCTAGAGGATATTAAGCGGTAAACAAAAGGGAGTGCTACTAGTGTTTGAGCGGTGATTATCCAGAATACAACATTGTTTTCAAAGAAGTTTGAAAATTGATACGCAATAATCAGTCCGAGAGAAAGAGAAACCGGACTTGTGGCCATTGGCAAGATGATGCCTAAACTAACAAATCTTGATGCCTGCTCGTTCGTTTCTCGGTCTATATTGCTGTAAAAGCCAAAGTATCTCGCAATTGGAAGAGCTAAAGCAATGGAAAGGAAAACAACTCCCGAAGCTATAAAAAGCGTATTTCGAATCACTTGTCCCAACGACAATCCCAAAAGAGGGTCATATCTATTGGAGAAAAGTATCTTGTAGTTGGAAAATACATCTGATTGATCAACCCGAATGAGAACTGATGTCCTAAGAACCGCGATAATTGGAAGTAAAGACGCGAAGAGCACCACAGAAACATATACGCTCCACGTCGCTAGCCTAATAACCAACTTGTAATTGGGGACTAACCCTCTCAATGTTTGCTTTTCATAATACCCCTCTTCTCCAGATACCGGCGTAGCAGAAGGAGAAAGAGAAAGGTATCCATAAATGACTGTTGCGTTAATGATCAACTGGTAAAAAGTTAGTGTTGCGGCTTGATGAAACTTAAACCGCACGCGAGCGGATTCGTAAATAAGTACTTCAATAGTTTTGTATCTTACTTCTCCCAGAGCAAGCACTATTGCGAAACTATTGAAACTGTAAAGAAAGACAAGAAGCGCAGCTGTTCGGATATAGCCTTTCATGTTTGGCAGAGCAATCTTAAGAACAAACTGAGAATGAGAAGCTCCAAGTGTTCTTGCTACTTGTTCTTCTTCTTGGCTTAAAGATCCCCATCCAATTTCAGTAATACGAATGACAACTGAAATGTTATACAAGGTATGAGCCAAGATGATGCCTGACTTTGTCCCATAAAGCGAAATCATGGGTGAGCCAAATACATCTCGTGAAGCTTGAGTAACAAATCCATCAGGTCCGAAAGCAAGGATCAATCCGAGTAGCATTACAACCGACGGAAGAATGAAAGGCAATGTCAGTAGATCACGAATAACTCCCTTACCTGGGAATTCATATCGGGCCAAAAAATACCCGACCGGTAGCCCGACTATCAATGAAAGACCCGTCGTCCACAATGCTTGTTCGAAGGTAAAGACTACAGCTTCAAGAAATGATCGTTTCGCAATTATTTCAACCATATACTGGAAGGTGAACCGATAGCTACCAAAACCATATCCGAATGCTACGAGAAGCACTTGCGCTAAGGGAATAAAGAACGCAAAAAGGAGAAAAAGAAATGAAATTGTGAGAAACAAGAAGCTTAGCCGAAATCCCCTTAAGTAGTCGTACACACCCTTGTTTCCCACAATTTTGGAAGCCATCGTGTTTATTCACGCCTTCTTCTTATCAAGTCTTGCGTTACAAACGCTACTAAGCCTAAGACAATTGCTACTTCCCAAGAGCTTAGAACTGGCAAAATACTGTCTTCTTGTTTCCCGACCCCTGCTATTACCTCTTCCCACTCATCAAGCCACGTGTCTAGGTACTGTGAAATTGCCTCGTTGCCAATGTATGAGTTCAAGATAGTTACATTATTTGGATGAAGTGCAGACTCCAAGAAGCACTGAGGAAGGGTAACGTTGCTATTTGCAGGATACATCCACTGATTCTCGGGAATGTGCTGTTGCAAGTCTTCAGATAAGAACCAGTCTATGAATTCCTTAGCCATGTTTGGATTGCTAGCCCCTTTTACAAGACCAATTCCCTCAACTTGGTACCACGCGTACGCTCTGTTGTTTTCGTGGGAAACAAAAGCCCAGGTTGAATTGTCTTGCCATTGGCAATACCCATAGGACGGACTAGTGCCATAACTAATCATTATTGGGCGGTTTGCTTCCTCCGCGAAGAACTCGTCAATGGCGTCTCCCCAAGATTTCACAATTCTCAAATATGGGGCTGTTTCTTTCCACCATTCTTTCCAATCACCTTGTCCCAGAACTCCTGATATTCCCTTATCCTCATCTCCATAGACTGCTATCGTCCACAAAAGGAACCCTAAACCTGGGGAGCTGAAAACAGGGTTTTCAACGATGAGTAAGCTAGCAAGTGTTGAGTTATCCCTGAAATCGTCAAGTGTAATGCTTTGGGAATCATCCAATAAATAGCCTACTCTGTTCTTATCAGCCCAGAAAGAGATTATTCCAAAGTCATAGGGTTGCAAATAGTGATCGGGATCCAAATTGGTAATGAGTTCTGATGGAATCTCACCCTGGACATTTTGACTTATGTAAGGTTCTAAAACTCCTTCTGCTTTTGCTCTATGAACCAACACATTATCAAGCCCAATCACAACATCTGCTTGTGGATTATCTTTTTCAAGAATCAGCCTTGTTAATATCGTATTTGCATCTTCAAAAAGTACCAGTTTGACAGACACTGGAGATCCCTTGTTTGCCATGTATTCTTCGAAGGCTCCCGTGAAGTTATACCCTGGATCTGCTAGTAATGAATCATAAGTATAAATCACTATTTCATCATTGGCGTTAGCACGAAGATTCGTATTCGTTCCATGAATGCTTTGCAACGAAAAGGATGCTAGGATTAGAAGCGAAATGGTCACTAGTGAAGAAATGGTTTTTGCTTTCATTTTCATCAACTGGGTAAAATGTCGAAATACAAATAAATATTATCTTAGGGTTATATAGGGGGGCTATAATGAAATTTCCATGTGAAATAATCGGCGCGGAATACTTACCCTTGTTAAGAAAACGTGTTGCGCATCTGCTTAAGAATCAGGGTCTGTCGCAAACACAAATCGCAGAAATGATCGGAGTCAGCCAACCTATTGTTTCCGGATATCTGAAAGAACAATTGACAGAATCAACCACATTGTTAAATGAAGTTGTCAAAACAGTTGCGGAGCAAGCAACTGCCCATCTAATTGCGAAACGCTATGATGCCGCAATCGAAGTCGTTTGCAACCGATGTAAGGCATTGAGGAATCAAGGTCCCATCTGTACTCTTCACAAAGAAGCTCTACCATGGATTAGTTCTATTTCAGCGCCGTGTACCTCTTGCCTCACAAAACAAGTTGTTTCACAAGAAGCAGATGAACGTTTTGAAATCTTGCAACAATTCAAATCCATGGTGTCTCTCCTTACGTCTCGTCGGGGCATCTTGCCTTTTATTCCCGAAATCGGAATGCAAATCGCCTATGTTGGCTCAGAGGATAACAACCCTGAAGACGTAATTTCACTCCCTGGAAGAATTGTTCGCGTTAAGAATTCTGCAAAGATTGTATCTGATCCTGAATACGGAGCTTCAATCACTCTCCCAAGCCTATTACTTTGGTTCCGGTCCAACGTAGATCCTTCGGTCAATGGAGTTGTAGCCTTGAGAAATATTCCTTTTGTGCAAAAATGGGTTGCTCGTCAAGGCTGGAAATTCATAGTCACTAATGAATTTGATCTTAGAACGGATGAGATTCTTAGGGAAATTCTGCATCGGGAAGATAGGGGTAAGATTCGCCTAATCAGCGATCAAGGTGGAATAGGGCTGGAAGCAATTGCTTATCTATTCTTTACTGAACTAGACACATTATTTGATTTAGTGGAAGCTCTAGAGCTGAACTCGGAATAAGCTTAGAAGTTTTTTGCACACTCGCCGACTTTGCCACTGTGCCAGCCAAAATGTTCAATATTTTAACTCTCGTAACAAAGATGATCATCATGGGATCTCGAATTCCTAACAGTAGGATTATTACTAGTGAAAAAGAAGCAACTCGTTTCCTTTCCTTTCTATCAGAACAGAATCCTGCAGTTATTCTAGAACATAATGATCTGTACTCACCCTCCTCTTTGATAAAACAAAACCTACTCGAAAAGGTTCAAGTATATTCCCCTCCCTCTTTTCCATCGTCGTCCAACCTAAGTCTGATCGTTATTGTTCAGCCTCTTAGTTATCCAATTGGAAAACAGTTTGCTGAAGAAATACGAAACAGTGTTTTTGCGCACTTAGGGGCTACAGATTGTGATTTTCTATTCATTCTTGATGCTTGGACCAAAATGTGGGCAAAAGGTCTATCAGAACAAGTAATCGAAATAGTGGATCCTAACTTGCTAATTGCAGGGCGCTCATTGAAGCAGGTTAGCATCTTAGCTAGAACACTTCAACTTGAGGAAGATGCATTTAACGCAACTTTTGATAGTAATCTTTCTTTTACCATGCAACACAGAGTGGCAAAGAATCTGGCTCCCGGTCTTCATAAACCGCTTTACAAGTTCTGACGCTCCGTTCTAGAAATAAGCTCCTTTATCATCTAAAGGCAATAAGACGGGAACATCATCTGCAATGTCTTCCTCTATCTCAGGCTCTCTAAGGAACACCAGCTCATAATATAAGACCGCGATTTCGTAAAAGAAAAACATGACAATCGCGACATCAAGACCCATCAAAGAGATCATGATACTTGTTGCAAACAATCCCCACAGCGTCAGCATTACTGGCCAAGGTGTCCTCGAAATCAATGCGTGAATAAAAAACCAGACTGATTCTAGGCTTGGCATCCCACGATAACTAATTGAAAATGACAAATACAGATATGCGAAAAACACATGAAGATGGATTTTTTCGGGAAACACTTGTATCCAGTATTTGAGTGCTAGACCAAGTAAGAAGGACAAGATCCCATTAAAATAGGGAGCCATTCCAATTATTAGTGCATGATTAGTGTGTCGCAAGTCATCTGTAAATTTGATCACGGATCTCTCCCCGCCATAAGAGAGATAAAAACCCACATCGGTATCGTAGCCAAGAATTCGAGCAGCAATCACCATTGCCAAGTGTCTGAGAAAAATGCCCGGGAAAAACACGACATCAACGAATGGTTTTATGTCGCCCCCGCCCCTAGTAATCGATCCAAAAATCATTCTTAGCAAGAAAAGCGGTAGTTGCGATAGTAGCCAGAAAAACATGACTGATCCAACAATTAGTGAGAAGGCCAAAATGACTAGAATAATACCAACAAACACGAATCTAATCAAGTAACTTATGCCACTTGTTGGATCCGTCTTTTCTAGTTGCTGGAATAATGGTTCAATAATTTTATCCCATAACACTCACTAATCGCCCCTGTGTCATCACTCTGCACTGGAATCTTAACAAGTAGCCTAGCCTGTTACAGCATCGTTTTGAGAAATGTTGAGAACTTCTGCATGGTTTTCTTGCACCAAATGGCTCGACCACATCTTTTGGGGGCGTTAATTGCTTATAAATTGAGAGCCTGAATACTTTATGCTCCCGTCGAAAAGATTTACCGCCATTTTAAGATGCCAAATACTCAACGTCAAATGGGTCGTAATCCTCGAATGAAAATTCCGCATCAAGAGCGATTTCTTCCTTTAGCTCGTTTTTCGCACGATCTGTGAGAATCTGTAATGAAGTTCGCAAAGTCTCTTCGTCGTTTGACTGAACACTTGCAGTAATTTGCCGAGGCGGAACAAAAGTCAAAGAAGCAAACACTTCACGGGGATTATTTCCAAGCCAATTGACTTGCAAATAGCCCTTATCAAACGTCATGGAATAGAATCGTAAGTGAGCAAACCACTTTCCATAAAAGTGTTTTTTCAAAACATTTAGAGTTGAATTGTCTAACTTTCCCTCGATCACTTCTCCCTTGGCTTGGAGGAAGTGGGCAAAATTTAATTTTCCTGAAGAACGTTTCAACCATTCTTTTGCAAGGCTCTTAGCTATTTTTTTTCCAGCTTCTGTTAGTTCGTAACCATCCGTGGTTTTGATAACGTCTCCCTTTGAGCTTAGCCTATTAAGAGCCTTAGTAAGCTGTGCTTGGTGCAAATGAGTGGCTCTCCTCAGACCCTGAAAACTATACACTGTCTTGGCTTGCTCTGGAGTGTGTCCCATCATCATTAATAGCAACGCTTCGTCTGGGGTTAAACCGAGATCGGCAACCGATGATCGAAGCAGCCGGTAGTCAGCACTACTACGAATATCCGCACTACCTGGCACAATTACACTCGGATTTTCCATCTAACATACATTGGATGACCTAATCTAAAAACGTGCTTATTCCTCCCGATTATACCCGTAGCTTTCTCGTAGTATTATTGTTATGATTGTTTGCCTTTCCTCATGTAGAAAATGTGTTATATCGCCGTAGAAGGGTTGTTTCAAGAAAAATTTTAAGCAAAATGAGTTAGCCTATAATAAGGATCTAGGGATGAAACAATGGCGGTCATCGAGAAAATTGAAGGATCTCACTTGAAACTCATGATAATCAAAGCTAAGGAACAGATCGAACAAAAAAAGGATTACTTAGATACTATCAACGTTTTTCCTGTGCCTGACGGAGACACAGGGATGAACATGTTTCTAACAATAAGCCGCATCGTTGAAGAACTTGACAAGGTCTCAGATCCTATCAGTGTAGGCGAAGCTGCCAAGCGAATCGCCAAGGGCGCTTTTATTGGTGCAAAAGGTAATTCTGGTGTGATTTTGTCTCAATTCTTAATGGGCTTTTGCAAGCAACTAGAGAAGAGTGAAGAACTAAGTCCTCATGAATTCGCAGTCGCTCTAGACCGCGGCGCTGAAAAAGCCTACAATGCCGTAGTGAATCCGCGAGAAGGAACCATTCTCACAGCTATCCGAGAAGTTGCAACTCGTGCTAACAAAGTTGCTAGCAGTTCAACTACTGACTGGGATGACCTTTTTGTTGAAATATACGACGCCGCAACAAAAGCAACGTTAGAAACCCCTGACCACTTGCCCCTCCTGAAAGAGAAAGGTGTAGTCGACGCTGGTGCCCAAGGCTTTGTTTACATGCTGAAGGCCTGGTTGGATGTTATTGGAATCGACCAAAACAGGCTAGAGCCCATAAATAAGGAAATCAATCTTCTCGAAGAGACTGTGGCAGTAAAACCCGCCAACCTAAATGAGATCCAGTTTCAGTACTGTACGGAATATGTCATGGCAAAGCCCAATAGATCGGTACAAGAAATCTCTCAGAAACTTAAGCAATACGGGGATTCTATCGAACTAATCGAAGACACTGATTACATCAAAATTCATCTTCACACGAACAAACCCCATGTTGTGCTTGAAAAACTGGAACGATATGCTCCCGTTCAACTAGTGAAGAAAGACGATATGTTACATCAAGCGAGCTTACGAAATGAAAAAATAACGTCTCAAAATCCCTCATTCTAGTTTTCTTTCCAAATACTCTATTCTTGGTCTAACCTTTCGAATGGAAATCCTTTCAAAAGTCTGATACACAGCATGTGTTGTGAACTGGGGCTTTCAGATTCTTCATCGACTAACAGACAAGGACTGGAAGGATTATTTCAAGAATAACTGGCATGTTATTGGCTTATCTCTTCTCACAATCATTGGATTGTACATCCGTCTTGCTAGAAGCATCAATAATTACGGGCAGATCCATCCGGATGAACTCTACCAGTCCTTAGAAATCGCCCATGACATGGTTTTTGGATATGGCATTATCCCTCCCGAATTTCGATCAAACACGGATCCACCTTCGTATGGTATGAGCAGATCTCCTATATTCCCCTATATTTTTGCATCCTTCTTCTGGGTCGGCAAAACATTTGGTCTCGACTATTGGGGATTTAGTTTTCTAGCAATACGGATTTTTCTGGCTCTCAACGCTACGGTTCTTATTCCCACCTCATATTACTTTCTCAAACAGCTGGTGTCTCCTTCTGACAAAGTCACTCCGTTATTTGGAGCGTTTTTCATCACTATCTGGTGGGAATTTACCTACTATGGCATCAGGTCACTTACCAATACTTTCTTCACGCCTTGGGTTTTTCTTTTTCTAGGCTATTTCTTGAAAGAATTTCGTAAAATCTCGCAAAAAAATGAGTTTAATCCCTCTCGGATTTTTTTCGCTTCGTTTTTCTTGGGAGTAATTAGTTACATTCGGGTGGATCAACTCGTGGTTATCGGCCTAGTTTTGTTACCCGGAATGGTTCAAGTTCTAGTTTCAAACCTTGCATGGAGATCTAAAGGAAGATTCTATTTAGAAGGTCTTTCGGGACTGACTGTGTCAATAATCTTTGGTGGTTTCGTGGACAAAATTTATTATGGGACTTTCTTAGTCTCCCCTCTTCACTGGTTCCAATTCAATATTGTTGAGAAGCGGTCTGAAATCTTTGGGGTTTCCCCGTTTCGCGCCTATTTTGCTCATTTTTTTACCCAACGGAAGATTCCTCTAACCTTAGTGGTTTTCGCTATCATTTTTCTCGTAATTGCGGTAGCAAAAGGCCTTCAT
>JAJRWK010000224.1 GCA_024276795.1 archaeon | reverse complement strand
GGGCGAAGAACTTTTTTGACTTGGTTTCTCCTTTAATTATTGGTTTTGGGGCATGCAAGTTTTAATTCTTAACAGTTTGCCAAGAGAGACCATTAAGTAGTAGCTTTCTTTGTTAAGATTGGTAGCATCGAATTCTTGAATTCGATCGATCAAGCGTTAAGCGTAAGATGTTTCTCTCAGAGTGAAACAGAAACGTTCTTGTTACCGCAATAGACCATCCATTGGGACGAATAGTTCTCCAAGTCAATTATATGTCACGCCACATTGTAATATGCCTATCGAGATCTTGAAATGCTATACACAAACAGACGATGATTTTTAACGGGATATCCAAAAAGATTTGTAAGATACAATATTGAGTTCTTTTTAAATGGTAAAGTTTTCTCCAAAACCACTCGGTAAAGGATTATACGCACCAGACCATGGCCACTCCATTCACAATGGGCTTTCGAAGCACATAGAAGCCTTCCTAAGAGAGAAAAAAATGAATTTAGGAGGTACAAAAATAGATTATGGAAAAACACGCACCCTAATCTTTTTCCTAGTTGATAGTCTTGGGAGAGAACTGGGATACGATCCTATTTTCAAGACATGGTTTGAGAATCAAGGTGAGTGGAGATCTTCTGTTTATCCTACGATCACGCCTACCGCTCTTAGCTCAATTTTCACGGGGTTACAGCCTGCAGCACATGGAATAGCTGGTCATTATCTGCCTTGGGCTAAAGTCCGCAGGCTAGTTGATTTTATCAGAGATCCAGGGCTTTCTTGGAGAGAGAAAGGTCTCTTGTATGTGCATGGTGATCCTCTCATTGATCGTGGCTTGCTTGACAAGCTTAATCCTCCGATCTTTTCTATCTGGGCACATACTAACTTGATCAAGCAGGGGATTCTGCCAATGTTATTTGGGGAAAACATCATGCCGTACGTTACCTTGATACATCTGCGCTTTTCTTTGCGAAACATGGTAATGACACAGCTTCACCGAAAAGTCATCGTGGCTTACTATGCGATGCACGACATTTATTCTCACTTTATGGGAAATAAAAGTCCACCAGCAAAAGGCGCTGTTAGAAGCGTGAGAAGAACCATTGAAGGACTATTAAGAGATTTACCTAAGAAAACAAGAGAAGAAACAGTTATTCTAATAGGCTCAGACCACGGGCATTCCGAAGTAAAAACTAGAATAAGATTTCCTCGAAAATACATGTTTGCTTTGAAAAGACTAGTGCATGCTGTGGGAAAATCAGGCCGAACGATTCATTTCTTCCCAAAGAATGGAAAGGAAGATCTATTGGAAAAGTTGCTTGAAGTTGCTTGGGGAAAATACGGGATGATTTTTGGTGAAAGACAGATCCGAAAATTCATGGGAGGGAAAAGTAAGGAAGCCATAGTTAGGGCTGGAAGAATCCACTTCTCACCTTACCCAGGATATTATCCGAAATGGGAAGGAAAAACAGACTTATTCGAACACGGACTAAATTTGGGAAGAGCGCTCTTTCCAGCTACGGAGCACGGGGGACTAGCCGCAAACGAACTACAGACGCCCTTCTTTCGAGCATTTTAGTTTTGAGAAAAATAGTTTAATTTCTCGAATTCTATTAATTTTCACATTTAGAGATCTCCCTCGCTCTCGATATTTAAACTAATTAATCCCAATATAGCTTAAGTATGATTTCAAAAGACGATATACTGAAACTCCAAGCTCCCCTCGACAAGATTGGCATATCTACCAGCCAATTATATCAGTTAACGCCTAAAATCGTCCCCTACTTGATACTGGATGGACATAGAACTGGTGTTGAAAAAACAGGCGTACACGGTTATAAGGAAGGGGCGTTGTTTTCTTTGAGACTAGCGCGGCAACTCAAACTCCTTGGTTACAGAAAGGTTGCCTTTCTCATACATACCAAACGGAATAGGAAAACTCCAGAAAGAATGAAAGCAATTTTCCAAGCAATAAAGGAAATCTTTGATGATTTCATTGAATTAGCAAACCAGTACGATATTCGTTTGATCTATCATGGAGAAGGGATCTACACGACTTATGAGCTAAGAACCGAGATTCTAAAAGCGGAATGGGAAACACAGCATAACGCAGGGATTGAGGTTCATTACATTACGAATTATTCTGAGGAATGGGCCATAAAGAATCCAGAAAGATTATTCCATATTCCCGAGATTAATGTTGCGGCGAGGTTTACCAAAGGACATTTGAGCGGGGCATACATTCCGAGCAGGATGCAAAAATCAGCCTTCATATATGTCCAGAATGCCAGTGTGTCCTCAAGATGGACAAATGTACAGATGCAAACCCTGGGATTGATAATTGCTCGCGCGTACTTGGACAATCAAGGCTATATTGGAAGTAAAATCTACAAAGAATCAGAAAGAGATGTGATCAGAAGGAAACGAGAAGAGGAACTGTTCCAAGAAAACATTGTAGCATTCGAGGATCCAACTGCTAGGCCTAAAAAAGCAATTATTTTCAACCCTTTGGGACCCGTTTCATTTATTTTCTAAGCTCCTTACTCCCTATCCCCTCCTCCTTATTTGCTTCAACACTAACTTTTTCTTCTTGACGGATTCTACTTCTTACAGAGGATTCCTCTCTTCTCAAGAGATAATACCCGATAGGAATCATTATCAGTGACGCACCTACATGACCGATGTCTGCAACGTAGTTTCTTTCAGCGAGAAGAGGTTTACGAGCGATGGTCAAGAAAGTGTTTAAGACTAGGAACCAGAAATATTGACGGTTTTTCTTCCACGCATAAGTAGAGTAGGCAGCTGCTAGACCATAAATTGCCACAGAGGCTCCAATAAATTCTCCGTTCCATATTAGGTACCAATCATATTCATCATTGAACAGTACTAGCAAGAGCCAACCCAAAGGAATAACAACCAATACCGTCCAAGTTGATAGAAAATAAAGACTCAAAGCCACTTTACTCCCCAAGTCCCTTTCAATAGCTCGAAGATACACGCCTATCAGCAGGGCGGTATACGCATAGTGGATCAAGCCAAAATGTGCAAAATGATAGATTAAAAGTTTCCAAATCTTAAATTCCACAAGCACAGTTGTAGCATTCATTCCGGCAAAAGTATAGATCTTAGGGTCTAGCATTCTCCAGTAGTTCCGTAAGTCAAGAGATCCAGCCTTTGTAAAAATTGAATAATCTAGGAAAGGAAAAGTCCAAACAGCATTCAGGAAAAGAACACTAAGTGTGACGGGATATGTTCGAATAATGAGGTATCTATTCATTTGACACTCAGTTCACAATAACGATATTAAATGAATGTAACGAATCGTTTTATCCAACTTCGTTATCAGTGTAGAGGAGTCTGCCTTCCATCCCCCCAGTAACTTCGAAAATTTCCCCAGAAACGTGCCCAGCAGCCTTTGATGAAGAAAGAAAAAGAATTGCAGATGCCACGTCAGCCGGTTTTGCAACTTTCTTCAAAGGAATGGTCTGGAGTACTCTTTTGAAAAGGGTCTTGTCTTCAAGCGCTTTCTCAGCCATGGGCGTGAGAACCCATCCTGGAGCAACAATATTTACTCTCCCATTCTTGCTAACTCTTGGAAGCTCATTCTTGAGACTTCGAAGGAAGCCATAAGTAAGAGCGGATTTAGCAGAGGCATAATCGGAATGTCCAGCTTCACCGAATATCCCTGCTGTTGAACCGATAATAACAATAGAGAGGTCAGAAATACTGAATTTCTTAGCTTGTCGCAACACTTCCCTGCAATAAAGGAACACACCAGTGAGGTCAACTCTTAGGGTTTCCTCCCACTGTTTCAAATCCATATCAACAATGTTTGTTTCCTCAGTAATCCAAATACCATGGTTGGCAACCAAAATATGGATAGGACCTAGTTTTTCAACAGATTTAGTAATGGAATTGATGATTGCATCTTCAGACCGAACATCTGCTCTTACAGCGTACGTTCTGTTAGGAAACTCTTTTAGTAAGGGCTGAAGAGCATCTGGGTTTGAGTGATACTGGAGAGTAATTTTGGCACCCTCTTGCAAAAACATCTTTGCCGTTTCAATCCCAATACCTCCACTGGCACCAGTCAAGAATACATGCTTATTTTCCAATCCTAAATCCATAACAATAAGTTTTCAATATGATTTTAAACCTTGCATACAGAATTGGAGAAGATTACACAAAACAAAGATCCAATAGCAAGGAAAATCGACTCGAGCAATTGAATTAAGAAAACTGAAACTGTTTTCCAACACAAACATGCTTTCTCCAATTATTTAAAGAAAAATGGTTCATAAACAACGATGGAAAAAAGCTTCAACGTTCCTCTTCCTCGCATTCATGAACAACTTAAGGCAAAGGAACAGCCAGCTCTGAGACACGAAGCCAAACATAAGGAGAAGAGAATATATGAGGCGAGATGTGATAATCTTTCCACGAATATGACAAGAAGTGTAATACCTAAGAAAACTCATGCGGATTTTAAAAGATCAAAAATTAGCTTTGAAGAATTCATCAGCAAATGGGAGCAAATGCTAACGAAAGCCCTCAGCATCCCTCCGATCTCCTTCCTAAGACCACAATTGGACGACTTATCATGGTATTTGGGTCTTCAAAAAGATCATGATGAAATCGAATGGCTTGCACTTGTTCTTACCCTTCATATCGGAGAGAGTGGAAGTACCTTTCTTGATGCATTTGAGAAAATGAAAAGCTGGGCAAAGGTCTTAACCTATTTTGAAGCAACTACCCAAGACAAGGTCATTATTAGTAATCATAATCTTGAAACCAGTAATTTTCTGGGAAAAATTCGCAATATTCTTAGAAGAATAACTAGTTCATGGTGGGAGACATAGAAAAAAAGAGGCAATCTTTTTTTTGTTGATTGCTACATAACTAATGGGAGTTAACTTGAATAATTCTTTACCAGATGCTTACCGTGGGACTTTTGCTGAAAGAAGATTGCCAAATGTTCAAGGCCTCACAAATGAAGAACACAGGCTCTTGGGAATGTTTTACGTTGGGATTAGATTCTTGGACTTCAGTATGACTAGGGAGTTAGAAGCATTTATTAGAGGATTCAAGAATGAGCGATTTCATGACAATTTAGACTTCAGGCATCGTGAAATGGTAACCATTCTACAATGTGGACTCAAATATCTTGAATGGAAGACCGAAGAAGCGGAAGCCGAATTGAAAGAAATGAGAATAAGAAAAGGAAAACTGTCCGAATACGTTAGACTAGAACGAGAAATTCTAATGATCTCAATCAAAATCAGTCTAGGAAAACACGAGCATTCCAAGTCAAGAATCAAAGATGCTCTCAAAAGAGCAACAGTTTTGGGAACAACATGGCGAGAAATAATTGTACTTATTAGGAAAAGCCTTCACTATTTTACGACTCTAAATATTCAAAAAGCAGTAGATACTCTGGAGATCTCGCGGAGCAAATTAGATTATGACGATCCTCAGCTGGAATTACTAATTTTGAATAATTTAGGGGTCGGTTATCGTCTTCTAGGGAATTATGAGAAAAGCATTGAATTTTTCCAGATGGGCATAGAGATCCAAGAACGTGTAGCAAAGCCCAGCAAGTACTTGAGAATGCTAATCTATCAGAATTTTGCAATCATGTTATTAAGTGTGCATAGATACCGAAAGGCTATTTCTTATATTGAAAAAAGTATTTCTGATATTAAATTTAGCGAGAAAATATATCCTTTGATGCTAGAACAAATTGCTTACGGGCTAGTTCTCTTAATTCAAGCATACTTTCTAAATGGGAGTTTAGATAGCATTCCCAAAGCATTCGAGAAGTTTAATGAATTAATGGATGGGGTATCAGAAACTGAGCACTGGGGAGCTAGGCTAGGCTACCATCTTGCT
>JAJRWK010000223.1 GCA_024276795.1 archaeon | reverse complement strand
TGATTCGTTTTGGGGGGGAGATTCCTGTCAGAATTCCCCTAATAATAATGGTTTCTTGTTCGTGTTCAGAAAGGTGCCAATACGCGTCTGTTTCAGTAAATGCTTCCAATCCTTTTTTGTAATCCCTCAGCAGAAAATCATGCGGAGAAGATTGCAAGGCTAAGTAGGCCCTTGTCGCACTGAATGGATCGCATTCCAAAGAACAAGCATAAGAGAGGTTCTCTTTTAAGAATTCCTCGAAATCATTCCATGACTTTTTCGATTGATTCAAGAAGACTAGCGATCCAAGGCCTCTTATTTCAGTAAAGAGCATTTTGAACTCACGGTAGGCAATTTCTAGACCCTTACTCGGATTGAAGGGAGCAAGAATAGTTTCAGCAAGTGCCTGAGCGATTCTATTATTGATCAAGTTGAAAGAATCGCTAACGGGAATATCTTCTGCAGAAACAAAATTGTCTTGCTCAATTACGATCAGTGGAAGATTCATCGAATTCTTTAATGGACCAATGGCAAATCGATAGATAGCAACTGCCGCATTATATCTGCGATCAACAGATTCCGTGGAAAAGGGCATGATGAGAATGGGCACTGGCAGAAAATCATTTTGTATCAGCTCGAAGCATATTCTTAAGCTACCACCGACACCAGTCGCTCCAGAGCCAAAAACAACAAAAACCAAATTGTCAAACGGTTGTAGTTTCCGAAAATCTTGAAGCATGTTGTCTAGTCCAATTTGAGAAGGATCAAATGCATCATAAGTCTGCAAGAAGCTAACTCTTTTGTCTTGAACGAAATCTTTTCTGTAGAAGATTGGTAAGTCAGAACTAGGGTTCTTGTCATTTTCCAAGCCAATTCCGGCGGTGTAAAATGGTATCCCAGCATTCTTCAGAATTTCTCCGGTTTTCGCAACTATTCTTATCCCTGCTTGACCAATTCCTATGATTTTTGGAGGTGGAATATTGTTTTTTTCCTCACTAAGACGGTATGAAAATTCCTCAGCATCTAGAGTTTCTGTAATATGATGAAACGGATGAATCTCTCTTTTTTTTGACGAGAACAACCCAAGTAGTTTATTCCTCTTCGACATGGCTAATCACTTTTCTTGCTTCTCCGTAATTGTAGATGTAGCTCTCATATTTAACTAATGGGTGAGCCTGATTTTTCAACAAGCATTCTCATACCATTTTTGCATTGTTTGGAGTAAAGAATTACGCGGAATATACTTTAATTAGGTAAACGGATAGCTATTTGTGATTGAAACTCTTGGACGATTGAAAAAGACCAAAATAGTGTGTACGATCGGACCCAGTTCTAATAATGAGAAAACTTTGAAGCGCTTAATCCAAGCTGGAATGAATGTAGCTCGGCTCAACTTGTCTCATGGATCCTTGGATTATCACAAGAAAGTGTTTGATTTAATCCGATCAATAGATGAGTCCATCGCAATCCTAATCGATATCAGCGGTCCGAAGATTAGGGTGGGGAAGTTCAAGAAATCAATTGTTTTGCAAAAAGGACAAGAGTATGTTCTTACCAAAGAAAATGTAACTGGAGACGAAGAAAAAGCATCTGTCACATATCCTCAAATAATTGATGATTTACAAGAAGGATCGCTAATTTATCTAAATGATGGCCTCATTGCGATGAAGGTTGTTGAGAAACACGATAATTACTTAGTAGCAAAGGTTTTGAATGGAGGCATACTATCTTCAAACAAAGGCATCAATGTTCCTGGAAGCAAAATTAGTGTTTTTACTCCAACCAAGAAAGATCGGGAAGACATTCTTGAAACTGCAAAGTGGGAACCCGATTTTTACTCCGTCTCATTTGTACGCAGAGTTATGGATCTGGAAAACGTCAGAAACACGTTTCGAACCGTAACAAATGATGAAATCCCACTTGTTAGTAAAATAGAGCACAAAGACGCTTTGAATGCTTTCGAAGAGATTGTTAAGGCCTCTCAGGGAGTAATGGTTGCACGGGGCGACTTGGGAGTCGAGCTTCCTCCAGAAGATGTTCCTCTTCTCCAAAAAGAACTCATTGAGAAGTCCAGATATCACGGAGTTCCAGTGATAGTCGCCACACAAATGTTAGAATCAATGATCATCAATTCGAGACCTACTCGAGCAGAGGTAAGCGATGTTGCCAATGCGATTCTGGATGGGGCTGATGCTGTCATGCTTTCCGCAGAAACGGCTACAGGAAAATACCCCGTAGAGACGGTTGAAATGATGACGAAAATCTGCTTAAAAACGGAATGCCACTTAATACCCACCCAAGAGAAGAGGCACGTTAAGAAGGGAGCACTCGTTCCCGCACATATTGGAAGAGCTGCCGTAAGACTTGCTGAAGACACGGATGCGGACTTGATCATAGCAATGACGCAAACAGGCACAACAACTGAAATGGTGTCGACATTCCGTCCTAAACAAGCGATCCTTGGATTCTCCACGAATCTAAAAAATTTGAGGAGATTGGCATTACAGTGGGGAGTTATTCCTGTCTTGTTTGATTTTATCCCAGACACTGACGACATGATTCTCAAAGCAATTGTCACTGCTTATGAAAAGAGATTCATTGATCGATCCTCCAAGATGGTCATAGTTGCAGGCACATTACTTGGACTGCCTTCTTCAACAAATCTCATTCAATACCACGTTGCAGAGGAAATCCTCAGATCAATAGAGGCCCAAAAAGAATTTCGAAAAGCCTACAATCTGTGACCTCAGGAAAGAGACAATCCTCGAGTGGAAACTACAGTAGAACAGAGTTTGATACAAAATAAACAATTACAGCGGGGATGAGAGCAGAAACGAAGTTTACTGTATCGTTGTTTATGATTTTGAATCCCCTAATGTGATTTGTTTTTACTCCCCCACATTTTGCATGAAACCTTTTTTCTGTTACTTTGTTGCAAGACGGACATTCAAACTGGGCTTGAATACTTGCTCCGAGAATGGAATCGATAAGTGAGCCGAGTACACCACCAGAAAGAACCAATAAGAAAATAAGCGCAAGAAGACCATTGTTTGTCTTAGAATACAAAACAAAGCCAAAAGCACTTGCGATTAAGAGGCTTCCAATAGCTGTCGAGATTAATCCTCTTGTTGAAATCCCTCCTGAAGTCCCTCTAGGGACTTTTCGCTTTAGGTTCAAAATAAATCGAGGAGAAGACGATGAGAGTACGCCTAATTCGGTGGACCATGTATCAGCAGTAACAACCGCAATGGACGTAATCCCTGCGATACTTAGTGGATGAATGAGAGGTGCCGCCCATGATCCCTTGTCAAGGAGAAAATATAATGAGATCACAAGAAGGACGCCCGAGTTTGCGAGTACTTGAAACATATCCCTGTTTCCTCCTTTTTCCGCAAATTGCATTGCTTCTTGTTTCATTCTCGATGAATGTTTGTACTTTGTCAGAAGACTCGAGGAAGAAAAAAATAGAATGACAACAACCCAATAGAACCAGTGAGCTAAGAACAAAATGAAACCTAAAATTCCAGCAACGATAATGCCATCGGGAGCCCGCAATGATTTTCGTCTATGAGCGATAATCCCGATCGGGATATTAGCTAGAATGCTCCACAGGATTACTTGAAAAACCGTGACCATTTTTGCTACACTCTCTCTGTCTATTAAGAGGTTAGATCATAGCGATAAGCGCAACTGCGAAGGCACCCGATAGAAACACTCCATCGAATGTCCCAGCACCTCCAATTGATACTATTGGTGCGCCCATTTGAGGCGTTTTCTTAAGATTCATGAGATCGGCTCCAATGAGAGAACCAAAGACTCCGATTGTATAGGCCACTAGGGGAGCCAAGGATAAGTCATTGAAAGTGAGGATTAAAGCAAGAAGAGCACTTACAACAGGAGGGATAAGAAAGGGAACAGCAATCCCAATACCCGGAATTATTCTTGCGAACCGATTAATAATCACAGAAGCAACGATAACACCCGGAACAGCATAGAGAATCGAGACAGGCTTCGAAATGAGCAAGGCAAGAGATATGATTGCCGGAAGTATAGCTCCACCAAAGTTAATTGCGACAAGCGCTCTTCTTGGTTCTGTTCTAACTGGCAGCACATAAGTTATCCCAAAGAAACGAATGGGCACTCTCACGTACTCAACGGTTTCGCTTTCAACTATTGTAAGTGGAATATTGATCATGCTACCTATGAGTGAGAGCCACAGGATTAAGACAGCAACGTAGGGAGGAAAACCTAAGTAATAGAAAGCGTTCTGAGCGGTCAAAATAAGTGAGGTCATAATAATCATGCTTATGAGATATCCCAAGAACGTGCTTCCTTGATGATGACGATAAAACGACACGTGTTGTTTTCATTGTTGAACAAAATAAAGTTGTCCACGTTTCCGTTTCTAGAGAAGCACAGGGCCTATAACAATTCAGATAGAATTCTGAAATAATAGAATTTTTGCCAACCTTGCAATTTGAATTTCTGTCAAGGTTTTTTAGGGAGAAAATGATTACCCTATTTGGTTACATTGCCACCGGGAGGAATTCATCTTTACGTGGGATATTACTTGGGGAGGAGGACGACAGCACGTCATTTTCGACTAGGCATCATGTTTGGAGCAATTGTCCCAGACATTGACCTAGTATTTAGTGTTGCGATCTATTTGCTTACCGGGAGTTTAGATGATGCCATTTCAATCCATCGCACAGTAACTCACAGCTTCATCACCTATTCAGTCATCTTAATTCTTGCAATGATTACGACGGTATCAGGACTAGCAAGTGAGAGATCTTTCACCTTCGTCGTCGGGTTATGGATTGGCACCTCGATACATATAGTTCTTGATCTTTTCTACCTCTCAGGAGTTCAAGTTTTTTATCCATTTGGGGACTTCATCTCTCTTTCTCCAATAGCGTATGAAAACTTATCCGCATTTTGGCAAAAATTCTTTCTCGGAATTGATTATTTATCAGATCCTATTTTGTTTTATATCCCTTTATCTAAAGAAATTGAAAGACTGAAAGTTGAAGCACATTCTACTCGCACAAAACTGTTGAGATTCATGACAGCTTATGCAATTGCAATTAATTCGGCTCTTCTGAGCATTGGACTTTTAAGTTCTATCAAGGTCGAAACCTTTGTTGTCTGGGTATATATTCCAGACGTTTGGGTTCTTTTGTTTTCGATCTTCAGTCCTCTAATTTATCGCAGAACAATTTTGCATCCTCAATTTAGTCCATATAATTACTATCAGCAATTCTAGGAAAATCCTTGTAATTTCGACAAAGCAAGATGTTTAGTGGTTTTGAAAAATAAACTAGTAGATGCTCAGAACATGTAGATAATAGGCTAATATTGTCCCCGTTTAAAAAAAGAAACACGAGACTAGTCAGTATGGAAAACCTCATTGATGAGGAGATGCTGGCTCTTGAGAGTCTTATCAATACATACCGACCCCACGGCCGTTCGCTCATGTGTTCTGCAGATGATGAAGAGACACTGGAGCGAGAAAAGAAATATTCTCGAATGATTGTTAAAATCTTTGATCAATTGAGGGAGAAGAAACCAGATTTCAGGATGTTGCACCACGTTTTGTTAAATGCTGATTCAAAATATGTCAGGCTTGCTGCTGCAGAAGCACTAAGACAGCTGAAGAAAAAGAAGAGCTTACCCAATTTGTTTAAGGCTTTAGAAGAGGAAACTGATCCTGATGTTAAAGAGGAAATAATTCGTGCCTTAGTTTCGCTTGGGGTCAAGAATCCACGAAAACTACCCAAAATCACAACCGAAACGAGTTACAATTTCGACCGAATCATCGTTAATGCCTAACACCATTGCTAAGTTCTATGTTGCTCGAATTTCGCTTGTTGCGTTTTCCTATAGCACTTTAGAGTCTAAAAAAAAGGAAAAAGGAATGCCCACTGGAGGGCAGATAGTTTCCGTCAACATCTAGAAGGCCGAAACCTCGATGTCGAGCTGTTTGACAAGCTCTTTATATCGATTACGAACCGTCACTTCGGTCACCGTTGCAGTTTCAGCGATTTCTCGTTGTGTTCTTCTCTCTCCTTCTAAGATACTGGCAATGTAAAGTGCAGCAGCGGCAAGACCTGTCGGATCCTTACCAACGGTCAAACCCTTGGCTTTCGCTTTTGATAAGAGGTTTACTGCTCTACGGGTTACTCTTCCGCTCAATCTTAATTCACTGGCAAATCTCACGATGTAATCAACAGGATTGGGGGGTGGAATCTTGAGTTGCAACTCTGTAACTAGCAGTCGATACGAGCGCCCAAGTTCTTTTCGGGATACTCGTGAATTGTTTGCAATTTCGTCAATTGTTCTCGGAACACGGCGAAGCCTGGCAGCGGCGTAAACAGCAGCAGCAATCATGGCTTCGATGCTTCTCCCCTTGATTAATTGCCGTTCAATTGCTGAACGATAAATTAGGGCCGCGGTCTCTTTTACATTCCTTGAGAGGCCAAGTTGTGATGATAAACGGTCTAGTTCACTCATCGCTAGAACTAGATTGCGGTCCATAGAGGAAGAAACACGAGAACGGGTGTGCCAGCGTTTCAAGCGATACATCGTCGCTTTTTGTTGCGGAGACAATCGTTTTCCGTAGACGTCCCTATCTTCCCATCCAATTTCGGTACTGAGTCCCTTGTCGTGTAAACTCAACGTACTCGGAGATCCCACTCTGGCTCTTCGACCTTTTTCTTCATTGGTGAAGGCTCTCCACTCAGGCCCATCATCGATCATGTGTTCCTCAATCACTGCGCCACAGTTCATGCAGATAATCTCCCCACGAGATGGGTCAGTAACAAATTGATTCCCCCCACAATCAGGGCAGCGCGGTAGCTCCTCTAATTTGGGCTTCTTTTGGTTGCTCATTTTGATCCTCCAGAGATTTGGCATTTGGTCTAAGAGGTTGCAGATGACCCCATTACAGAATAGACCCGCCAATCATATGTTACCGAAATGCTTATTTAAGTTATTTGGTTCAATATAAGAATTTTTTGCAGAGAAACAACAGATAGGGATTCCACTACATACTGAAAACAGTTTTTCTTGCGATTATAGAGATTTGTAGACCCCAATGTCAAGCATATTAACGGAAAAGAATTTAAAACCAATTATGCATGATGAATGCTAGAAAAAAACGTTCGAAACTGCAAAATTCTTGCTCCATTAATAATAGTAAGTAAGCAGAATCCAAAAGGATAGAGAGACAGAAACAAGTTTTTCGAATGCGCCCTTTTCGCGTGGCAATTCATATTTCCATATTTCGTGAGCTGACTTTGTCTGCATCCAAAGTCTTCACGTGCTCTCATGGTTCCTTTGGATATTTTGCGCCAATTCTTCGCGCTTCTTCTTGCCTTGCTCTGATTTCTTGATCTAAATTCTTGAGATCCTCCACTTTTATCCCCATGCTCCCAAAAATATGCTTGTATTCCAATAATATACATTCGATCTTGCCGATGCATTCATCGGGACGTAGCTTTTCTGCCCAATTACAATACAGTCGCTCGATATGATGACAGGGCGGGTACTCTAATGGAAGTTGAGCATGAAACCAGAGCCTTTGCTTTCCAATTCCGAAATGAATTTCTTGATACCATGCTGTGGGATCCAATTCTAATCTCTCCGCTTCTTTTTCTTCATTTTTATCTTTCCACATTCAGGGCAGACAAATTTATCGTGTTTGTGAAAACCACCTTTCCTCTTGATTTCCTTCATTTTTATAGGAATATCATGGCGACGACAATACACTGAGTTTTTTTTCTTCGTCCAGAAATAAAACTAACGATAAGCGAATTCTGCCTATAATGTTCCATGTTTAAGATTACTTGTTTACCCAATGCCATCGCGGCTCTTATTCAGAACAGGCAAAGAAGCTTGGAGATCGAAGTCATCTGACCACATATCTGTGTCGTGGAGTGTCCAAAAAAAGAAATGGCTTCACGTTGCAACTTCAGTATCGGAATGCCAGAGGCGATGACTAGAATTAATGCATAAATTCAATATGGCTGAAAGATTTT
>JAJRWK010000222.1 GCA_024276795.1 archaeon | reverse complement strand
CATGAAACTTGCCTCACAAGCACGCCAACACATTGATGAAAAAGCTGCCAATGAATTAGTTGAAACCGTTCTTCGCATCGCAGAAATCTTCTGGGCTACAAAAGGCGTTTCCACGAAGAGAATTTCTGCTCCTTATCCCACCGGTGGAGAACTAGTAATTCCCGCATAAATCGCTAAGCATATAGATTCATTCTACCGTTCTTCTTTTTCTCACTCTTTTCTTTCAACTTTTACCACATTGACAAGTGGAATAGAATTTTAATCAACAAAATGAAAAATGCTTTGGATGAGAATAATGAGGTTCCTCCCCGTTCTTATTTTTAGAATCAAGGGAGAAAGCATGCTTCCATCCCTAAAAGAAGGAGACTACGTTCTTGTTCTGAAGACTTCCAAAATTAAGCAAAATGATATCATTCTTTTGAAGAACCCTAAGGACGGACAAATAATCGTGAAAAGAGTTCTCTCAATAAGTCCGGACTCTTGTTTTGTAGTCGGAGACAATCCTGAGAAAAGCACAGACAGTCGAGAGTTTGGCTGGGTTCCAAAAAGCTCTGTTGTCGGGAAAGTAGTTAGGAGAATTGCTTGATGCGCTTGCTTATTCTTCCCTAGGTTTGTTGCCTCTAACGAGATGGATCAACGCATCAAGGATTCTTAACTCATCCTCACTGATTCCTTGTGAAACTTCACTCACTAAAATAGCGTCTTGAATGATTTGTTCTTTAAACCCTTCAAGTAATTCCATCTCCTCTTCATCGATGATGCCGTCTTCTAAGGCTTTGGCCAATGCCTCGTCATACATTAATAGATTGACTTGGGCACTTGCGAGTAGCTCTTGTTCCTCTTCTGTTATTTTGCCATCGGCTAAGGCAATTTCTGTCATTTTTGCAACAATATCTGAGAAAAGATCTTCATTGGATGACATGATAATACCTTCTTCGTTTACCCATAAAAACTGTGCACCATCCAAACTCCGCTCTCGCGAGCGATCCCGCGCTGTTGCGTCTACATGTTTTTCTATCTACTCATTGCAAGCTTTTCTCAAAAGTTATTTCTTCAAAGTTGATTCCTAATTCTCGCGCATAAGCATAGGCGTCTAAGATTTCTTGTCGTTCCGGATATCTACTAATATCAGAATATCTAGGATTATACTCCGGAGAGGCAGGATTTGCATAGGCATCTGGATGATACTGAGCCATTATGTTTACTAGAGCTCCTGGTAAATTCTCTGCGATCCATTCTAGCACTGGCTTAGTACAGCAATCAACATGGTTCGGCATTACTAAATGGCGAATAACATAGTTTTCTCCCCAATCGTGAATTAGTTTATGATTCTTAGAAATTGTTTCAAAATACCATGGGGTTCTAGCAAGGCGTCTTGCGCATTTATTATTGCCGAATTTAAAGTCTGGAAGCCAAACATCTACGACAGCCCGCAATAGACTCATCGTTTTTTCACTGATAAAAAAATTTGAGTTCCAAAGAATTGGGGCGTTAAACCGTCCACCGTAATCATAATAGTTGGTCCCGCTTCTGAATGGAAGAAAACCGTCTGATTTTGTCCATCTTGCTTGTCCGAAAGCCTCCCTCGAGGGTTTATCTCTCGAAATATGTCTAATGGCCTTCATGATTGTGTGTAAATGGATTGTTGGTTCTCCTCCCACAAAATTAATGTTATGACATCCCTCCATTCTAAGATCCCAAATAATTGCTGCTAGTCCTTCTGCATCAACTAATGCGCCATTATCCTTGTCCTTGCTAATATCACTGTTTTGGCAGAACACGCATCTCATTGAACAAGAGGAAAAAAAGATCGTTCCTGACCCGCGAGTGCCTCTGAACACTAGTTCTTCTCCTCTGTGGTGAAAATAGGATGCCACTCTTGACTCGGTGCCTAACTGACATGTTCCTAGCTTTTCGCCCTTGACTCGATCTACCTTGCATTCCCATCTGCAAAAGGTGCATGATTGAAGTGTTTTATTAGAGATCTCACCGATTATATCCAATAGGTTTGTTTCTGAAGGATGTGAAATATCAATTGATTTAGGTTCTTGTTTGGCTTGCTCCCAGAGGCTTATCAGTTCATGGAGGTTTTTTTGAAATAAGTCCCAGAGCTCGCCCAACGGTAATGAATGAATAGTATCTGAGCTAACGCTCGCTGGTATTGTTGAAGCAATTAAGTACTTAGCAGGGGCTTGGTTAGCGGATACCTTTAGGTACCATTCTAGTCGATTCCTTATTTCGGGACGTTTCCAGACGGGAAGCTGGACAAATCTCTGGTATGCGGGGGGCGTCATTTTCTAGTGTATTGCCCTTCCCTACAAAATAACCTTGTGATTTCAGAATCTTGTGAGGGTCTCGAATACTATTTCCCCAATATCCTTTTTATTTCAGATTCCAATATTATCGAGAGTAGGCATGGTTTCTGAAGAAGACCGAAAAATACTGGAAAAAGTGCAAGAACAGATATTGTCTCTCCCCCTCCCGAACGATCCTCATCTTTCTGCAGTTCTCAACGAGGCTTTTCAGTTTGTGAATACGCTGATAGTCGGCCTTAAGTTGCACCGTCCGCGGAAAAGGAGAGTACCAAGTCTTGATGAGAGTGGATCTGTTATTCGTGAAGAACAGGAAGTCTGGGCATCACCACATCTCGCTGACCTAATGTCAGATCAGTTGAATAGGATTTTCGACCTCTCGCATCTAACTACAATTCTTTGCGCTCCGTGTGAATACTGTCAACTAGAAAATCGAGTACCAGCAAAGCTACAATTACACGCTCAAGCTCTCGATGAAGAATGGATTGATGAGGTTTAGAAATTTTCTCCTCGGCTGACTAATCCCCCAAATACGGTTTTCTTACGGTAAGAAAAAGAAAAAAAAGGAGTGCGAATACTATGTCCGCGACGCTTGGCTCCAGCCCATCTAGCTTGTAACGTTAGGTACTAAGTGCTGGATTTTCACCGGTTCTTCTGTTGCCTTCTTGGCGTAGCTCCCCAACTCCTCCAAAATAAGGTCTCTGATTGCTACTCTGATAGCTTCAGACCTTGAGGGATATTTTCCATCTAGTACCAGAAGATTTAGCTTTGAAAGCATTTCTTCTGGGAATTTCACTGATAAGAGTTTAAGTGTCATGCGATTCCTCCCGGCATTAACTTTACTAGAAATTGCTTATTAAGTTTCACTGAAAATGTTTGCATAATTGAAGTCGGTCAAAATAAATAGATAGAGGATGTAATCTAAAGAACAACAACTATTATGAAGCGCTTACTATTGATTTATTTGATTGTATTGTTTCCTTCTTTGAACGTATTTTTCCTTGATTTGGTTTGCCGGAAGAATTTTTGTCTAGGCAAAGAGCATGACAATACACTAAGCATGAAAACGTATTACTTTGTGTGTTTTTTCTCAAATCTTCTCTTCTGTTTCGCCAAGAATAGAATACATGAGCTAGGAACGGAGAGGAGAGCACAGAAAATGTGTTAGTGTTCCGTTTGTGGGACTCAGAGGAATGCAACTGCTGGTTTGCCCGGAATTGCAAGAGATGCTTTGGGAGATTTTGCACCCTCAAAGCTCTCAATTTCAACCTTCTTGCCAATCGCCTCCTCGAAGAACTTTGCAATTTCTTCAATCGTTGTTTTTTCTTCATTGTAAGAGAGGATTATGGTTCCCGAGTTGATTTGCTTAAGAACTGCTTGTGCCACCTTTACCGCATCCTTGGTGAATTCTTTAAAACGAGGGTCTTTAGCTACCACTCCAATAGCCTTTTTCTTATCTTTCTGTACAATTTCAGCTACTTCATACATCCATTCGGGTGCGAGGGTAATCACCATTTTTTCTCCGACTGACTTGCCCGCAAGTACCTTCGCTATCTTCAATATGTCCTCATAGAGTTGAACCGCGAATTCCTCTCTCTTCTCTACTTCTTCATTGATCAGACCTGGGTTGGCTTCGGGGAATTGCTGATTAATGATGAAATCATCATTTCCAAGTTTTCTCCACATTTCTTCGGCAAAGTGAGGCACAATCGGGGTCAGTAAAAGGATTATGCTTTCTACAACGTCCTTAGTGGCGGGACCATATGTTCCCCGACGTCTCTCGTACCACCGCAAATCGTTCATTAAGTCGTAAAGTACGACTTGGACATATGTTCTTGTTTCGATGTTCTCTGCGGCTGCTTCAGCCTTCTTGATTGCTCTTTGCAGTCTAGAACGCATCCACGCATCAATATTGGTTTCCTCAGTCTCGATAACATGGAGGGTCTCTACCAAGGACTTGATTTTCTCCAAACGTGTTTGATGAGCTTGCAAGTCCTGTTCTCTGAAATTAGCATTGTCTAAGCCCTGTCCAGCTCCCAGAAGCCCTGCACGAACCAAGTCCGGGCCAAAAATCTCTACTGCTTCTGAAAGTGGGGTGAATACACCACGGGATTTGCTCATTTTTTTCCCCTCGTAGTACATATGGCCGTTTACTTCGATCGCTATTGGGCTCTTATCTGGGAAGAACGCAACGTGGTGGAAGATAAAGAATGTTAAGTGGTTTTGAACGAGATCTCTTCCGGAGGCTCGTATGTCTACTGGATACCAATAAAGGAATTCATTTCGGATTTCCTGCAAAATCTCTTTGTCTAACCCAATTTCTTTGGAAAGCTCCTTGATGTCTCCCTTATTCCAAAACACATAGTCAAAGAACTCTGGGGTACAGTGCTGTTCATTGATCATTCCTGCGGAGACGAATTTTTGGATTGTGTAATACGCCATGTACATCGTGCTGTCAGACAGTGTTTCAACAATCCATTCTGGATCCCACGGGAGTCTCGTTCCAAGTCCTGATTTTCGAGCACAAGCTTTGTCCTTTAACCATTCGATGGTATCTTCAAACAGTTTCCTAATCGCTTCAGGGTAGAATCGCATTCTCTTAACATGGTTTCTAACTTTCTGCTTCCATTCCTCGTCAGAATATTTCAAGAACCACTGACCTTTCAGAATCTTTACATGGCACTGGGTTCCGCAGCGACAGACTACCAAGTCCTCGGTTTCATACATGACGAAGCCTTTTCCTTGTTCAATAGCAATTTCTGCAATTCTGTCTCTTGCACTCTTTACACTCATACCGCCTACAAACGGCAGGTCATCGAAAACTTTTCCCAAGTGCAATTCCTTTTTGTAAACTTCTTTTGTGAGTTTCTCCAGCTTTTCCTCGTCTTTCAGCTCTGCATTCTCGTTCTCGACTAAAGTAACACCTGGCATATCGGGAAGACCTTTTGCCTTAATCAGTGGAAT
>JAJRWK010000221.1 GCA_024276795.1 archaeon | reverse complement strand
TGTCATCCCAATTGGTGTGTTTCAAGTCTATTAAGCCGATTCCCCTCCAGTAATCCGTAACATTGAGTCGAATACTGATCGAGTCATTGATGGATCCTAAGGAAAAAAGAACGCCACCTACAAGCTGAGTTGCGAAGTCAGGAGCAGTAACGATTAGGCGATAGGTACTAGTAATTTGCCCTTTTCGGAATAATTCCAGGGATGCATAATTGCTTAAGTTACCCTCAATCGTGGCTTGAAGTTGGTCTAGGTTTGTGCTCGTAACAAGAATTCTTTGGACAAATCGGGCATTTGTAGCTATCTCACTCATGACATCTAACGGAGCTGAGCGCGGTTGAACAGAGAGGAACTCCGAAGGGCTTTGAGTGTCGTTGACGACATTTTCCAAGATCTCGAGTGATCTTGAAGCATTTACTAACCCCATTCCTTCGATTCTCTGGTCGTCTACTATGGGATGTGCTCCTTTTATAATACTGGCCTTCACAAGAGCCTGGGTCTGAGAAACTGTTTTATTTTTCAAATATTGTGTGAGCAGTGCTGCGACTCCCGAAACTATTGGAGCCGCAAAGGAGGTTCCGTGCCCAATTTCTCCAGGGGTGACTTCAATATTTTGCCCTGGTGCGACGACATCTGGTTTCGGCTCAAAAAACGCTGTAGGACCACCGCTTGACAAAGACGCAATACTAGTTGAACCAGAGCTTGCTCCAACACCAATCAACTCAGGACTGCTTGAAGGTGTTCCAATTTGGTACCACTTTGAAGACCCGTCGTTTCCGACAGATGCAATGACGAGTTTCCCAAGCCTAACTAACGCTTCCGCAGCTACTTCTATTGGGTCATTGTCAGCAATGCTGGGACCACCAAAACTAAAATTGATGATATCTATCTCGGGGATGCCTCCTAACCAGTCCATTGCTTGGAACACATCACCAACTAAATATCCATTTGAATCTGCTCCAAGTTGAGCATTCGCAATTTTAGCACCATACGCAACGCCAAAGGGCTGTTTGGTTATGTTATCATAACCCACCATGAGGGAAGCAACTCTTGTTGCATGCAGATTATAGGGGTTGCTGTCATCCCCTTCTCCGAAAACTTTGGTCAAAAATTGTTTCCCTTCTAACACTCCCGAGTAGACGACTTTTGTATCTAAAAGACCAATGACGATTCCGGAGCCATTAAGACCTTTTGTCCATACTTTTTCAATATCAATCGGGGTATAATCTGACGCTCCAAAAAGAGAAAAATTGTCTCCTGTAGAAGACAATCGAAGTCTAATACTAGAAACGTCATATGCTTGATAATGCTCCGATCTTGGCAAGACAATCTGGGTATCGGCTGAGATTCGAAACGCTTGCAAGTTAGGATAAACCCTTTTTATCTCGACTTGCTTTTCATCTAGGAGATTCATTAGTTCAAGAAAATGACTCCTAGCAAACACAACATAGTCCTTGCCGGGTTGGAGAAGCTCTCCTTTTTCTGCAGAATAGCGCGTGTCTTCAGTTTTTGAGAGAATTTTTCTGCCCTCGACATGATCATCGTTTAGGAGATTTTCGCCACCGAAATTATCTCCCTCTTTTGTACCCGTAAGTTGGTGTTCTGAAGCTAAGTTTGTATTTCTGTAACTAGGTCTATCTATGCTGATTAATTCAAGAGATCCTACGAGACTTACTTGGCTGAGGAGTAGCGCCGAGATAAAAAAGAACCATAAACGCCTAGACATTTCTAAATGGGTAATGATTCTCTTTGGTCTTAAGCATTCTCAATTACTATTCATACTGTTTTCACGATTAAAGGCAACATATCTGTCTCAAAGGATTAGCGTTATTAGGCTCTATGCTCACACCAATTTAGATACTATGCGGAGCCTGTTCCCCAGATCTTGTTTAATGGTTTTAATGGTTTCAATGTTATTACTCCAAGTAGGAAACGCTGGTCTTGTTGAGACACAACTTTCAAAGCCAGAAACCCCTACAGAATCCTCTCGTATTCCTCAGGAGCCTAGATCTGATCTTTCCTTGGTCTCATCCACTCCTAGGTCAAGCAACAAAAAAGCGTCTCCGCAATTAAGTTCTACTTTAATACAATTTCTCAACGGGGAAAACCCCAAGTCTTTAGGCATTCCTCTTCGCAGGGACTCTTCGATTATTGTGGGTCTAATTTCTGAAGAAAAACCGTCAAACTGGATCGTACCACCTGCTCCCTTTGGGAAAAACTACTTCTCCCTAGTTGCAATAGAACGCCCACAGGATCTTGTATCCATCCTCTCTTCCTCGAAGGCAATCATGGCTTATGAATGGAAAAAAGCACCAAAGGATGTGTTCTTACAAAATGAGATTGAAACTTCGAATGCGGTCACGAATGCTACTTTTGACCCGCTAGAAATAATGGATGTTAGAAAAGTATGGATTGAGCAAGCCATTCTTGGAACTGGAGTCTCTGTTGGTGTCGTTGACTCTGGAGTTGACTTTGGAAATACTGATCTTTCATCACGCATCCACAGAGAAGATGGTCAACCATCGTCATTTGATCCAAGCGGTGCAGGGATTGTTTTAACGCCAGTTGAGGTTTCACCTGTTGTAATTGAAGGCAGAAAATATCTGCCTCTAAGTAACCTTTCTGATTTCCCTGTTTGGACTGGTGAAAACTTTGCCCTTATCAACTCAAGCCAGCTAGGCATCCAGCTCGAAGACTTAGAAATAGAAGGAATATCTGCTCCCAGCGTATCAGGAACATATCGCTTCGGCATCGGCTATGAGGTGATAGGACAGTATGCTACGGCTTTCTTAGCAGTACTCTCTGACGCCCAAGTGGCGAATGTTTACGACACACTCTACATTGATATGGATACCTCGCTTGCTCTCTCGCTTGTTCAGTCAGGATTAATCTTTGAAGGGGGGCGAACCTATCGACAACTAGTTGATTGGAGCCTTTCTGACGATGAGTCGTTTATCTGGGGAGAAAGAGATATCCTTGCAAAGGATTCGAATGGAGACGGGATCTACGATGTTTCCTTTGGTAGCCTCGGCAACACGATTGATCTTTACGGGATTATCAATGGTGAACTTATCTCTGGAATTCTCTCCTCTGGAGAAGGCTTCGCGGTAATGTATGATTACTTTGGTCATGGGACTTCCACTTCTGCGTCAGTTGCCGGCACGGGAGCGAGCTCATATCCAATCTTTGATAATCCTAACACCGAGGAAGTCGAAAATGACACAACCTATTCGCTCCCCGGAACAGCACCTAACGCGTCGATCATTGCTGCAAAATTCTACAGTATCGCAGACATCTTTTCTTCATGGTATTGGGTTCTTGGCTTTGAGCCAGATTATGCTCTGGGAGAATGGGTCTATACTGGCCTACATAAAGCAACAATTGTTAGCAATTCTTTCGGCTTATCAGACCCTAATGTGCTAGGCTATGCTCGTGGATTGGATCCCCTAACAATGTTTGTAGATCTGGCTTCTCAGCCTGGATTGCTGGATCCACTGTTTGATGGGGCTTTATTTGTCGTTTCCTCTGGAAATTCCGGTCCCGGTCCCGGAACTGCTGCAACACCGGGCGTGGCTGGAACAGCCTTGACTGTCGGTGCCTCAACTTTTGAACACTTTAGAGAATTTTCGGAGAAAACACCCCAATCCGATTCCCAAGCGGCAATGTTCAGTTCCAGAGGTCCGTCTCCGCTTTTCTTGCCAAAACCAGATGTTGTTTCTGTAGGTAGTTTCTGGTACGCTCCTACGATAGTCATGAACGGAAAAGGCAATGGGACTCGTGCCTTTTGGCTCTTTAGCGGAACCAGCGAGGCCGCTCCGCTAGTTGCTGGAGTTGCCGCTCTTGTCGTTGAAGCAATGAAAAACGTGAACATAAATCCAACGCCAGCTCTAATCAAGCAAGCCATTCTTCTCGGAAGTCGAGACCTAGGGTTTCCTTCCCAAATTCAGGGCGCAGGAATAGTGAATGCCACTCTGGCAATTAGCATGGCTAAAACTTATCAGACTTCCATTCTCTTCGGGGATGGGACAAGAGATTACGGAAAACGTACTAATCCCGCGTTTGAATCGTTCTTTGGTATCTCAAACCCGTTGCGCTTGGCATCTGAAAACCTGGTTGGTGGCTTCCTGGGTTACGGATCCTCAAAAACACTAACACTCAGTCTTGCAAATGTCTCGTCTCTCGAAGCAACTTATTATAGCGCTTCTCTCTACGAAACTCTTGAAGGTTTCACTGAAGGAAAGCAATCAACTTACGTAACTCTGCTCACTCAGAATAACTTCTCTTCCGATGTTGCAGGTTTCCGCATTTCGTTCTCATTTGCGAACGATTCATGGAACGCCATTCTTCAATCAGACACCCAAGACCCATTTGAATTCTATGTGATTGATTGGGTCGACAAGAATGGAAATGGAAAAGTTGACGAGCCGAGTAGTATTAGTTTTTCACAAGGAGAAAGAATCTATCTGGCCGAATACACGGGTTACAGTCAAAAAACAACAATCGACGTCTCACTTCTCCACTACGTTCCTAAGGGGAATCTGGTATTTCTCCTCGTTGATCCTGATGGCGTTGCAAACGGTTCCTTGAATAGTCGGAATTTCGGTTTTCAGATAGATATTTATGCCTTCGAGAAAAACACCTTGCCCAATTCCATCATTAGTCTTGGTACTAATACTTTGACCCTCAATGCCTCTTCTGGAGAAGCTGTATTTGGAAATCTTCGCGTGTCCACGAATCAGGCAACATTTTCTTTACCCATTTCAATGTTTAACCTTCCAAGCATTCCTCTCTCAGGAAATACCTCAATGCGATACTTAGATGAAATCTTTAACAGCCCTAAGTATTCCTTCGGCAATCCTAATTTCCTTAGCCGTCCTGATCAGGGAGACACTTACTATTTCTCTTTCACGGCGCCATCCGGGGCCGATTTGATCCCGATCATCGTTTCATGGAAAGACCCAACGACTGTTGTTGATGTTTATTTGGCAAACGAGACCGGGTCTGTCGTTAAGACCAGTGACATCAGATATATAGGAGGAGGGCAGTTTCGTTCAGGTAAATCCGAGGCAACAAGGCAGCTCTTGCTCTACCGCACAGACCCCCTTTCTCCTCAAACATTTTTGATCATCCTTCATGTTACGAGTCCTTCAGTTAAACTAGCCTACGATTCCGTAAGCTTAATCGTTCGCGCTCTTTACTCTGGTGATCTGCCTCCCGTTGGTTTTTCCCTAGATCCCTCTACAAAACAAGTCACTGGTATTCTCAATATCAGAACTCCGATTTACAAGGTGTCCGATTTCCCAGAACTTGAGTTGAAACAGTTAGTGGGTTACTTGGAGGCGACTCGTTTACAACAACAGACCATTTCAATCTCTGCTCCAGACCCCAATCCTGGAGCTCCGGACGAGATCTTTGAGCTCTTTCTGAACTCTTCCGAATATGTGAATGTGAAGGCCACATTTGAAAACGCGGGATTGACTGGGAATATGATTATTCAAGTATTTTACGAAGATGATGATCCTCTTCCCCAAAATGATCTTCTTGAAGGCACCGGGATGCAGTATTCTACTAATATTGAATTTGGCTTTCTTGCACCAAAGACAGGAAAATACTTCTTTTACATAGACTTAATCAACGCTACAGGTGTGGATCTTCGGGTCTCTCTATCAATCAGCAAGAGCTTGAAGTTTACGATTCCCTTTGATGGAACAAATGGAACTATCGACACGCGTAGACTGCCAGATGCAAACTATTCTTTGACTCTTAACTATATCACAAATTTTGTTGGACTAACTTTTGAATCAACCATCACACGAGAATTTGTTAATCCCCGATCATTAAGAATTCAATCTCTAAACAACCTGCCAGAGACTGACATCAAAGCTGGATCAACCCTAGAATTCTCCGTTAACCTTGCTTACTCTGGCTCTTTGGATATTCGCTTTATTGTTTACCTCTTTGCTACAAACAACGACTCATCTTGGCTTCAGCTGGGTATTTTCTCTACAAATGCCATAAGTGTTGAAATCCCGAAAACGCTTACCTCGGGCAAATATATTCTAAGAGTCGTTGCAACTGATGGAATCATTAGGGATAGCACTCAGTCAATTCTCACAATAATATCAGCAACATCGGCTCCTCTCATCGGAACCTCATTTTTGGAAATTGATAATTATCTGATTGCTCTCTCCATACTTGCCTTTGCAATCATAATAAGAAAAAGAACGAACTCATGAGAGGACAATCATTCACGAAAATACTAAAATTAGTAAGAAAAATAGAAATCAATGACGGCCTTTCAGCTTTCCTTAGGATAGGTTAGAGATTAAATCGGAACTGAGAACAAGTTTTCCATTATGGTCGACGATAAGGTTATCTGCTTCAAGTTTCTTTATTGTTCTAAAAATGAGTACTGCACTAGCAGTTTTTGCTTTTGATTTGATTTCCTCTTCTGTAAGGCCGTCAGGATTAAGCGCAAGCAATGAAATGATTTCCGCTTCCGGAAGATCTAGATGTCCCTTAGTAACTAGGTAGTTGACAATGGGGAATTTCTCAACAATTTGTTTTCGATTTGCCTGTTCGATCTCAAGCTTACTTTTCGCTTGTTGGAGCTTTTCGTCAAAGCTTGCCCTTGCCTCTTCCAATTCTGACTTTGCTTTCTCTAGCTCTTTCTTTAGAGAATCAAGCTCTGTTTCGGCTTCTCGAATCTCTGTTGCTAATCTCGCAATTTCCTGGGTTTCAGTGGCTTTCTCTGTTTCCGCCTCTTGCTTCTTTTTCTGCAATGCCTCCAATCTTTTCTCAAGATCCTTTATGCGGGATTCTCTAGAAGACTTATCGTCTCTCGCTATTCTGAGTTGCGTCTCAAGGTTTGCAATGGCACTATCGAGCGAACTTATTTGTTCATTGAGCTCTTGAATATCTGCATTGACTTGATTTGCTTCTTGAACTAAACTATTAATACGAGATGATAGCTCGTCAAGGTCTTGATTTATCTTATC
>JAJRWK010000220.1 GCA_024276795.1 archaeon | reverse complement strand
TCTTCAATGCTTCAATTTGGGCTTCTGTCTTAATTCGTGTCTGGCCCAAGGCAATCTGAACCGGATCTGAAACTAAGTTAAGCAGTGCGAAAGTGAGAATTGAAATGCCCAAGAAAATTGGGATCATTGCAAGCAATCGCCTAACGATATAAATGGTCATCCGGTGACCAAACATGCTACGCAATTCACCGGTTTTGAGGTAGTACCACACCATAACCCAGACTACTATCGCTAACATTGCAGCGTGAACAGGTCTGCTCCCATGACGGAAAATGATTTTGATCAAAGTATCGAAGAAGAAGTATGCTAGAAGAAATACAATGAATGAAATCGGGAATGCAAACCGTGCGAGAAAGGGTTCGTCGGTGTCTAATACGCTAATTTTTGTTTCTGGTTGTGAAGCCATATTTCTTGACCCCTAATGCTTCTTTAGAATGACCTCTGCTCATGCAAATTAAAGGCTTACTCTTGGCAAACTATATTTAAGAACACAAACTGAGCAATGTCTAAACTCCAAATTACTGAAAAGAGACAAAAGCTAGCTCGGATGTATTAGTCCCATGAAGCTTTCTGTCCAGAATCAAGACTGCTCAACTTTACTCTAGTAAAAAGTTTGAATGGCCCGAGAAGTAACTAAACATCTATTGATATTCTTCAATAATTTCTGCTTTGATGATTGCTTTTCCACCCGTGGGCTCCGCAATCAATGCATCACATCTCAAGCACTTGACCCTCATCTTCGCATGACTAAAAATGACCATTTCATGACTACACTCGGGACACTTTACTTTATAGAATTTTGACTCGGGTTCTGGAATAATCGCAGACATCATTGCTTCATAAATAACGGCACTACTTAAGATTAGTTTTTGATAACTATTTTTTTAGAATGCAAAAGAAACCTATGAGCAAAAAACGGGATTATTATTCAGAGAACGATTGTACCTAAGCATTTCGCTGATACTAAGAGCACTACTCTTTCAAATATCACCTAGATTATAAACACCAATGACCTACGCCAAAACCGATTGTTTTATTAAAATGACTCAGCTAGTCCTTGATGGAAGTGGGGCCTTAGCTCAGGCGGTCAGTGCGAGAGCGGCCACAGCGCCCGGCTCATAATCTGTAAATGAGAAACCGGGAGCGCGGGGGATCGAAGCCCCCAGGCCCCACCAACTGCATGACAAAAGGCGAGGTGTCCTAGCCCGGTAGGGAGGTGGCCTTGAGTCCTTCTATTCAGAGGGAATGAGAGCCACTGGGCGAAAGCCCGCGCGGGTTCAAGTCCCGCCCTCGCCACCATTACTAGATCTTGACTGTGCGATTTTTGTAATCAAAACTTGGGCCAAGACGAAGTATTCAGACGGAAAAACAGAAGAAAAATTCATACTTATGCGAAGGAATTACGACTAAAAAAGCAGACAGGAGTCAATTGTCCGAAGTTTCAATTTTTTCAGCGGTGCCCGTTCTAATAAGGAACGCGGCGTTTTCTTTTGGTAAGAAGACAATTGAATCCTTTTGGAATGGACCATAAATTTGTAAGTCAACTCCCACAAATTGTTTCTCAAAGGGAGAAGTAATCAGAACAGATTCATATTCAATAGTTTCATCTTCACTGCTTGGCAGATCAACCTCTACCCGCGTTTCTGCGTCAGAGGAGTTCTCTTCCGTGGAAATGAGAGGGGTTTTTTCTATATCTGTTTGATCGCTGATTTTGCCAGAGGAAGATTCAGAAGGAACAAGGGGTTCAGAAAGTTCTTCATTCATCATAGTGGGATGCTTGATCCCGAAAGTAGCAGAAATGAAATCTTTGTATAGAGCCTGAAGTGATCTGACCAGTTTATTTTCTTCAACAGTTAATGCATCCATGGGAACGTTCTTTTCAGACAAGAGATAATTTGTTATTTTCTGGTATCTCAATTGGATACAATCCTTTAGAAGAAAAATGACTCTCTTCCTTCTTGCCTCAAAAAGTCTAGACAAGAGAGGATCTTGTTCTGTCTGAGCCATTGTTTCCAAATGTGAAATATAAGCTGAAACCTTCATGTAAAAGTCAGGGGGCAAAGAAATGAGCTCGCTTGTTGACCGTTCTTCTCTCCACACAGCGAGCAAGTCATGATACACTTAACCACCTAGTAAATAATGAGTCTGGAATTCGGTATTAATTAGTATTCAAGTCTGGGGGCCACTGCGTACGCTATGTGTCCCCCTCCGGGAATGGGGAATGTCAACTTCATGGGTTTATCCGTGCTGAATTCGAAAGAAACGACGTCGGAGAGCTTCGTCGCCTTTTGAAAGTCACGCAAGTATTTCAACGAATAACTAGCTTTGACCTCATTCGAACCGCCCTCAAACTTGAATTCCATAACGTCAGGTGAGTCCTTGGGAATTTCAAATTTGATCTCTCTTGAGGGGGTAGAGGATGTAATCGTTATTTTGTCAGAATCTGCTACGATAACAACTTGTTCCCCTCCAGCTTCTGCTGTGCGAACCATGTCGCTATAGAGGTGCGTAGAGATCTCCATCTTAAAATCAAAGGGGATCTTAAGTCTTCGACCACCTTCTCCTCCTAAGTCGAGAAGGGACATTTTGAATTCCCTACGAGAAGAACTACCTTGTAGCTCGATAGACAACCTTCCACTGTCTGGTTCAATTTTCATGCGAAGAGAATCGTCTCCTCCAGCAAGTTTCAAAATATCCATGAGTTCCCTAAGGTTAATTCCAAAACTCATGTCTCCTTCATTCTTAAACTCATCAAAGGCATCTCTCGGCATGGCAAAATCCACCATGGCGGATCGAGAAGGATCCATAGCCAAGACTTCCCACCCAAAATCGCTAGCGTGAAACTTCGCTTCATCAACAATGGCAGTTAGCGCTTCAATCACGTTGCGAAGTAATTTAGCATCGTTAAGATAAACATCCAAATACATCGGTTCATTCACCAACTCCTAGTTTCAACTGTTTTCTACACACTAAGAATATAATAAATAGTTATCTAACATCGGCTAAAGCATAATCATGACAAAGATCCAAGGATCTTGAAGAAGGAGAAGTAAATGGAGCACAAAACGAGCTACATTTGAGTAACAGCAGGTATGCCCATTAGCTCTAGCAGGAAAGTTAGAACGCGTTGAATGGCCCTCACTAGAGCCAGTCGAGCGATCATTTCTTCACGATTAGTCCCCTTGAGGATGGGGGTGGATTCATAATACTTCATGAATTCCTGAGCTAACTCAAAAGCAAATTTCGGAACGTAGGAAACATTCATTTCCACATAGCAACGCAACAAGACATCATGAATAGAGCCCAGCATTTCAAACAATTTGGCTTCTCTATCAGCAGTCAGAACTGATACGTCTATCTTTTCGGCGAGAATAGAACCTTCAGAGATACCAAATTGTTCCTTTGCTTTCCTGAAAATCCCATGGGTCCTAGCTAAAGCATATTGTACAAACGGTCCGCTACTTTGCCGCAGATCGAGCGCTTGGTCTATGTCAAGCACGATCCTGCGTTTGGGATCAGATTCGAGGAGTGAGAAACGGATGACAGAAAGAGTAATTGCTTCAACAATTGAATTAAACAAATCAAGATCTTCTTTGGCGAGATCAACCCCTCGCTCTTGATCATTTTCTTTTTTTGCAATTCGGGCCCTGACAAGCGTTTCTTTATAGAAATCATCGGCAGTAACGTATTGAGCAAGCCTACCGCTCATAATTCTGTTTTTCAGAGACACAATTTCATAGACGTAGTGGTGAAGATTAGCCGCGTAGTTACCATAACCCATTTCCCAGAGGGGAAGCAATAACTGGAATTGAGGCAAAACTTGCTCAGCACCAACCACGTTGTAAACCTTATCAGCACTAGTTTTCTGAAATTTGTAAATCGAGTAAGCAATATCTTTAGTAGGATACAATGCTGTTCCATCAGCCCGGGTCAATTGTAGATCAGGAATATTATCACGATGGGGAACGGTTTTTCGGTCTCTCCCTATTTCTTTCAATAACGCGACGACCTTGTCGTTAGGATAAGTATATCTTAGGCCCTTTAGGCCCTTGCTCGTATCAATACCCCGGAGTTCTGCTAGGCGAGTGATGATCTCCTTTGGCATGCCACTCCACGTAATTTCAGATTCGAAGTCGAAGGCGTCAAAGACAACCTTGAATTTCCCCAGAGTGTTTTGAAAGCCAGCAAGGCACCAATTCACCATCTCTCTGAACAAGGTTGCAATGGGGGAATCGGGATTTGCCTCATAGGTGGAAAGATATTCCCTTGTGCGCGTTTTTAGGTCAATATTATTCTCAATGAGATACGAATGAAGAGAGGAGAAGATAAAGGGAAATCTTGCTTGTAGGGAATGCTGGACAGCAAAATACTTTTTGAATTCAGATTTCTTGTCAGAAAATTCTTTCAAGCGAAGTTCTTCAGGTGTTTTGTCCTGATGCTTCTTACTTTGCTTGTCATTTCGTGGAGTCTCTTCAATTAGAGCATTCAAGTCCTTAATGGATTTGTCGATTTGAGAGAGGATTTCAGAAAGCTCCTTCTCAGAAAGACTATAGACATCAGAAGAGAACTCTACATTTTCAAATTCCTCTTTTGCCCATTCCTTCAGATCTTGAATAGTGTACAAGCAATTCATTGAAGCGTAGACTTGGCCTAGCCATACGTCAATTTTCTCGTCAGGACGGACATTTAGGTGATAGAAGAGGATTTCATAACCCACAACAGTGAATGCGATCTGAAGACCAACGTCGTTGACGTAATATCTTCTACTTACGTCATAACCCAAGCTTTCCAGAATATTGGCAAATGCGTCACCGTGTAACGAGTTCCTTAGGTTTCCCACATGCAAAGGGCTAATTGGGTTCGCACTTGTGTGCTCCACGACAGCAGTCTTTCCTTTGAAATCTTCCCACTTGCCAAAATCTGGAGAGAAAACATGGGTGAGTACCTGGTTGTGAAACTCTGCGCGTGCATTCCTAAGAGCAGTCTCATTAAGAAAGAGATTGAGATATACTTGTTTCTTGCCTTTTTTTGTCTCAGAAACAGCAAGAACTGCTTTTTCAACGAGTTTAAAACTTTGAAGAGCTTCTTTCAGTTGCTCTCCAATTTTCTCAGGATCTTTTTTCTTAGCAAGAGGATTAACCATGAGGGCAAAATGGCCTAACTCAGGAGAAGGAGGTTTTTGGAGCCTAACAACCCTAGCTGAGCTTAGACCAGCCTTTTCCAGAGCTTTATTGACGAGACTTAGGACTTCGGTTTCGAGTTCCATTATGATCTAACATTCTACGCAGAAGCAAAGAACTTAACTATTTTTTCTGCAACAATAGTTGAATTTCGGACAGATGCTTCCTTAGTACTCGCTCCAATGTGAGGAGTGGCCAACACAGCGGGATGCGAGATTAATTCAGGATCAGGATGAGGTTCTTCTTCAAAAACATCCAAACCGACCGCACCGATCCTTCCGGCTTTCAAAGCCTCAAGAAGATCTTTCTCATTGATGACACCACCTCTAGCAACATTAACAATAACTACTCCATCTTTCATTTGCTCGAAGCGTTCCTTGTTGAGCATGTGTTTCGTTGGGGGGATCAAGGGCACATGCAGAGTGATGAAATCGCTTTCCCTAATCAAAGTGTCTAGGTCCGTATATTCAAAGTTTTCAAGGGCCTTCAAATCTTCCCGAATCACAACGTCGTATCCTAGAACTTTCATTCCAAGAGCAAGAGCATATTGAGCAACAGTTCCTCCGATCGCACCTGTTCCAATAACTCCCAGGGTTTTACCCCTAAGTTCTACGCCAGCACATTCCTTCTTCACCCATTTTCCTTGTTTCAACATATGGTTGCCATGGCCAATTCTTCTGGCAGCCCCTATTAACAAAGCAAGAGTAAATTCTGCGACACTTGGAGTTGGTCCTTCAGGGCTGTTCACAACTTCAATGCCTCTTTTCTTGCATTCATCTAGATCGACGTTGTCAAGCCCTACTCCCGCTCGCGCAACGATTCTTAATTTTTCTGCAATGTCGAGCAACTCCTTGGTTACCTTTGTGGCACTTCTCACCACCATTCCGTGTGCATCTTTGACTCGCTCACGCAAACGCCCCTTATCATCTAATACTTCTACTTCAAAACCCGCATTTTCTAGAATGCTTATGCCTTCCTTAGCCATGCCATCAGTGATTAGGATGCGTTTTTTTTCTCCAGTGGACATAATTAATCTACTCCTCAATCAAATCCATATCTGCTCAATTAATAAAAAACGCGTTGCAACAGCGATCATCTGTATGAAGCAATGAATGCTCTGGTTGACACAGACACAAGGAAAGGAAGCAACAGAGATTCAGCGGTAAACAATATCTGTTGTCTCGCCCAACTGCTCCTTGATCATGTTTCTATGAGCACTTTTCGTACCTTTTTTGTCAACCACTGCAATTTTTTCTCGAGCAATGGTACGATCCCAAGCCTTTCGAATCATTTCTGGCCTCGTTTTATCAAGAACATGTTTAGGGATTATATGGCCAAATGCATAATCTTCATCGGCCACCAACTTGAGAAAACGAGCGCAGTAGTGGTTTCCTCCAAATCCAACAACTGCTTTCTTCTGAGGAATTATTCCTTTGGAAAAAGCTTGCGCAATATCATAAATAGTCGAAGCAACTGTTTCGGCAGCTCTTTGATTTTGCCATTCTTCTCGGGTCCCCCCTTGTTCTACGTATATTGAAGGGATTTCCGGAAGTATAGGACCGTGATGGGTTACTTCCATCCCCACTATGAAATCATCGAGACGATTGTCTTGGGCGTGGAATAGTAGTTGATCAAAACCATATTTTAGTTCATTTGCGGGAGCCAGACTAATCTTGTAAGGTAACCCTCCATAGGAAACATCATCTGTCCAAACACCAGGAGTATGAACCAGAACAGCCTTCATCCCAGCCTGGGAGACATGCTTTGAAGCAAAAATCAAGAGATCTCCCTCCAATTCCTGCACTTCTTTTGATAAGATACTTGGCTCATTAATCTGTACTATTTTTATGTTGTCTCGAGAATAGACCGAATTCGCAAAAAGATTCTCATCGGTTTCAACGAAACCGAAAGAATCCTGGAGAACCTGGAATTGAAGCATGCTAGCAATATCCGGTTTTGAAACAACAATAACTACTCTAGGCTTAGCCATTTTTTCACTTCCTCAATTTGAGGAATTCCATTAGTTCCACCAATATGCTGGATTTTTAATGCAGCAGCAACGTTACCTAGCTTAACCCCATATTTTAGATCTCCTAACAGAAAATAATACACGCTATATGCTGCCAAAATATCTCCAGCGCCTGTTGTGTCAACTGGATTAGTCTTGTGAGCGGAAATCATTTCGGTTTCATTTCCTGATACAAGGAATACTCCTTCGTCCCCCATAGTAACAACTATTTTTGAGGGATGAGAAAGACGTGGCAGGCTTGGAGGGGCAACATTATACAGACGTCGATATGCCAAACGGTTCATGAAAACAATATCGACCTTCTCGAGAAGATCTCTTACTTTCGAAACATTTGTCTCCAACAGCCTAGCCCCGATATCAACAGAAACAGAAGTATTGGAAGGAATTGTTTTTTCCAAAATAATCTCAATAGCTTTGGCTTCAGGACTGGCTAGGTGTACGTGCGAGTAACGTAAAACATCGATTCTCTTTGCGGCACGTACAGACGCTTGATTGCTCACGCCGGGTATTCCGATTTTTGCACTTTCAGCATCAGGAGTGATGAGAACGATAGTGCGACCCTGCTCGCCTTCGACCATCTCAATATTTGAAATGTCAATTCCTTTCGCAAGGAGGAGTTTTTTCACGGTCTTACCAAGATCAGAACCTGCGATCGTAGAATACAAGTCACATTGTGCAGGAAATTGTAAGAAGGCTACTGCAAAGTTGGTGGCGCTTCCTCCCAAGTTTCTCAAGACCTTTTTCGAAGTAATTTTCATATCTGGAGAGGGAAGCCGAGGAATCAGGATTGCTTCATCAAGATAGGTGTTACCGATAACAGCAATTCGGGGAGTGTTTGGAAAGCCCAACTTTCATCACTTTTTGGGAAGTAAAGAGTCAACAATCTGTTTAGGTTCGAATCTCACGAGATCATCATACCCTTGCCCGACACCAAGATACGTAATAGGCTTGTTAGTGGCGTATGTTACAGAAATAGTAGCACCCCCCTTGACATCTGCATCTGCCTTTGTTAAGATACTGCCAGAAATACCGATTTTTGAGTGAAATTCGCGGGCTTGACGAGTAGCGTCATTTCCAGCCAAGGCGTCACCAATAAATAAAGTGAGCTGGGGATCAATGACTCTTTTTATTTTTTGCAATTCGCGCATTAGATTCTCATTGTTTTGCATCCGACCAGCTGTATCTATTAAAACCACATCAATGCCTTTGGCAAATGCATGATCAACGGCATCATATGCTACGGCACTTGGATCAGCACCATAGTCTTGCTTGATAACACGAATGCCTAATTTTTCTGCATGTAAGGAAAGTTGCTGAATGCTTCCAGCTCGAAAAGTATCAGCAGCAGCAAAAACAACAGAATAACCGTTCTTTTTGAGAAGATTCCCAATCTTTGCGATTGTCGTCGTTTTCCCCGTACCATTAATTCCTAAGAACAAGATAACGAGAGGTTCAGACTTTTCTTGATATCGCTTCGTTTCCTCTAGTATGTCAATACTTGTTCCGTCGGCCATCAAGATCTTCAAAAGTGAGTGCCTAAGAGCCGAAACAATGATGGGGCTAGGATCTGAAAAACGCTTAGCTTCTGCACCAAGCAGTTCTTTCTTAACTTGATCAGTAATGGCTTCCGTTGCTTCGACGCTAACCTCGTTTTTTATGAGAACTTTTCTCAGCTCACCAAGTGCCTTGTTGAGCTCCTTTTCGCTGAGCTCTTTGATTTTGATTTTCTTAATGACATTATTGATTCCAGATCTTAATCGGTCGAACATGGAAACTCTCCCTAAAGGAAATATCGGTGGTATTAGTGATAGCTTATTGTTTTCCAGAGGGCCTTTGAGCGGCAACTTGCTCAATAAATTGTCGGATACGATCCCTTTCAGAAGTGAGACGTTGCGTCTCATTGGTCAGTTGCTTCAACGAGTTTTCAATCTTTGCTTTTCTCCCCTCGATCGTTTGAATCGCATCATCGATGGATTTCTCCACATGAACATGGGCACCTACTAATGTGAGAACTTGGTCTTTATTTTCAATCTTAGCCCAAACATACGCGCCAGATCCAATAGGAATGAGTATTTCATTATCGGAAGTAGATTCCTTGAGACCTTTCAGGGTCGAAATTGAAAGAGACAATTCGGTAAAAAGTTGAGACAGCGTCTGAAATTGTTCCTGGTAAAACGCTAACTGACTCTCGATCAACTGATACTGCTGATATGCCGCTTGAACTTGTTGGTCTAGGGAGGGCCCTTGAGAAGATGATTGTTTGTCTGACATATGATTACCTCAATTGGTTTTGAGGGCAAAATGATTCGAATCATACCCGAATCTCGAAATCATCGCGTTCCACAAAGACTTGGACAATGGGATCAGTGATTTCGTCGGGGTTTCTTATCTCCTCAATACTCGTTATCTTGATTGCAGTGCGTTTAACTCGGTGCTTGCTACCGATTTCTGAATACGCAAGCTCTAGAGCTTGCTGTTCGTTAAGCGCGCGAATTTCAACACTGAAAACATGAGGTATTCGCCTCTTGTTATAGCCACCTTTAATCCGAAACACCTTAATGTCGGTCATTTTGCTCACTCTGTCCCTTCGTTTGCGTGCTAAATATAAAATGTTGCGTAAGTGAACTCCTTTGAATGCTTCGAAAACTAAAGGCGTTGTATGCTTCCTAAAATTCTTGGAAAAGGTTACAAGAGGAAAAAAACACGATTGTAAAGCATAGGAGGAGAGTTACCCTAACGGTCAAATCAAAAAATTATTCCATAACTTAAGCCAATCACATAGCTCACAATTGCACCTACCGCGCCAATCGCAAAATTCTCTAAGCCAGAATATATGGGATTCTTCAGAGTAACCTTTGTTTTAACGGCCCCAACAATAAAGAGAGAAATCGCGCTCAGCACTGCGGAGAAGGCAAAAGCAACGTATACGCCTATTGGGAAAATAAAGGGAAAGATTGGAGGAATAGATCCAAGAAAGAACATGAAACCAATCATGATAGTTGCCTTTAATGGAGAGCGTCGATTGATTTCCAAAATCCCAAATTCCATGGTTAGCATGAGTTTCATAAGTCGTTCGTCGTCTGCCGCGACCTGTTCAATGACTCGATCGAGCAATTCGCCTTCTATTCCCAGTTCTTTCAGCATATCTCGAGCTTCTTGAACCTCGTGATCACGGAAATACTTCATATGCTCGCGTTCGACAGCGATTTCAGCGTCATACACTTCTTCTTGCGACTTAGTACTCAGATACTCTCCAGCCATCATGCTTATCGCACCCGCTACAGCAGCAGCGACTCCAGCGATCAGGATTTCCTTGGATTGAAGCCCACCACCAACAATCCCAGCAATTAGGAGAAAAATCGAAACCAGACCATCGTTTGAACCTAGGATCATGTCTCGCATGTACTCCCGATTCCCACTCATGTGCTCCTTAAATTCGGTCTCTTCTGCTCTCTTGATTAATTCTTCTTCCAAATGAGCGTCTTCATTCATTGCTCCTGTTGTTATTTTTGAATCATTTTTGTCCGTTAATTCTTCAACTTCTTCACTCATACACATCATCCCCGTATTAATAATCACATCACAAGCGTGGCTAGTTAAATCATACTATTAGATAACCGAGGATTAGTCACAAATAGCTATTAACCGTTAGTATTTCATTCCTAGTTCTCTAAGTCGCGAGGAAAGCAGTTATCTATTTGGAAGAAATACCTCTCTTGTGCATCCTAGTAATCGGATTGTCGGAACGAAGAGCCATCGATTGCTTGGGAAGAAGATTCTTCTAGGCGTCACAGGTAGCGTTGCTGCTTTCATGTCCCCTCAAATAGCTAGAGAACTCATGCGTCATGGTGCACATGTGGTTTCCGTAATGTCAAAAGAATCACAACGCTTGATAGGCCCCGATCTGATGTGGTGGGCCACTGCAAACAAACCAATTACAGAGATCACGGGAGACATAGAACATATTCGTTTTGCAGGAGTAATGAATAGACCAGTTGATGCATTCTTAATTGCTCCCTGCACCACGAATACCCTCAACAAGATTGCCGCAGGAATAGCAGACACTCCAGTGACTCTGATAGCAGCTACTCTAATTGGTAAAGGCATCCCCGTGATAATTAGCTATGTTGGACATGAAGACCTGGTAAACAACGTAGCCACCCAAAAAAGCATCAAACAGCTTGAAGAAATTGGTGTCAAAATAATTCATCCCATCCGTGTTGAAGGAAAAGCCAAAATCCCCTCGCCTGAGGAATTAACAGCCCATATCTTCAAAGCCTTCACCCCCCAAGCTCTCAGAGAAATCCCGGTCATAATAACAGGTGGACCAACAAGAGAACCCATAGATAACGTTCGGTTTGTAACGAACGCAGCTAGCGGGCGAACTGCAATAAGTATGGCTGAAGAAGCCTACCTCTACGGAGCCACTCCAAAACTTATTCTCGGACCCACCTTGCTCAAGCCCCCAAGCTATGCAGAAACGTATAACGTGGTAACAACTCAAGAAATGACCGAGACTACGCTGGAACTTATTAGAAAAAACCCGAGAAGTTTGATCATACTTTCCGCGGCCATGGCTGATTTTCGACCAAAAGCAACAAAGGAAGGAAAAACGAAATCTACCGCCAGCTTCAAGGTAGAACTAGAACCTACTGAAAAGCTTGTAGATCAAATCAAAGAAATAGCTCCAGAATCTATCCTAGTTATATTCAAGGCAGAATGGGACGTAGATAGGGATACTCTGATACGAAGAGCGGTTGACAGAATGAAAAAAGCAGACGCTGATTACGTTGTTGCAAATGACTTAAGCAAGCCAGGAGCAGGTTTTGGAACCGAGACCAATCATGTTTTAGTCATTAATAGAGCGGGCCGGATAAGGGAACTTAAAGGGTTAAAAAGAACGGTTGCTCAACATCTTTTTGAACAGATCATAAGTGATCTAGGAAAACAACGTTTCAAACACCAAGTCTGAGAAGCTGAAAAATATGACGCCTGTTACTGAAACCGTCACGATAATACGCATTTTTCTTCCAACTTTGCTTCTACTCGGAGCCACAATCCTGTTCTTCATGGCATATCGAAACGTGAATCTGCGATTCCTAAAATTCGGGATGATATCAAGTGGATCACTACTAATATGGTCTCTGGGCACGGGTATTGCTTTTTACCAATCAAATTTTTTCACAACCGAGCTAAAACTAAGAACCGCAGGGATCTCTCTCGTCTTCATGGTACTAGGGTTTCTTTTCATCACAGTGGGTGTCAAAAGCAAGTGGGACGCAGCGTCGATAATTGCCCTTATGAGCGCAGGAAGCATGATCGGACTACTAGCTCACTCTGCAATCAAAGAGGACATCGAAATTATTGCGTTTAGAGAAACAAGTTCAGTAATCTATGTTGCCCAAGTCTCGGAAGCCTTGATTATTTCCTCAATGTTGCTGGGAGCAACTGCCGTAATCTCAATCAGAGAATATGTCCGCAAAGTAACGGCTCCCTATCCAAGAAAATCTCCATTCTACTGGAAGAATACAGTATATGGACCAATGGTACTGGTAGGAATAGGAATTTTTGCATATATTGCGGGGATCGCATTTCTCTCAATCTTTGGAGGAGTG
>JAJRWK010000219.1 GCA_024276795.1 archaeon | reverse complement strand
TCCCATTTATTCTCGATAGTCAGAAAGGCCTTTTCAGCAATGGTTTCCAAATGTTTAAGCAGTACTTTTTCCTTGGGAAGAGCAAAGAAAATAACAGAAAACTGATGCTTGCTTTTGATGGCGATATCTTTTTTTCCAGCAGCAATTGCTCGTGAGAGAAATAAGTTTATACCATGTACTGTTGGTGGAGCGTCGGTAATGATCATATCGAACTGGTGTGAAAGAACTTCAATCAGTTTTTTTCGAGCATCATGATAGACGAATCTTACTGGCGCATCAAAGCTCATCTGAAGTTCGAATAGTGATTCTGCCAGCCTTGTGTCGATGTCCATAATGACAACGTCTTTTGCTTTGGAGACGGCAGAGAATAAAGCCCCAGTCCGGTCAAAGTCTCCCAAGGCAAGTACGCGTTTGTTTTGAGAGGGCTCATCTTCTAGAATCACTCGAATTTTGCGCACCAATGACTCTGCACTAATTAAACATTGGTCAATTTCTAAGATAGGATCAAGAATAGGGAGACCTCTACGTATCTGAGATATTTTTTCCTCAAGGAATTGATGCCCAACCACGTTTGGGACTACGCGGCTTACTTGATATATATTGTTTCTGTCAATTGCTGTTTTGTTCAAGAATTAAGAACAGGGTGGAGTCTTTTTATATGATTGAAAGAAATTTATGAGGATAAAAGCATAACGAGGTAAGTGACGGGGACCTTAAGCAGTGTAAAGTGAGTTTACTACGCTTAAGCGGTATTCTTAATTATATTTTCAGAATGTTGGTATATATTTGCCGAGATAAAAGGGTTCGGGAAGCCGAAAAAGGCATGAAATTGCAGAATTTTGTAGAAATGAATTCATATAGTTAAACGTACTAGAGTATATTGAGGAAAGATGAAAAAGAGAACAAAAACAATTCCATACTTTGAGCTAAGTACAATGGCAAGTAATGTCGTCATCATGACGAAATAAGAAGGGGTGACTTTGATGAAAAAGTCGAAGACCCGAGTACGACCTGAAATACATGCCAATGCAGTAACATCATCTGTGTTGGTCTATGTGCCAAAATAAGGAGACATATCCCCTTACACTTTTTCCCACGATTGAATATTCTTTTTTCAGAAAAGATATATGAGACGAAGGACTCTATTGTCGTAGAGTCTTAAGGGTCGCGCAGAAATGAACAAGAAACCGATACGGTATCTTTGCGTCGGAATCGATACCGATGTGATGGAACAATTTTTCCCACATGAAACCATCATTCAGGAAAAAGAGGGCATGTTATCTCGCAATGCTATCCTCGACATTAGAACCCGCACGGGATTCCACAGTTTTGAATTCGAATACTATACGATGGAAGAGTTCTTGAGCACAATAGAGAAGAACCCACGAAAGTCAAGATACGATTGGACGGGAACTATCCTCTGGATGTCTCCAGATCTTCGAGAATTCGCTTCTTCTGTAAAGAAGCTCTATGAGTGGCACCAATCATATCATGCTGACGATCCTATTTTGCTCATTTGGGAGGAAACCGACCTCCAAGCTATTGGTCTTCAATTTCCAAGCCAAGGGAGCGTTTCAGTATTTGGACCCGTTGAAGAACTTGGAAATCTATTCCTCGTCATAATGTCCCCAGAGGCAAGGCCCGATGATTTGTGGTATAGAATTGCAGAACTTAGCACAGACACACGAGTACTCGTTGAAACAGATAAGCAAAAGGCAAAACTAGGAAGACTTTCCAGAAGACAAAAACTACTTTTTGGAGTGCACCGCTTGATTGGAACCAGAAAACTTCCTGGCTTTATTGAGAAAAGAGTACCCCCATTACCCCCGTACCCAATCACAATCTCAAAGATCATAGAGACTCTTCAACACGGAAAACAAGACCAGAATCTATACGAAACAATTTTTCCGTTACAAAAGCAGAAAAAACTACGAAAACCACCGGTTTCTAGACGCCGCTCTTCGACTCCCAAGAAGCAAAGACTGGAGCACTTTGCTCTTCTCGCAGATGCTTTTGCATCTCTGGGAAGATCGAGACTTCAATCAAAAATTGCTATTGAAATACTTATCGAAGAAATGAAGAAAGAAAAAATTCACTATGATATCCTTGATCAAGCCATCTACGTTTCAGTGCCCTTTGAACACTGGTATATTGATTTCAAGAACAGTAAAGCGGTATTTGTCTCAAATCCCAAGAAAAGAATCTGGCGTTTGCCCTGGCAAGTTGTAAAGTCATTTGAAAGAACAAAGAATGTAGAAGACATTGAGCCAGGACTGCTTCCAGTAGGGGCGAAGGAGGGAAAAATCTGGATCTCAACCAAACCGATTACGGTGGAATTTATTCAACAACATTGTTTGCCCTATTGGAAAAAACTCATTCAAACAGTAAAAAGAGGCCTAAATATAATCAAGGAGTCAGGGATCTTAACAAATCCCCCTATAAACGACACTTTCATGATTTATGCGCCTAACGACACGTGGGTCTCTGTGAGATACTCAAACATGAAATTCCCAGTAACGTTCTACTTATCTGAATTACTAGATTCTGCCGCAAAAGGAGAGCTTGAGACCCAAGTACACTCAAAAGTTTGGCAAGAAATTGCACCAAAATACATTGACAAGCTCTTGACAGATTTGAAAATCCCCCACACAATTGTTGACAAAAAAGTGATCTTGCAAGGAAGATATCATTGGTATGAGGTAAACATTGAGACTGCGCAAGCAAGGATTCATGAAGATGTTGAAGAGCTTTGCATCGTTTTGAGATCTTCGCTCGATGCACAAGCAGTTCTAAGAGACCCTGAGATAGAACGATTGTCAGGACTAAAGGCTCTGGTTCTTGACGAAGTTTCTGCTCTGGTATTACCAACAATGATTACCCTAGCATTTGATGATGAAGTAACCGATGCAGTTTTGCTTGCTCAAATTATTAAGTAGAGGTCATCGAATTATCAGTGCTTAAACCCTCGGATTTTAGAGAACACTAATGCTATCCCGTGTTCATTCGCAGCTTCGATTGATTCTGGGTCTCGAATACTCCCTCCAGGAGCGAGAATGGCAGTAATTCCATGACTAGCAGCATAGTCTACTGAATCCCTAAAGGGGAAAAACGCGTCTGATGCTAGAACCGCTCCTTTTGCACGAGATCCTGCTTTATTGACGGATTGTTTAACTGCGTCGATCCTAGAGGTCGCACCCCCAGTAATCCCATAGACTTGGGTCCCTTTAGAAACAACGGCGGCGTTAGATTTAACCCATCGACAAATCTTCCAAGCGAAGAGTAAATCATCCAATTCTTCGTCAGTGGGATGTCTTTTAGAAACAAAAGTGAGATTTTCTCGTGATAAATCGGGATGTCTAAGTTCTTGAACAATAAAGCCATTCGGCACTGTTGAGACTTCTAACGACGGCAATGAAAAGGAATTATTGGACAATTGCAAAAGCATGAGTTTTTTCTTTCTGGAAAGGAGATTGAATGCTTCCTCACTAAAACTGGGAGCCAATATTCCATCGACAAACATGGCGAAAAGCTTCTCAGCAAGAGAAAGTGATATTTCACGGTTGAACACCATTATGCTTCCAAACGCTGACAACTGATCCGTATCAAATGCTATTGAGAAGGCCTTCTCGATTGAAGAAGCAACTCCGAAGCCACACGGGTTGGTATGTTTCATGATCGCACATGCGGGTTCTTGGAACTGTGAGAGCAATCGTAAGCCTTGAGTAATATCTAAGAGATTGTTGTACGATACGGGTTTTCCATGCAATTGTTCGAAAAAGGGTTCAGTATCTGGAAATACATAATAGCCAGCACTCTGGTGAGGATTTTCCCCATAACGAAGTCTAGAGTGAAATACTGAGGGTAGAGGAAACATA
>JAJRWK010000025.1 GCA_024276795.1 archaeon | reverse complement strand
TCTTCACGATTCTTTGCTCTGGAGCGCTGCAATTCAAGATTCTTTTCGAGAATAGCCAAAAGGCTACTTGCAAGCAACTCAGCAACATCTAGAGGGGTAAACTCAATATCACCTCGACTTATTAAGATGCTTTCAGTGATATTCAAAACTTCTTCAAGGTCTATTGTTCCATTCCCAAATTTCAGCTTAGTTGCTGTAATCTTCTTGAACAAGCGGGATTGCATTTTCCCGGGTAGCCACAATATCATTTCTTCGAGGGCGGATAGTATGCTAGGTTCTCTACACACACTTGACAGCTGAGTCATGGTGTCACAGATTCCCCAAACATACATGGTTTTCAAGTGCTGAGAATTATTATTGTCCAGGTGTTTAATCCATGTGGGTTCAGCTTCTGATTCCCATGGAACTAGATCAGATATTCTTAGGAACAACCTTTGAAGATCAGTAACGAAGTATCTGGAAGGGATTTTGTTTCCCATTTTGCATGTGATGACTGAAAGATAGGCCCTATAGGCGATTTGATTTTGAAATTCGAGTCTTCCAAAGCCTTTCAATAGATCCATATGCCACCGGTGGAATTCATCCCACTCAATTGTTTCTGACAGCAAGATTTGAACAAAACGAATAAGATTCAAAGCGGCGCTACAGCGATCAACCCATGGATCTGACGATAGGCTTGTACTTAGATACTTTGCAGTTCGTTCAATGGCAGCCTTGTACAAATTGGGCCCAATCGGTTTCATGAGGACTGATTGTAAATTGAGCAATATTTCCAGAACAGAAATGCAGACCGCAGAGTACTGACTTTTGTGAACCCTTTGAGTGAGGAATTCGAGGATCAAGGGACAATCGTTTTCATAGCTCCATTCAAGAATCGCATGGAGCAAGATGTTAAATTCGTCTGCTTCAGTGCCATAACTCTCTAGCAGGATAATTATTTCCTCTAGTAATCTTGAAGGTAGAAACATTCCTAGTTTTGATCTGAGGATAATTTCCCACGAAATCCACGATACTCTGAGCTCTTCTTCTTCCGGCAGATCCAAGGACTTGGCTTGAAGAATAAGCATGATCGCTTGACTATATTTGCCTTGCAAATAGGAAACAAGCGCTAACATCATCTGACGAACGTAACTCTTGGCAGGAGTCTCCAAAACGTCTTTGTTTTCCAAGAGAAGATGAAACACGTCAACTACGAGATCCAAAGACTTGAACTCCCGAAATATTCTTCGGAGTTGTTCGAGAAGTTCGAGGAGGTTGGTGAAATCCTTACTGAGAGCATATAGAACTGAAGGTATTTCTTTTCTGATGATTTCTTTTTGAGCCAACATTATTGTCAAGTTTCTTTTATATATCTGATCTGTAAAGGAAGAGCATTTGCAGCCATGTTGAAAAGCTTCGCATAGGCGTTGACGCACATAAGCCGTGTCAACTATTTCACGGTATATATGGTCTTTTGGAATTTCCAAGGATTTCACCAATTAAAATTTCCATAACCAAAATGGCTGTTATGTGCCATTCGTAGGATTTCTTATTAAATCATGTTTTAGGACACAAGTTAAGTCTCATGGTTTAAACATACTCATGTCTCATATTTCGACCAAATAACATGGTTCGGGAAAAGGTGCCTACTTTGTTATTTGCTAGGAATAATTCTTGGGTTGCAGAATTATTGCACTGGTGAAAATCTTATAAGCGATTACTATCATGGTGGTAAATGCCCAATCGCTTCATAGGCAATTCCTCCGTGATCATTTATGACTGAAACGCCGACGCAGATTCTAATAGATAAGCCATATCACAGCGTTAACAAGTATCAAGCTCTTGAGTTCTTGCGCTCTTCTCCAAAAGGACTAACTGAAGAGGAAGCCCAAAGAAGATTAGAAATCTTTGGGCACAATCAACTAGAGGAAGGAGAAAAGACTTCCATTTGGCAGATTTTTCTAGAACAGTTCAAAGATCTCCTAGTTATTATCCTACTTTTTGCGGCAATCTACTCTGCTTTTGAAGGAAGCTATAATGAAGCATTACTCATAGCTGTAATCCTCGTTCTAAATGCTATAGTTGGTGTTTATCAAGAGTGGAAAGCAGATCGGGCAATTGAAGCACTTAGGGCAATGACCGCTCCTGTTAGTAGGGTTCTACGAGATGGAGTTGTTAAAGAAATTCCCTCAGAACTCCTCGTGCCCGGGGATGTCGTTCTCTTGGAAGCGGGAGATCGCATTCCGGCGGATGGGAGATTAATTGAAGCATTTAACCTGCGAACGGAAGAAGGTGCCCTCACTGGAGAAAGTACAGAGGTAAACAAGTCCAGTGAAATGGTATTTCCTCAAAGGACAGCCTTACCGGATCGAACCAATCTCGTCTTCATGGGAACTCACGTAACCTTTGGTCGCGGGAAAGCCGTCATTTTCGCCACAGGGATGCAAACAGAAATGGGAAAAATAGCCGAAGCAGTGCAAACTATTGAAGAAGAACCCACACCGTTTCAAGTTAGATTCGAGAAATTTGGTAAGCAACTTGGCTATCTGATTCTCGGAATTGCTGCCATTGTAGTTATTGCTGGTGTTACCCTGCAAGGTGAGGATCTTCTTTTCATGATTGAAATCGGAGTATCAATGGCGGTAGCAGCAATCCCTGAGGGACTGCCAATTGTAATTACACTAGCACTAGCATTGGGCGTTCAACGAATGGCTAGGAGAAATGCCATTGTCAAGAAACTCCCCACAGTTGAAAGTTTAGGCTCTGCAACTGTCATTTGCTCTGATAAGACTGGAACCTTGACCATGCATAGAATGACTGTAACGGATGTTGTGTATTTCCAAGATAGAAATCCCAAGCAACTGTCTCGCAATGACAATTTTCCAAATGAGATCCCTCTTAATTTGAAAAGGATGTACGAAGGAGCTGCATTGTGCATTAATGCATCAATCAATGGAGAAGAAGAACATGGCGACCCCACTGAACTAGCAATTCTTCGAGAAGCAATTCATAGAGGATTTGACCCTAACAAAATTGTTGCTACCAGACTCGATGAAATTCCATTTGACTCTGAAAGAAAAAGAATGACCGTGGTTATGGAATACCCAGATGGCAAAAGAATTGCCTACATGAAGGGAGCGCCAGAGGTTCTACTAGATCTTTGCCATGCTTTTGATAATGGAAAAGAGATACTTCCAATAAATGATGATCTCCGAGAGAGACTCATGACTCAGGTTGAAGCAATGGCAAGCAAAGCGTTGAGAGTATTGGCTTTCGCGTATCATGAATTGAAAGAAGAAGCATACAACGTCTATGAATTCGAAAAGAAAATGGTTTTGGCAGGATTCATGGGAATGATAGATCCTCCAAAACCGGGGGTAAAGGAAGCCATACAAGCATGCAACACTGCTGGAATCAAAGTGAAAATGGTTACAGGAGATCATGCCAAAACAGCTATCGCAATTGCAAGGCAAATTGGAATTCCTGCAGACGACGATTCGGTGATTACCGGACATGATTTAGACGAAATGAGTGTCGAAGAGCTCACGGAAAAGATCGAACATGTATCGATTTTTGCAAGGATTTCCCCGATTCATAAACTAAACATCGTTAGAGCACTGAAGAATCGTGGAGAAGTTGGTGCAATGACTGGAGACGGCGTCAATGACGCACCAGCTCTCAAGGGTGCAGACATAGGCATTGCGATGGGAATAACAGGAACCGATGTTTCAAAGGAAACCGCTTCTATCGTCTTAGCAGATGACAATTTTGCGACAATTGTCATGGCAATTGAGGAAGGCAGAACCGTTTTCGAGAACATTAATAAATTCATTCGCTACATGTTTTCCAGCAATTTTGCTGAAGTAATGGTTGTGTTTTTAGCCATTTTATTTGGTTGGCCCCCTCCGCTGGTAGCAGTTCAGATCCTCTGGATCAACCTAATCACGGATGGTGCTCCTGCGCTTGCCATGAGTGCGGAACCACCAGAAGAAGATGTAATGCAGAGGCCACCGAGAGACCCACAAGCCCCTCTAATGAGTCTTGATATGATGCTTTATATCCTTAGAATCGGCATGTTCATCACAATTGTTACGCTGGGTCTGTATTATTACACAGGCTATGAAGAAAACTATCTGAAAGCAAGCACTATGGTTTTTGCATCCTTGTCCATCATGCAACTATTCAATGCATTTAATGTTAGACACCTGAAGACGAGTGTGCTTAACAAAAGTATCTTTGCTAATCGTTCATTGGTTATTGCAACAATTGGAGCATTATTCGCGCAAATTTTTGTGATCCAGGGTGACCGATGGATTAGGTGGATTGGTAACTCTGGCCACACAAACACTATTGGTGCAACATTTCATACAGTTCCGCTAGATCTGAAAGAATGGGGATTAGTGTTTCTCGCGGGAATATCAACAATTCTTATCGAGGAACTTGCCAAACTTATCAAAAGTATTGTTGAACACCAGCAAAGGCGCAAAGACACGAGTTCTGTGTAATTCTTAGTTTGATCAGTTTTAGATCAGAAGGAATCATCTTTCTTTCCCAGCCACTGCCTTAACCAACCCATGATTAGTTTTGTGTCAAAATAACAGAGAAGATAAGACGAGGGAATTCTTTTAGATTCAATGTTTACTTTGGCCTGTAAACTTGAATCTTGACAACTTTATTGTTGGAACATTTGATGAGATAAGAGTCCTCAAACCTTTGGAAATCAATTCGACGGAGTTGAGGAAGTTTAGGAACGAGTCCGTGTATCTTAGGTTTTTCACTGCGTGCTTGATCTCACCATTTTTTACAAGGTACAGTCCGTCTCGAGTGAGACCGGTTATGACTCCTAACTTTGGATTAACAGGATTTGAATACCAGAAAGTTTGAACCAGAAGTCCCTCCTTAGTCTCTTCGATCATTTCTTGTTCAGTAGAATCTCCAGGTTTCAATCTTAGTGCCGACGGAAAAGCATCGAAAAAGATGTAGTCTGAATATGGTAAAGTAGAATGTCCTGTAGTTTGTGATTTATCATTGAGAAATTGTGACGCGGTAAGAGCGGAATGGAACACAACTTTGGGAATGCCTTGGTCAATGATGGTCAGATTTTTGGTTGCGACTCCATCGCGATCAACGGGACTCGCTATTATTGAGGAGGAATCAAGAGGGCGGTCTTCAATAATGAGTTTCTCTGACAAAAGCTTTTCTCCAATTTTGTCTGTGTATGCACTATTTCCTTGATGAAAGATAGGACCAGATAGCCCAAACAATGAATATGCGAGGATTTCTTCTGTTGCAGCAGGTCTAAGGATAACTTCGTATTCCTTCGGTTCAATAGGTTTCGCGTGTAACGTATCGCGGCTTATTTTCACCGCAGAGGCTACCAGTGACTCTATGTCAAAAGTCGTAGGATCTCTTGCAGCAATGACTTCTCTTCCAAACCCTCTTTTACCGTCTTCCTCAACAATACTAAGAACCTTGAAGTCGTTATAAGTAAACCCATGTTTAGCGCCCAAGTCGTGGGCATTGGCAATGACGAACTCAAAGTCGAGAATTTCTACTTTGCCAAACAATTTTGCTTTGGGAATAAGATCCGAGGCTTGATTCACCGCTCGTTCAACAATTTCAGCTCGGCCATCTTCGTCAAGTAACGGACCCCGGCTGTCAACTTTGGAGTATTGCTGATTCTTTATGAATCCTTGGAAAAAAGGAAGCTCGGGAGCATGAACTACAGTCTTTTTGAGCTCTTGAACTAGTTCTTCTACATCTGTTTCTGAATTAACCGTTCTTCGAAGGGTAAGCAAATGCTTGTCTTTTGCCCCTCTTAGAATAAGACTAATCTCAGTTGAAGCGATTTGTTGGTGAATCACGCTATTAGCATATCGGGTTAGTGCAAAGTCCCTTGCAAAACACAGAACCTCCCAGTCTGAAAGCTCTCGGCTTCTGTCCAAGAGTTGAGTAGCATAATCTGTCAAATATTCTAGTTTTTGTGAAATAAGGTCTTCACTCATTTTCTTCACCTCTTTTCCTCAATAACACCAATTCTAACACCCTCGAATCTCGCAGGTGGCCCTCCATGCCCAGTATACATAGCTTGACCGGGT
>JAJRWK010000024.1 GCA_024276795.1 archaeon | reverse complement strand
TACCCATATCAGCGATTGTATATTTCAGAGATTCTTCGAGGAGCTGAAATCACGGGCCCAGCAGGAAATACTTTCATTCTTGACGAAGAAGCTGTTCCACGCGTAAGAGTGGTTGGAACAATTGTCCGTTTGTTCCATGACTAAGACGCTTCTCCACGACATTCACGAGCAATAGTTGATGATGGCTCGGGAGCAATATCAATTAGAGCTTGGGGGCCAGATCGAGAGCCACTTTTGCATGCCAAGCAAGGAGATATTCTTGATGTTGTTGGGAAAGCTAGGTCATTCAACGATGTACTTTACATTGCTCCTGTTCTCATGAAAATAGTCCTCAGTCCTTGGTGGGAACTCCATCATCGCGTTCAATTGATAAAAGCAAGGATTTCACAGAATATGCAGCTAAGGGGAGATGCCACTCAGACAACAACTATTGCGTCTCAGGAAATGCCAGAACAGCAAGAGGCAGAACCAGAACGAATCACAACAGTTATCAAAAAAATCGTTGACTATTTGAAAGCGCACGATGGAGAATCAGAGTTTGACCTGTTACCAGAAGCAATCGGAGAGTCTGACCTTATTGTCAGAGAAGCAATAATGACGTTGTTAGGGAATGGAGAAATCTATTTCCCGCAGCAAAATATCATAAAACTAACCTAGAAAGAGAATCACATGAATTTTGAAACCTTGTGGATTAGTGATGAAAAATCCCCGAGAACGAAACTTGCAACCAATGAAATGGAGCAAGTATCCGCATATCAATGCGGAAGGACACTGAGATGCTCTTTGGGGTTATATGCCGGATAGATCACGATACTATCGTATGGGCAAATTAACTCACAACTTAAACACTCGATACAAGTTTCCTCTTTTCTTGTGCGAAGCTTTTTGTCGTCGTCCATGTAGAGAATATCCATTGGGCAATATCTTGTGCACTTTGTGCAATTTGTGCAAGTATCGTTCACAACTATTCGAGCCATAAGAATCTGTTATGTGTCAAGTGTAGTCATTAAAGTGTATTTCGAAAAAAGTAAGATCAGCCTCCAAGCAACAGTGGGTCTAGAATGTAACCTTATGGAATGTTTTTTTAGTAGACGTAAAGAATTCCAGTCAGAGATAATAATAGGTGTAATGATGACCTCCGAAATTTCGTTTGACGATTATGAAACTTTACTTAAGAGAGCAAGGGATCAATGTCCGGAAAAAGTATTTGAAGACGTCCGTTTCGAGATCCCCAGGTACGAATTGGGTCGAGAAGGAAACCGAACAATTATTGCAAACTTCGTTCAGGTTGCGGAGATTTTGAATCGGGATACCCGACATATGCTAAAGTTCTTCGCATCGGAACTTGGGACTGCAGGTTCGATTGATGGCAACCGGGCGATTTTCCAGGGAAGACACAGAGCAGCATATATTCAGCAACTTCTCGAAAGATACGTAAAACAATACGTTCTTTGCCCGGTTTGTGGAAAGCCAGACACGCGCCTTGTTACTGAGCACCGCATCACCATGATGAGATGCGAAGCTTGTGGAGCAATGAGCGCCGTGAAGAGTATCACGTGAGAGAGAATGAACCCTCGTAAATCCGAAGATACTACTTTCAAGGGTTTATTTTATTTGAAAATCTTTGAACGAAAGAACGAATATCTTGTAACCCTGTGTGATCCACACTTGAAAGGAAAAACTCTGGAACACAATGGGTTGAAGATTCAGGTTAGAGAAGAATTCTACGGCGACATGCTCGTATCAGAAGATGGCGTTGTTGCCGAATGTAGAAAAGCGACATCCATCAATGCGATGGGAAAAGCAAGTGTTGAACTCCTAGTAAGGCACGGATTTGTGCATCCCGATTCCATTCTCTGGTTTCGGTTGGAGAAAGAACAGGTTGGGCATGTGATCATGATAAGATAAAGAGGAAACAAAAATGTCAGAGGAAACTTTTGCTTTTTGCTTGAACTGTGGAACCTATGATGCACCTCTATTCCATGGATTGTGTCCAGCATGTTATCAAAAATCTCTTCCAGAAAACAAGCTAACGATAAATAAGAAAATCATGATTTGCACAACCTGCGGCGCATTGCATCTTCCAGGGATGGGATGGACAAGACCTTTGGATTATAGCGAATTCTTATTGGAGCTAGACACAACCGCAAGAGCGCTCATTCCTACTCCACCTACCGCGATTGTTGAAACTGAACCAATTGGAGAAATTGACCTTAGTCAGTCTAGACCTGAAGCAACAGTGAGGCTTATCATCAAGGACCAACCAATCCCAGAATTTCCTGTGTTAGAAGAATCAGCAAGTGTTACTTTTGTCATCGAAAAAGGTATTTGCGAAACGTGTTCTAACATAAAAAACAGAGTTCATAACGCTGTTCTACAGTTAAGGGCAGATCGCAGAAAAGTCCTAGAAACTGAAGAAGATCTCGCAGTAGATATTGTCAAAGCTCTCCTAAGACAGACGATTTCAGAAGCACATTCATCATATCTACTCGACATTGTAGAGGTAAGAGGAGGGCTTGATTTTCTTTTCAGCGACAGATATCTTGCCAACTTGGCAGCCCAAGCAATTGTCCACAAATTTGGTGGTTCCAAAAAAGAAACGTTCAAACTAGTTGGTGAGGATAAAGACGGGACAAAAAAATACAAAAGCACGATTGTTGTAAGAATTCCACTATTGAGGACGGGGGACTGGATTATTTTGGATAATGAGCCGTTTCTCATCATAAAGCATGACCGATTAGGAGTCATCGTTAGGAAGAAGGGGGTAGGAAAAGCCAAGCGATACGAATGGAACATGGTTAAAGAATCGGTTCCAATCAATTCACAGATACTCCAGATCCCAGTTCAGATCATCGCAAAGCTTGACGATAGCTTCCTGGTGATGGACTCGAGGTCATATGAGACATTTGAAATCTCACTCCAAGACATGCCATTTGAAACAGAAATTGGAATGAACATTACATTAGGAGAATATGAAGGAAAACGTTTCTTCTATAGTTTTGATCTGAAATAGTAACGTTACCAACGCGGTATTCGAAAGAATTGGTCTTATTTGAATTTCTTCTTAAGGTATTGTTTGGTTACTTCTTTAGCTACTTTGTCAGTTATCTGGTCTTTGATGCCTTCTACTTTCTTATCGGTTCCAGTTTCTTTCATGGTTTTCTTCCCAGCTTCCTTGACGACATCAGCAAGAACATCCTTAGCGGCTTTCTTAACAGCGTCCTTCTCAGTTCCTTTTACTGCATCTTTAATTCCCATGATAAATATGAGGAAATCATAAGGGATAAACCTTCCTTTTTGCCGTAAGATATTCAGGGTTCTTTGCTGTAGAGGCGTTCCTAGGCTTTAGGGACTTCCCCCCGTTATTATAATCAAAAGCGTCACAACAAAACCAGCTGTAAGTGCTTTGACTCCAAACATTATCATGCTTTGTTTCGATAAGGAACCCAAGAACATTCCAATAATGAAGAGAAGAAAGCCGCTTACTACAAAAGAAATGGTATAAGCTGTTTCCATGGCTAGCAAGTCGAAACGTGCGAGAATAAAAGGAGTAAGCCCAATGATGCCAAACATGAACGGAGACAGACCATCAACAAAGGAATTCACGAACGCTGCAACTCGCGCTGCTCTAGAAAACATGCTTTCGTCCAAATCAGCAAGCAGAGTTTCTTCTAGCTCTTTTTTCTCTTTGGCTTGTTCGGCCTCTTCTGTCAGAAAGGCGATCCAGAAACCCGATATGCCGATAGCAATGCTTGCAGAAATACCAGAGGCAAGGATTAACTCAGGAGAATCTATTTCCTCCAAGTACATGCCTAAGACGATGCCAAAGATAGTTAAAATACCATCAAAACCATTCAATACAAAATACCGGCGGGCAATATCCCAGCCACCAGCCAATTTCATGTATTTATTGAGCTTAGTTATAGGGCTCAAGATTCATCGATACTCCTAACTTGTTCAAGCATTCCTTAGAAATAAAATTATTGCGATAATTCTCTAAGCAGTCGATGAAACATTCTAAAATTTTAATCCTGAGGCGTTTTCGTTTCTTCTATGATTTCTTTTCCAGCAACGACGAGATCGATGCTGTGAATAGCAGCACCGAGTTCTTTCATCTGACGCTCGATTTGCTTAAATCGAAGACCAACACCTTCAATTGTTACTTTGATGTTTTCAACAGCCTTGTCGATTTCCACAACCGCTATGTTGACTGCTGTAACATTTGGCAAATTCGAGAGCACATCAGCCATTGAGACAATATCTGGCTCATGGGGCTTCATAACATCTAATACGATACGACGTATGTTCACAAGTTATCGTTCCGTATTAGAGTAATAAATTTCACGGAACTAAGAAATAATCTATGGAACCTTTTCTAAACTTCTAGAGACAGCTCTACGTACAAGGAGCAAAACCTTCGAAAAGCTATTCTTGTATGATAAGTTCATCCTTGCAAACCGGACATGTCCCATTTTTCTTTACCCAACTGTAGAGATGAGGAATATGGAAAGCGTGTAAGCAACTAGGACAAAAAGTTAGATTCTGCTCGATCTGTTTAAAACAGATATTGCACGTCTTGAGCTCGGCTTTTGGAGCAAGGAAGACTGCAAATTTTTGTTCCTGTTTTGTTGATATGGGAAAGCCGCACTTGAAGCAGAAACGGTCTCCTAGGCGAAGTACTGTCTCGCAGCTAAAACATTTCTTGACTGATTCTGGGTCTTGGATGGGAGGTAACTTCTGGCCACATTTAATACAGAATTTTGCGGTGATAGGTATGTTGCTACTACAGAAGGGGCATACTCTCAGCTCATTTTGCATTGTCTCACCAAATCAAAATAACTAGAAAAACACTTGTTTATCTATGTTTTCAGATTCGTTGATTTGGACTCGAACTATTGATAAACAAAGGCCTTCAAGGACAGGCAAAGAACAAGAGATATTCCCTATATTTACATGAAATGCGTAGTTTTATAAGAGATTGCGGTATTCAAGCCAGTCTTTTGCTTTTCCCCACGGAACTAGTCTCCATCTCATTCCTGGTAATTGGTCAACAGTTTTTGCCCCAACTAAGAACATTATCCGCTTTATATTATAGATGTAGTTCAACAGATAGTTTTTGACTCCCTTTTCGCCACCTTGAAGTAGTGCTTGAAGGACAGGGCGAGCAATACCTACCATTTTAGCACCCATTAGAAGCGCTTTGGCGGCGTACAAAGGATGATACATGCCCCCGGTAGCAATAACAGGAATCGTGGCTTTTGCAGTGGCTTCCCAAGTGGATATGCTTGTGGGAACCCCCCATTTCAGGGTCGGGTCATCAACGTCAAATGGTTTCAAGGGATCATCTTTTCCAATTGAGGGGTGCCTCATAACTTCGATTTTAGCCCAGCTTGTTCCCCCAGCCCCTCCAACGTCAACTGCTGCGCATCCAGCTTCTTGCAGCCGTATGACTTCATTCCAGCTTATGCCACACCCAACTTCCTTCCCGATAACTGGAACACCAAGGTTCTGGCAAAGTGTTTTGAGAGCAATCCAAGAACCAGCAAACTTGGTATCGCCTTCTGGCTGCATCAATTCCTGGAAAGCATTGAAATGGATTGCCAAAGCATCAGCATTAATTAATTCAATGGCTCGAGTGGCCTCTTCCAAACCGTAACCAATGTTGAACTGAACGAGTCCCAGATTACCAATCAAGAAAAGCTCAGGAGCCACAGATTTGACGTCAAACGTTTTGCTGAGGTCGGGATTTTCAACCATCGCACGCTGTGATCCAACGCCCATGGGTATGCCCAATTCTTGACATACCTTTGCGATTTTCTTGTTGATTGCTTCTGCCTCGGGGTAGCCACCAGTCATTCCAGCTACTAGGATAGGAGCTTGGAATTCATGCCCGAGAAACCGTGTTGCCGTGCTAACTTCTTCGAAATCAATGTCAGGAATTGCTGCAGGAATTATGTCAAAATATTCAAAGAGCGTGGAGCTGCCAGTAACGGGAACGTCTTCTTCTGCGACGAGTTTCACGTGCTGGGCCTTACGACTCGAAAGTTCGGAAATCTTGTCTAATGATTTGGATTCGTCGGAATTGCTCATTTGCTATTTTCACCCCGGGCAAGCAAAGCCAAGAGTTTTTCTCTCATCTCATTCAAGCGATCGAATTCTAGCTTAATCTCAGTATCGGTAAGGATGCCAAATTCCTTAGCCTTATTCAAGCGTTGCAACTCTTCCGAGACCTCACTTAGCCGGTATGAAGCATAGTTTTCAGCCGCGATTCTAAAGGCCTCCAAAAAGGTCTCGCCACTGTCAGTTACATAATAAAAATACCGCAAACGACCTACGGACGGGGCTCTTCGTTCAATCAGACCATATTGCGTAAGGATGGATATGTGTTTTTCAACTGCGGTACGAGAAATGCTGGCCTTCTTCGCCAGATAATCAATGGTCACTGGGTTATCCAGCATAAGCTCCATTAACGTACAACGAGTAGGGTCTCCTAGCAAGGATGCAAGGGGAGCCAAGTCACGTAACCCCATTGTTGTTGAATAACCACAGGGAAATAAAGAGCTTTGCTAAACACTGTAAGCAAAAGGCCTCCTCAAAAGACCTTGCAAATACGATTTGGCAAGTTAAGAAAACACACTGACAAACTTATCCTCAAAAGACCCCTATCTCTAGCTCATGACCCAATAAAATCTACTGAAAGAACAGGGGCGAAGATCAATACACATAACATCGATATCTGCCGATAGGTGAATTCGCTTAAGAAACACATATCTTGTCTTCGAACAACTGGTAATTAGGCAACATGGCTAGAACGAATCCACTACAATCCATTATTAGCCAGATCGAAGACACAAAGGAAAAAAAAGTAATCACTGATCTGGCTCAACTAGGCTGGAAAATAATCCATGCCAAGATCAGCAAGGGGCATGTTAAGACCCTCACAATAATTCATCGAGAATCCTTAAGAACCAAGCAACCAATCAGTTTTCCCAAGGGTTTAGAAAAACTAGACGAGATCGAGGAATTAGTTGTTACGGCGCACATGCCAATTATCCCAAAAAATACTTTTGCTGACCTTATTACTTTGAAAAAATTGATACTTTCAAAATCTGGAATAGCTAAACTGGAACCGGGCTTATTTGAATCCCTTTCCAAGCTAAAAATACTTTCCCTCAACGGGAATCAATTCGAATATATTCCCGAGGAAATCTTTCATTCCCTAAGCTCTCTCAAAGAACTTTCTCTTGGGGAAAACCCCATTCAATCCTTGAACACACGAGCCTTTGAAGGTCTCGAACACTTAGAATTACTCAGACTTGAAAACGGGGGCAACATCACAAATGTAGAGCAAGAAGCATTTGCTCCTCTCAGATCTTTGAAAAAATTATACCTTCAAGGAAACCAAATCGAAGAGATTCCTACGGGGTGCTTCTCCACTCTTGAGAACTTGGAAGTTCTTAATATGAGGGAAAATAGAATATCCGAAATTTCAGCAAAGCGATTTGAAGGACTGAAACGCTTGAAGATCCTTTATCTGGCAAACAACAGATTACGCGTACTTCCTGAAGATGCGTTCGTCGGAGTTCCAAATCTAGAGATGCTCTCTCTAAGACTGAACTCCATCAAAACTCTTCCAAAGTCATTGTTTGAACCCGTCCCAAACATTATCGAAATGGCTCTAGCACATAATAAGCTATCAGTCTTAGAAGCGGGGATTTTCGATCCTCTTACCAAGCTGGAAGAATTAAGTATTCACTATAACAATGTCAGTACTATTGATGAGAAAGCCTTTCAAGAATTGAGCTCGCTGAGAGTTTTATTCTTGAGGAACAATCAGCTATCATCTCTTCCGACAAGAGTATTTGATCCATTGACAAACCTTGAGAGACTGCATCTTGGAGGCAATAACCTTACCAAGATAAAGATAGAATGGTTCAAACCATTGTCTAAGCTAAGGCGCTTAGACCTAGAAGACAACCCTCTTCAAGAAATCCCTCCCTCAATTTTTGATCATCTCCCTTCTTTAGAACTAGTTGAATTGAGGGGAGTAATCATCTCCGAGGAAATTAACGAATTAATCATGAGACTAAGCCAACAAGAAATAAGAGTAAAATACGATCAAATGCCAAGAGGCTAGAGCCCATGTAGGATTTATTTCGGAAATAAGTTTGATTTTTCGTAATAACGTATAATCGCATAAAGACAGGCCAAGAACGTATGCATTTTTCCCAACACACAGAAGTACACTTCCATAATGCTAATTGATAATGAATCCTAAGTATGACTGTGAGCAACTATGACCGTTGAGATCCTTAGCGAGGAAGACAAGCTTAAGAAGTATTTTCATCCCGAAAGCGTTGCAGTCATTGGGGCATCAGCCAATCCAGCCAAAATCGGTTATCGAGTATTGGGGAACATTTTATTCGGTCAAATACCCTCAGGAGAAAACGCAGAACAGGAGATCCAAGAAAGAGTGGAGAAAAAACAATTTGCCTATCCAGGAAAAGTGTATCCTGTAAATATTAAAGGTGGAGAAATTCTAGGATTAAAAGTATACAAATCATTGCTAGATATTCCTGGTAGGGTTGACATGGCTGTGATTTGCGTCCCTCCAAAGTTTGTAAAAGAAGTAATCACTCAATGTGGCAAGAAGGGATGTTATGCTGCCACAGTAATCACTGCTGGATTTGGTGAAAGCGGAAACGTAAACATGGAAAAAGAAATGATCTACGAGGCAAGGAAATGGGGAGTGAGAATAATAGGACCCAACTGTTTTGGGGTATTCAATACCTATTTACCCTTGAATGCAACATTTGCTCGAGACATTCCGCTAAAAGGACCTATTTCATTTATTAGTCAGTCAGGAGCAGTCGGCGCCTCAGCCATCATTTATGGTTTAAGTGAATCAATCGGGTTTCGATACTTTGTCAGTATTGGAAACAAAGCCGACGTTACTGACGCAGACTTAATCCGTATCTATGGTAAAGACCCGAAAACCAAGGCTATTGCCTTATATGTAGAATCCTTTCCAGACGGACGTGACTTTTACGAAGCTGCAAAAGAAGTGTCATGGCACGTTCCAATTGTGGCACTAAAAGCAGGAAGGACAAGTGCTGGTCAAAAAGCAGCATCATCACATACTGGAGCAATCGCATCATCTGATGTTGCAGTTGAGGCAGCGTTCAGACAAGCAGGGATCTTTCGAGCTTACACGTTCTATGGGCTGCTTGATGCTGCTCGGGCTCTTGGTTATCAAAACCCACCACTGGGAGAAAACGTAGCGATTCTTACAAATGCAGGTGGCGCAGGAGTCATCACTGCTGACTACATGAATGACCTAGGAATGAAGCTTGCAGAGCTTACCCCAGAAACGATCAAAAGAATAAGCCAGGTTTGTCCTCCAACATGGTCGCATAATAATCCAGTTGATGTTGTTGGAGATGCCGATGTTGAAAGATTTATCAACACTCTAGAGGCCATGGTGGAAGCTCCAGAAATCGATGCAATCATCATCCTCGTCGTACCAACAGGAACTCTTGAGATGAATAAACTACCGGAGAGAATTGTCGAAATAGCAAACAAAACCCATAAACCCATGACAGCAAGTTTTGTTGGTGTCATTTCTGATGTGTCAGAGGACTACTTAGAGCAACATGGCATTCCTACGTATTCTTTCCCAGAGAGAGCCGCGTTTGGAATGTATGCACTAGTGGAGCGAGGAAAATATTTGAGAAAGATTGGAGTCATGTGAAGGAGGAATAATCGATGAGTGAAGAAAACCCAATTGTTAACGAAATTTTGTCAAAAGCTAAGCCGGGAAAACAAACATTTCTTGGGTATGAAGAGTCAAGAAATGTACTAAAAGCAATAGGAATACCGTTCAACAAAACCAAACTGGCAAATTCGGAAGAAGAAGCAGTTAGTATTAGTGAAGAGATTGGATTCCCTGTTGTGTTTAAAGTTGTTAGCCCCGATATTTCCCATAAGACCGAAATTGGAGGAGTCAAAGTTGGGATTAGAACACCTGAGGAGGCGAAGGCAGCGTACAACAGCATTATGGACTCTGTTAAAAGACACGTTCCAAATGCACGTGTCGAAGGAATAATGGTTGAAGAACAGATCAGTGGTAGTGAACTCTTTGTTGGTGTCACTACGGATCCACAATTCGGACCCATGATCGCATTTGGAATCGGCGGGATTTTTGTCGAGCTTTACAAAGATGTAACATTCAGATTAATCCCCATCGGCGTGTCTGACGCTTATGAAATGCTTCAAGAGATAAGAGGGAAAAGAATTTATGAAGGATACCGTGGTCGCCCAAGAGCAGATCCAAGAGAGTTAGTAAAGGTTCTGCTTGCAGTGTCTAAATTTATCTGCGACTATCCTGAAGTCAGAGAGATGGACATCAACCCCTTGATGGTTACCCACAAAGGCGTAATGGCTATTGATGCAAGGATTATTGTGGATAAGAGCCTTGAAGCAAAATCGCCTTGCTGAGGCTTAATCCCTTCAAAGCGTGCTTTTACCCATTCTTGCGAAATAAATTAAAAGACTCTCTTTCCAAAATATGGAAATATGAGAATATTGAGTAAGAATATAAAATAGACAAGATTTGTTCTAGTGTGCTCCGCCCCTTACTTTCGGCAAGATAAGAACCCGGTCTCTCGGTGAAATGATCTGATCAAGCTTAGCTTTGGAATCGTTTACCAGCACGATGTAGTCTTTTGGGTTAATTCCTAGTTCTTCTAGAATTGCTTGTAATGGCCTAGTTTCTCTGACTTCGACTTCTGAAATGGCACCACGGTTAGTAATACTTGACGACATGCCTTATCAAGAATAAATACGCTTGAATGTATTATAAACGTTCTTGCTCAAGGAAATAGCTCGTTATATGTTTTACAAAAACAAAAATCAAATCACAAAACGCGGAAAGAACAAGGAATAATTATGAGGTCTTAGAAGATGAAAGTATGG
>JAJRWK010000218.1 GCA_024276795.1 archaeon | reverse complement strand
TATTGAACTAAAACTATTTTAAGTTAGGATATTGCTTGCGTCTTACTTTCTTGGGCGAAAATCGATTTTTCGAGACTAGGTTGCTTCCATTCATGTTTTTTTCATCTTTAGAAAAAGAGTAAGACCGATTCTTTTGTTTTTGCAGACTAGATTTTTCACTTTCAACGGACTCTCCCTCTTGTTTAAATCGAGGGTAGAAAGATCTTTACATGTGGGCGGTGAAACAACTGAAGTCATAGCGCATTTTGATCTCGACTCTTTTTTTGTCAGCGTTGAAATCAGAGAAAATCCATCCCTAGAAGGTCGCCCAGTTGCTGTTGCTTATTCTAATGAAGACTTCACGCAAGGAGTCATTCTAAGCGCTTCATACGAGGCTAGAAAACTTGGAGTTCAAGGAGGAATGCCGGTCACTCAAGCAAAAAGAAAGTGTCCCGAGCTAGAAATCATCCCTCCACGACACGGTTTTTACTCTCGAGTCTCGAAAGCTGTTTTTGAGGAAATATGCCTCCTCGGTTATGAATGGAAACAAACTAGCATTGATGAAGGATATCTCCGGCTGACAAATGCATTCTCTTGGGATGAAATAGGAGAGATTGAGTCTTTTGGTCATGACTTTCAGGATCGAATTTTTTCCGAGTTACGATTACCAATAACTATCGGGATTTGTTCCACTAGGACACTGGCAAAAATAACTTCAACTATTTCAAAACCTAAGGGCGTAGGTGTCGTTGCTCCTTCAAAAGTAATTAGGACATTCAAGTCTTATTTTCCTAAGATTATTCCTGGAATTGGTGTGAAAGCTTCTGAATTTCTCAAACAACGAGGAATATACACGATTCAACAAGCTTTGAGCGACTTCCCTCCCTCGAACAAGCTTGTGGGCTTTATCCAACAAGTAATCTATCAGAGAACTTCCACTTGGTTCGGCAATACAAGAAAGAGAAAATCTATTGGGAAAAACCGAACCATTAGGGCAAAGAAAGAAGAAATTGGTCGTGTAAACGCAGAACTCCATCGACTAATATCACTTGCCACTCAAAAGTTGAAAACAGAGAACTTAGAAACCAGAACAATCACGGTCATCGTTAGGGATGAAAATTATACAACAAGAAGCAAAGCGCTTTCGCTCAGCCATTCTTCTCAGAATTACAATCTCTTGGAGAAAGTAGCCGATGAACTCTTTTCAATACTTTGCCCCGTCCCAATGGCTATTAGGCTTATTGGCATTCGTTTTTCTAATTTAGAAAAGATTGACCCGCACCAATCAAAGATTACTCAATTTCTTCACTGAATCTTCTTATACAACACATCCCGATAAGAGAACGAGGTTCATCGCTGTTGATGCTGGTTTCTTACTCGGCTGTAGTTTTTCCTACCATTGAACTTTGTGTGTAATTTCTTTTCTAGTAAATGTTAAATGATTCAGATTTAGGTAAAAATTGATGACGATAAATTCCCGCATTTCCGGTTTCAAAGATCTAAGCGTAGTAGAAAAGAGGAAAAAAATTGCAGAAATGGTGGGTCTAACACCTGAGCAGATTTCTCTTCTGAATTTAGACGCTGTCCCTAGAGATGTACTGGGCAGGATGATTGAGAATGTCATTGGCTATTTTCCATCACCGTATGGAATTGCTACAAATTTCAGAATTAATGGGAAGGACTATCTTGTTCCAATGGTTGTTGAAGAGGCGTCTGTTGTTGCTGCTGCCAGCCACGCTGCCAAAATTGCTCGCAAGAAGGGTGGCTTTTTTGCTACCACAACAGATCCCGTGATGATCGGACAGATTCAAGTGCTTGACATAGACACGCCGTTTTTTGCTGCTCAAAAAATAATCGAACACAAACAGGAATTGTTGGAAAAAGCCAACTCTCTGGATCCCGTTCTAGTAAAATTTGGTGGTGGTGCAAAAGATATTGAGGTAAGAGTTGTCCCTAGCATGGCTGGAGACCTTGTCGTCGTCCATCTCTTGGTCGACTGCAGAGACGCTATGGGCGCAAATGCCGTGAATACGATGGTTGAAGGTATTGCTCCCAAAATCGAGGAAATCACGGGAGGAAGAGTGCTCCTTCGAATTATCTCTAATTTAGCAGATCATCGACTAGTTCGTGCAAGAGCAGTTTTTGATAAAGAAGAACTTGGTGGTGAAGACGTCGTTGACGGGATCTTAGAAGCTTATGCTTTTGCAGATGCAGATCCTTACAGAGCGGCCACGCATAACAAGGGCATAATGAATGGGATTACCTCTTTGGTTCTCGCAACCGGCAACGATACTCGGGCGATAGAAGCCGGTGCTCATGCCTATGCGGCGAAAAACGGTTATTATGGGTCATTAACAACCTATGAGAAAAACGATGATGGTGATCTTGTGGGAACTATTGAATTGCCAATGGCTCTTGGAACCGTTGGAGGAGCAACGAGAGCCCATCCCACCGCACAGATCTCGCTCAAAATCCTAGGTGTAACCAGCGCTGTTGAACTCGCTCAGGTTGCTGCTTCCCTCGGCTTAGCACAGAATCTTGCTGCGCTCAGAGCCCTTGCCACTGAAGGCATCCAAAGGGGGCACATGAAGTTGCATGCAAGAAACATCGCAGCTAGTGTGGGTGCTAAAGGGGATCTCATTGATAAAGTGGCTCGAAAAATGATAGAAGAGGGAATCATTCGAACAGATCGAGCAGAAGAAATCCTCAAAGAACTTACAAAAGAGTAAATCAAATCTCCTCAATGCATTTTTCTTTTTCCGCTCCTCAATACATTCATTAATTCTTTTCCTATCTTTACTCAAGATGAGTTTCAAAAGTGCAGATCGACCCGAAACTGACGAAGGAATGCAATATCACCTAAGAGTCAAACCTGGAGACCTACGAGGTTCCGTCCTTCTCCCAGGAGACCCGAAAAGGGCTCATCGCATTGCGGAAAGCTGGGACGAATCAAGTCTTAAAGCAGATTACAGACAGTTTGTCTCGTATACTGGTACCTACAAGGGCGTTCCCATTTCGGTGACATCCACCGGCATTGGACCCGCGGCTTGCGAGATTGTTCTTCCTGAACTCCATGCAATTAACGTCCGGGATGTTATCCGGGTAGGCTCATGTGGTGCACTGCAGGAAGGCATTGAAATTGGTGATTTAGTAATTACATCGGGGGCAGTGCGGCTTGAAGATTCAAGTTCTCACTATGTCAGACCTACATTTCCAGCCATTGCTAATTATGAACTCACTTTAGCACTAATACGTGCGTGTGAGGAAAATAACCTCCCTTAT
>JAJRWK010000217.1 GCA_024276795.1 archaeon | reverse complement strand
GGAGTTGATCCCGGCTGGGATTAGGAGATGTCTGATTGCCCAAATGCGTGGGTCTAGCTCTTCTTCTTGGTCACTTCTAGACAGACACCGACCGCAACAGTCTGGCCCATGTCACGGACTGCGAATCGGCCCAGATGGGGGATCTCTTTGAAGGGTTCAATTACCATCGGTTTAACTGGAACCAATGTGGCGACCGCTCGGTCACCGTTCTTAATGAAGTCGGGGTTCTCCTGCCGGCCAGTCTTGGGACTGGTCTTTTCGTGGATTTCCATGAAGGTGCAAGCCACTTGTGCGGTACCAACGTGTAGAACTGGTGTGTAGCCCTTAGCGATGGCAGTGGGGTGACGAAGCACGATGATTTGTGCTTTGAACTCTTCAGCAATGGTTGGTGGTTTCTCGGTGTGACCGCACACATCTCCTTTTCGGACATCTTTCTTGGATACACCCTTGACGTTGAAACCAATGTTGTCTCCGGGTTCTGCCTGCTCGATTCTTTCATGATGCATTTCAATGCTGTTTACAGTTCCTTGGACACGTGGTGGGTTAAAGATGACTTTATCTCCAGTCTTGAGTACGCCAGTTTCAACACGGCCGGAAGGAACGGTTCCAATACCCGTGATGGTGTAAACATCTTGAATCGGAATTCTTAGGGGCTTGTCCACGGGCTTGGGTGGAACTTCGAACTGGTCAAGGGCTTCGAAGATGGTGGGACCCTTGTACCAAGTCATCTTGTCACTCTTCTTAAGGAGGTTGTCTCCCATCCAGCCACTTACTGGGACAAAAGCAACTTTGTCGACGTTGTATCCAATACCCTTAAGGTAGCGCATCAACTCGTCTCTAACTTCTTCATACCTCTCTTGTGAGTAGTCTACGGTATCCATCTTGTTAATAGCCACGCAGAGCTGTGTGACTCCAAGAGTGTAGGCAAGCAACGCATGTTCTCTTGTCTGACCCATTTCACTGATTCCAGCTTCAAAGTCTCCCTTCTGAGCACTCACCACAAGGATTGCGGCGTCTGCTTGGCTGGTTCCAGTGATCATGTTCTTGACGAAGTCTCTGTGGCCGGGTGCATCAATGATCGTGAAGTAATACTTTTGCGTCTCAAATTTGTAAAACGCAATATCAATTGTTACTCCTCTTTCTCGTTCTTCCTTGAGTTTGTCAAGAACCCAAGCGAACTTAAATGTTCCACGACCAATCTTTTCGGCCTCTTTTTCATACTTTTCAAGTGTTCTCGGGTCGATTGCACCTGCTAAATACAGCAAGTGTCCAGTCATTGTCGATTTACCATGATCGACGTGACCGATGATTACCAAATTAAGGTGGGGTTTGTCTCGCTTGCTCATATAAGGTCACTCCTTGAACTAGCGTTTCAAGGGGCACTTTCCAATTTCTTAAGCCTTATGGTTCGTAAGTAAGTGCCGCAGACGTGTATGTTCGGCTTTGATTATTAAAAAATTGCTAAAATCACCTTGTTTGTTTAACCATTTTTCATAAAAAATGGTGCGGGGGGCGAGATTCGAACTCGCGAACCCCTACGGGACTGGAACCTCATTCCAGCGCCTTTGACCTGGCTTGGCAACCCCCGCTTATGATGAATTGTTCTCACCCTTTATCCATTCTGATCGCTTTATCTAATTTTCGCTTCACGACCTAATGAAAAACCTTGTATGTATCTGTCATGTCCTCAGATGATTATTAATGACATTCCAAAACCGTTCGATTGCTTGACGTGTTTTGTTCTCATAGTCCTAGCCTGACGGCGTCCAGTACGTAATCATCATAACTAGAAAAAGAAAGGAATTAGGCTTACGATGGTGTTATTAATTGTTCAATTCTAACTAATAGTTGAAAATGAAAGATGCTTCACAGGAAGCCATTTTGTTATTTTGGCTTTCTCTGTTTTTCGCTTTGCTTAGCATCATGCACTCCCTTATGCTCTCGTTAACTGTTGGTTTTCAGTTTTGGCTTGCTCCTTTCGTACTAGTCACCTTCATCGTTCTGATTGACCACGTTCTTGTGCCTGGTTCTATTTTTCTAAAATACCATCTTGTTTTTGCTTTGTTGTTCCTAAGTGTTGGACTAACTGGTTTCTTGTTTCTCACTTCCTCTTCACTAAAAATTCTCAGTGTTTTTCTGATTTTTCTAGGGGTTTTGCTTTCGAATACTTCCCCAAGCAGATTCAGTATTTCTCGAGAGACTTGGGGGGTCTCGCTGATCACTTGGATTATGATCGATACGTTGCTCTTGAGCAAACTCCCTTCATTTGCTTGGAAGTTAACGACTATACTCTTCTTCCTAATCCTGTTTCATTATTTGCTTGATCACGAGTATTTTGGAAGTCCCCTTAAAGAAAAAATACTAATTAATATTAAGAAACCCGAAAATGAGAAAAGCAATGAAAGCTTGCCTTTCAAAAAGTTGTTACTAGCTAGAGAATTTGAAACAGCGATTATTCTTTCTATGTTCCTATTTGCTTTAGAGTTTCTCCTCATTCAAGGAACTTCTACTTTACTATTGCTGACTTTTCTGGGTTTGTTTTTCTTCGTAGGGAAATTCTCAAAACTTGTTTTTTCTATGGGCTTTCTGGTCGCAATGATAGGCATAGAATCTGGAGTTGAAGTCATCCCTCCTATTTTGGCTGTTCTTGCGGGCCTAATTTTTCTCTCAGAGGATAAGAGAACGTGGGAAAACCCGTTTCATGTGTTTCTCTTGTTATTTGTGTTTCAAGAGATTCTTACTGTTGTCGCGAATGCCGGCACTTTTTCTTTTCCTTTGTTCCTTCCAATGATTTCTCTACGGTTTTCTGGAAAGCATCTGTCTGACAGGAGAGTGGTGAAATGAATCTAACTATCAACAAAGCTGTCTCGCTGGGGGTTGTCCTGATTCTAGTTTTCCAATTCATCGGAATTCAGCCTAAACCACAAGACAGCACATTATTGCGAGTTATTTCCTTTAATATTCATCAAGGTTTGTCATCTACTCAAGAACCGTCGTTGCCTAACCAAATATCATTGGTGAAACGTGTTGTTCCTGACATTGTTTTGTTACAGGAGACCTCTGGTCTAAGTGCTGATCAATCTGTAATTTATCTGGAGGAAACAATGAAAGTCGGCTTAGGCCTATCTTATAGTGAGTGGGGACATACTTTTCTTAGGTTAAACGGTTTGGCTATTTTCTCCAGATTTCCAATCATCGAAGTTGTTCAAGTGAATTTGGCCAACGATCTCGTAGAACGGGGAGCTCTTCACATAACCGTCAATATCCGGGGAGTATTCATTAACATTATTAATGTGCATCTGAGCTCTGATGCTTCTATTCGTAAGGCAGAAGTTGAAACCTTAGTTCATTATGTCGAAAAAATAAGTAAAGGTCCGATAATTCTCGGAGGAGACTTTAACACACAGTACTCTGACTGGACTCTGCGCCCTCTATTTCTGCGACTAGGGTTCTCCTTTACTGGAGAAAACGAGACTTCTGAACACTTGCTCCCCCCTCCTTTCGTTGCTTTTGATTCAATGCCTTTCTCTCCCATTGATTTTATCCTCAGTAGAGATCTAGTCTCTGCATTGGGGAGTCTTTCGTATGTTCTCACTAAGGTTTCGGACCATCCATTGGTTTATGACGTCTTTGTCATTCCCTACCCGCGATCGCACTTCTGACAGCTTACTCGTTCTCCTTCTATCTTCTTCTTCACTTGTCCAGTTATTTTCATGCCCTTTGCTTGTCATAGATTTACTTTCTGATAGCGTTGTGATTTATATCGCATAATTCCGATAAGCATAAATGGATGCTTCACTAGCTAAGGTTGGTTGGATTTATGAGCGAACTAGATGTAAAGCCCATAAAGGCCGGTCAAGCAAAGCCGGGAACATATGTTGTTGTAGATGGAGAAGTATACGTCGTCAAGGACAATGAACACAGCAAAGCTGGAAAACATGGACATGCTAAATGTCGCATCACGATTGAAAATGTGTTTACAGGTTCAAAGAATAGCATTGTTAAACCAGCTGACGACAGACTGGATTCTCCAATCATCTTGAAGAAAAATGGTCAAATTCTCTCAGTTACTGCGGACTCCGTTCAAATCATGGATCTCGAATCTTATGAGACACTGGAACTCCCGCTTCCTAAAGAAGAGGAGCTTCGCTCCAAGCTGGAGCCTAATGCCGAGGTAGAGTATTGGCAAGTACTTGGCCGAAGCATTTTGCGTCGTGTGAAATAAATTGTCTTATCTAGTTTCGGAATTTTTTTCTTTTACACCTTTCATCTTTTTTCAGAGTCCAAATGACACAAGCGAAGCATGTTTCTTTCGGAAATTATGAAGAGCACATTATCAAGGCTTTAACAGCCCTCGGGGCGTTTCCAGGGAAAAAGATCAGAGTAGTGGACAAGACAGAATCATGGGAACTCGAGGGATATTTGCTCCCCAAAACAGAGTTTACGCATGACAATATTCTCTTGCTCAAACTAGACAACGGCTACAACGTCGGTATTGAATTTCAAGGATCTCTTGAATTATCACTTGCCGAAGGAGGAATCGGATTAGAATCGTTTCCAAGAAGGTTACCAAAGCAAAAAAGCGGCTTGCCAGAAGTTTCTCTATTGGCAACCGGCGGAACAATTGCAAGCCGAATTGATTATCTGACGGGAGGTGTGGTTATGGCTCTGGATCCAGAAGAAGTGTTTTTTGCCTTGCCAGAGCTTTTTGAAGAAATCACCTTCCGGCGAGTTGAAAATCTGTACCAGCTTGGCTCAGAGGATATCTGGTATAAGCAATGGCAAGTCCTTGCAAAGCATGCTGCTGATGAATTAAACGATCAGTCAAACGGTGTGGTTGTAATGCATGGAACTGATGCCATGCATTTTTCAAGTGCTGCTCTGAGTTTTATGCTTGGAGAGTTACACAAACCTGTGGCTCTGACTGGAGGGCAGCGTTCAAGCGATCGTGGGTCTTTTGATGGAGCTCTCAACTTGATCAGTGCGAGTAGAGTTGCTGCGAATGCCGATCTTGCAGAAGTTGTTGTTGTTATGCACGCGAGATCCGATGATGATGCGTGTGCTATTCATCGTGGGACGAAGGTTAGAAAAATGCACACTTCTCGGAGAGACGCTTTCAAATCGATTAATGTTCCACCGCTTGGTGAAATTGATGCAAACGGGGTTATTTCTTGGAATCCTATTGCAAGAAAAACGAGGAAGGCAGAGGGATCTGTAGATCCTAAAGTTGATTTTGAACCTCGAATTGCTTTGATAAAGGCCTATCCCGGAAGCGACCCTGATATTCTTGACTGGCTTGTTGATAAAGGGAAACGAGGGGTCATTATTGAAGGAACGGGGCTTGGCCATGTTCCAAGCTTTCCACCAAACGATGAAAAGAACCGTAGCTGGCTACCTGCTATACAAAGAGCTACTGACGCCGGCGTGTTTATTGGAATGACGAGCCAGACACTCCACGGACGTGTTCATCCATACGTTTATCGTGCTCTTCGATATGCTAAACTCTCGGGAGCTATTCACTTAGAAGACATGTTGCCAGAAACAGCGTATGTCAAACTAGGCTGGGTTCTTGCTAACTATGCTGATGAAGAAGTTCCAAAGATGATGCTTCAGAATCTTGCAGGAGAGATCACCGAAAGATCGAGATTTGATGCTTACTGATGAGGTGTTAGAGATGTTAGAGATTAAGGCGCCTAAAACAATTGATGCTAAGTCATTGGGCTTAATGGTTGGTCTAGAATTTCATCAACAGATTTATTCTCCTTATCCCGGAATTGCCGATCCGCTTGCCCTAAAACATGGTAGCAAGCTTTTTTGTCCATGTCCTAGCTGGATCCGAGAAGATGACCCCGACATTTTTGTTATGAGACAATTACGTGCGGTCTCTGGAGAAACCGGAGAAGTCGATATTGCCGCAAGATTTGAGCAGATGAAAAAAACGATACTCAAGTATGAAGCATACTCCGATTCTACATGCCTAGTTGAGCTCGATGAGGAACCCATCTTTCCAATTAATGCCGACGCTCTTTTCAAAGCGTTAGCGATCAGTAAACACCTCTTCAATTTAACTCTTGTCAAGGAAATTCAAGTTTTGAGGAAAACTATTGTCGATGGAAGCAACACTAGTGGTTTTCAAAGGACATGTGAGATCGCCTTTGCTAATTCTGAGTCATATATTGACGTTGATGGTAAGAAAATCAGGATTTTGCAAACTTCGCTCGAAGAGGATTCGGCTAAGAATATGGGTAAAGAAGGAAATGCGAGAGTGTTTAGATTAGATCGCTTAGGAATCCCCCTAATTGAAATTGCAACCGCTCCAGATATGGACACGCCTGAAATGGCACGCAAAGTGGCTGAAAGAATTGGTGTTTTGCTTCGACTAACTGGCTACGTCAAACGTGGCTTAGGCACAATTCGCCAAGATCTTAATGTCTCAATAGCTAAGGGGACACGAATCGAAATCAAAGGGGTTCAGCAACTTGACCAGATCGAGACCTTCGTGAGAAATGAAGCAATAAGGCAGTTGCGGATGGCTGAATTACTCGAATATTTG
>JAJRWK010000023.1 GCA_024276795.1 archaeon | reverse complement strand
GAGATTGCAAAGAAGCTATTAGGTCAAGATCCAGAAAAAGTTGTTTTAACAGAATTTGGTAGCAAGTTAGGTTCTTTGAAAAAACTTGACTTGCAATTGGAGAAGATAGGCAACCAAGGAATCGTTACTTACATCGATGTTTTTGGAAATATTATCACAAACATTGCTGGTGAGTTATTGGAGAAGACTCTTTGTGAGGTGCACATTGCGGGATATTCCTTTGAAACACTGTTTCACAAAACATTTGATGCGGGAGAGGAAGATACACCTTTCTTGATTAAGGGTTCATGTGACACCTTCGAAATAGTCCGAAAGCAAGGAAGTGCGGCAGAAGAGTTTCCTCATGTACGAGTGGGGGCTCCAGTAATAATTAAGGTTAAGAGCTGAGAAACAAGCATACTCTGCTATAGGGATGACAAATGAAGTTAGATGCAGAAAAGAGTGGAAACGTGTTTAGTGATCTCATGGTGTTTACTGAAAAGGAGGTAAGCATCTGCCCGTGGATTGCTGAGCTTTCCTTTGAAGAGATCTTGAACGAGATCCAGTCTGAGATCGATGAGGTCAGAAGAGCAGAGGGTTCAGAAGAGCTCGGGGGGGAGTTAGCGGACTTATTCAGAGACATTCTTTTGGCTATGATTATAGCAGAACGCGATCTTGAAGTTAAGCCCGTTGAGCAATTAATTCAAGCCGCTCTTGATAAGGTTCGCCGAAGAAAACCTTGGGTTGAGGAGGGGAAAAGGGTAACCAAGGAGGAGGCTGTAGCGATCTGGAACATGGTAAAGGCAGAAGAGAAAAAGGGGAAAGCTGGCGGTACTTAAAAGATGCCTGAAGGGATATGGATAAGATTGTGTCGGTAAAGAATCCCTCTGGCTTGGGCCCGGAGTCGAGGGTCATAGTCGAGTATTGCCACTTCCCAGAGTGCTTTTATGCTTTCGTCATATTTTGGAAAATCCTGTTCGTAAAGGGTGGAAAGCTGGGAATCGATGATTCCCAACACTGATTGGCGATGATCTGGACTCATTTCGCTGAATCTTACGGTTTGGACATTGATGTGGAAGGAGTCCACATCTGCGGAGGGTTCAGGAGGGCTTTCGTTAAACAGCTTGATACGGAGGAGGTTCTTTGCGAATTCCGCATTTGGCTTTTCTTCTGCGGTAATGGATGATGATTTGAGAGAAGTTTCGATGAAGTCAAGGACGGGCTTTGTCCCATGGTATCCCAATAGGAGCCAATAGTACGTTTCAAAATGATGATGCAGTGCGGGCAAAGCTTTTTCGATAAGAGGAATCGTTGGATTTTGGTTTAAGCGCAAATAAGCCCGTAGTAACCTCAGATAGTACTCGGGTTTTTCTTTGTTTTCCAACAACTGATTCGTTGCTTCCTGAAATCTTGCCTCAATTTCTTTTTGAGCTAGTTTAATTCTTAGGTTAGAGAGAAATGAGAGCGCAGAAAGACGAACCATAGATGAATTTGTTTCAACGAATAGATTGAGAATCTCTTGAGGAATTGCGTCAGAATACTTGTATGCATTAACAATTACTGCCGCAAGCTTTAGTTCTTGAGAGAACTCGTCATGATTTTTCATGAGTTGCTCAGAAATCTGGATATAGTCCTCTTTTGAGATAATTGCGCCCCACAAATCTGCAAATTCAAGGATTTCTAGAGGTTTTTCTGCTTTGAGAAAATGGGTTGTTACGTTTTTCACAGTCGTGCCCGGTTGCAGGAGCGAGAGTGCGTAAAGCAATGCAGCTTTTATTCGCCACGAATCAGAAGTGTTGAGAAGGTTTTCAAGTGCTGTTATGAGGGCGGGTTGGGGTTCGAGGAGTCCCGCAATGGTTCTAATCTGCTCAATAGTGTCCCCTTCGTTTCTTACGTCTTCAGTCAGTACTCGAATAAGAGCGTCTTGAGCAGGAGGTGAGCCTTTTCTCACTAATGCTCTTCCGGCAGCATAGCGAAAAATGTAACTGGGATGAAGCATGATTTCTTCTAGGTCCTTAATCGATAGTTTATCAAGGGCTCCGGGTTTCTTGAGGTCCGCTGGGTTAAATCGCGGAGGACATGGGTCTTCTGACAATTGGTTCACCTAATTAATAGATTCCAAGTTTAGCTAAGAGAGTTTCTCTTGGTAAGAGGAAAAGAAAAGACCCGAAGGACACGTCTTCAAAGTGGTGAGCGAAAGTTAAGAGAGATAGGTTTCGTAAAAGGCGTAGCCGAGTGCGGCAGTGCTCAATAATAGGAGTGTGATTATTGTGAGATCATAATATAGGAGGTAGATAGACACGATAACAAGGAGAAATGCTAGAAGAAGCCATTTTAGCCCCCATTCCAGGAGAATCCTTACTTCGCTTACTCCCCCGGGAAACGCTACGGGGAAGAGAAAGAATATTGGATAAACCGCAATTGGAATGACTGCGTTTTGGAAGCTGTTAGCGAGATACATGATCAGGGTTGAAAATACACTTGGAACAAGGCTGGAAATGTTGAAGAAGACAATCGAGAGAGCATTAATGAGGAAGGCAATTCCTAGGACATAGCTTGTTGATCCGAATACTAAACGTCCTTTACGGCTTGAGCTTACAGGCATGCTAGTGTAGAGGAAGAAGCCAAGGCCCACCCATAAAAGTGGAAAAATATTTCGTACTACGCTCGTTATGAGGGTGAGAATTATGCTAAACAAGGTATTTATGAGTACGAAGCTTCCGCCAAGGCGGTAAGTTCCTTTTTTTGCTAAATTAACACGTCCAAGTACAACAAATACTGCAGGGATGAGCGGAAATAAAGCGGCGAAGGGGAGGAGGAAAATGTCGTTCGCTGCAACATCCACTAGGAGTGAGATTCCTCCAAATGCAGCCCATCCTAGAAATAACGCTAGGAGGAGATCCTTTTGGGGATTTCCAGTGGAATAGGGGCCAAAAATGGAGGTGGGCGTAGTGGTTTGCAAGACTTCGGTAGCAGAATATGTTGAAGGAGTCCCTGTTTTCTTGGCATACCTCATGACTTTGGATTTTTTATATTCTTGGCTCTGATAGTAGATTATTCCGGGACAGTCGTGGAATTCAGGCAAGCGATGTTTACCACAGTACTTGTTGCCGCAAAGCTTACACTTGTAAGGGAAACCTTCTCCTTCACAACCTTCAATTGAGCATCTGGGCATTCGATTCACCAATGTTTTTCTAAAAGAAGGAGATATAGCCAACGTCGGGAGCAACGGATGGCAAGGACACGCATTGTGTTATATGGCTTGAACAAGGATCACTCATCCTTCTTAACCTTGTTAGTTTCTTTGTCGTATATTTGAATTTGCTTGCTTCTTAGTCACTTGTTGTGGCTTAGTGAGTGGATGGGAGGGAGAAAAGGAGAGAGGAGAGTCATGCTTGTTGATACTTGGCATGAATTCGGCATGTGCCTTCGTCGCTAACCATACAGGGGCCAATTGGTGTCTCTGGAGTACATCGTCTTAGAAAGTGAGGACATTCTTCTGGCTTTGTTTTTCCAAGGATTACTTTTCCGCACTGGCAACCTTTTGCCAGGTCTTGTTCAATATTGATTGGATGATCCAAGAGTTTCTTAGCGTCGTATTGTTGAAATCTTGGAGAAAGTTCTAGGCCAGAACGCGGGATCATGCCGATGCCGCGCCATTTAGCGTCTACGACTCGAAAAACCTTGTTCATTGCATTAAGAGCCTTGATATTGCCTTCCGGCCGGACTACTCTTGGATATGCGTTTTCGACGAATGCTTCTTCGTTTAGCAGTTGTTTTAGTATTCGATCAATGGCTATGAGGAAATCTATTGGTTCAAAACCACCTACGACGCATGGTAAGCCGTATTTCTTGGGAAAAATCTCGTACGGGTCGGTCCCAATGATCGTTGAGACATGTCCGGGGAGAACAAAGGCGTCTAGTTCAAAGTCGGGGTCTTTCGCGAGCAAGTCCATGGCAGGGGGGACAAGACGAAAATCAGATAGTACGTGGAAGTTTGAGGGGGGGGCTTTTAGGAGTACGTCGGCAGTCATAGGGGCGGTTGTCTCAAAGCCTATTCCCAGCCAGACAATTGCTCTTGAGGGATTCTCCTCAGCGATTCTTACGGCGTCTCTAACAGAATAGACTAACCGGATATCGTTTCCTTGAGCTTTTGCTAGAGCAAGAGTAGTGAGAGTTGCGTCGGGTACTTTGAACATGTCTCCAAATGTGACAATAATGTGACCTTTTCTTGCCAGTTCAATTGCTGTTGCTATGTGTTCTGCAGGACAGACACAAACGGGGCATCCTGGGCCGGAGATAACTTCCAATTCACGGGGGAGCAGAGAACGGATGCCAGAGCGAGCGACCGTTGCTTCGTGAGTGCCGCAAACATGCATGATTTTCACGGGTTTTCCAAGAGAGGCAAAGGAGGCATTAATGGAAGCCAAGATTTTCTGGGCGACTTTTCTGGATTTTAGAATTTCAAGCATTTTGTTCGAGGAATAGTCTTTAAACCGTGGAGTGCTCAAAGTTATCACCGACCTTAGATGAATTTACAATAGATTCATCCATACTGTTGGTTTAAAACTCATTACTAGAGAGAGTGAGAGGAGGACAAAGATTGAAATATTCATAAGAAGGGGTGCTTTGGCTTCTATTTCTTTTATTTCTGGCGAGGGAGTGTTGAAAACGAGGAGTTGAATATATCTCGAGTAGTAATAAATAGAGAGAGCAGAGTTCGTAATGAATAGAAAGAAGGCTATGGGAGAAATACTAGAAAAGCCACCAACAATAACAAGAGACAGTTTTGAGACAAAGCCCACAGTCGGCGGAATGCCTGCAAGTCCCAGCGAGCAGATTGCTATGGCAAAAGAAGTGAGGGAATGAGACTTTGCGCTGCCGCGTAAGATCTTGGCGTCTCTAGTTCGTAATATGGGGAAGTACAGATAAAGAAGGTTGCCAACAGCCAAGAAGAGTGTTCCCTCCAAAATGGCGTAAGCAATTGCTTGTGCGTAAACGGCTTTGAGTATGGCGCTTGCGTTTTGATAATTGGTTGCAACGACCCCGAGCCCGAACAAGAGGTAACCTCTTTGAGCAATTGATGAATACCCCAGAAAGCGACGTATATCTTGCTGATTTATAGCTCCTAGGTTACCGATCGTCATCGTCAGGACTCCACCCCATAAGAGAAGAGGAGCATAGTTGTAAATGTCTGGGTTGAAAACATTGAGAATGAGTTTTTCAAGGGCAACAATTGCAGCTATCGCAAATGTCCCCGATATGAACGCGCCGACTGAACTGGGGGCTTCTCCATATGCATCGGGAATCCAGGTTTGCATCCCAATGAAACCGGCGGTTACACCGATGCCTATGAAGATGAAAACCATCGCTTGCCATGTTGTTACGTTGTTGCGCAATGATTCTTGTTGGGATAAGATCAAAGCCATGTTCGAGAGGTTGAAGGTCCCCGTAATTTCGTATAGCGTGGCGATTCCGTAGAGAAGTAAAATTGATCCGATGCTACTTTGTAACGCATATTTCGCAGCTGCTTCTGTGGCCTTAGCCCTCGGTCTTACTGAAATCAACGCATAACCGGGTAATACCATGAATTCCCATCCGACGAACAGAGTAAACGCGTCGTTTGTAAAAAGAACGATGAAAGCACCGATGAGGCTCGAATAAAGCAGAAAGTAGTAATAGAGTTTGTATGTCCCCTCGTCTTCCAGCAGAGTTTCCCATAAGAGGTACTTGAGAGAATAGAGCATTACTCCGAAAAAGATTAGCGAAATGACGAGAGCGATTAAGAGAGTGCTAGTTGTCTCGATTAGGTCGATTCTTCGATAGTCAACACCGGGCACGGGATGGAAGTGTTTTGGTCCTGTTTTTCTCACCCAGTACAGTTCCCATAAAATACTTGCAATCACGACTAGTATCCATGCGATGCTGAGGTAGGCCTTTATGAACCAGTATTCTAGGCGAGCTTCAATCCAGCGAGCAATTGGCAAGAGCCAAAGACTAGCCATTGCAAAGATAATGGGAGGGGGGATAAACGGGGTTCCTAAGTTTACTAGCATTTTACAGACCTCCGATTTGCAGAGCATAGGCAACTGCTCCGATGATTCCGGCTACCATCGTGAACTGGATCATGTTCCAGTAGAAAGCGCCGGTTTGCACTCTCGAGGCAAGATTGCCGCTCCTTTCCGCAGTAGATGAGAAAAGATGCGATAGTATGTAGTCAACATATAAGCCTTCTTGAATAAGATTCTTCGTTATTTGAGGCAGGAATTGTGCAATTTCAGAAGAAAAGTAACCGAGCCCTAAGCCTAGAATTACGAGCGCTAGCGTTACAAGTGATGCGCTACCGAGCGAGAGCAAGGAATGTGGTGTTTCTTGACCAGTCTCGTCAAACCATGAGGCAAGTGGGTAATAAAGGAGTGTTGAGAACGTTGCCAGAAAGGCAAGAGCCACGATCGAGATTTTTGATGAGAAGTTAAAGGAGATAGGGTTTGAATTTTCGGGTGGTCCCCACAGTAGGCGAAACGCTCGAGCGGAATAAGTAGCTGTGAGCAAGGCACTGATCATAAGAAGGACAGCTCCAATTTGATATGTTTCGCCATGCTCCCATAATGTCTCAATAATGAGATCCTTGCTGAAGAAACCAGAAAATGGTGGAATACCAGAAAGGGATAGAAAACCGATGCTTAGAGATACAAGGACTAACTTTGACTGATTCATAACCCCTCTCAAGTCATCAAATTTTCTTGCATGAGTGGAGTGAATCAGGACAGCTGCTGTTAAGAAGAGAAGGGCTTTGAACATGGCATGGTTCAGCAAATGCCATAAGGAAGCAAATTGCCCGATGCCGGGGACAGCCAGGGCAGTGATCATGTAGCCAAGTTGGCTAATGGTTGAATACGCTAGCACTCGTTTGATATCCTGGGTTCCCAGAGCACAGAGGCCAGCATAGAGCGAAGTTACCGCACCAAGATATAGAACAGCAATCGTGACAAATTCAGGAGGAGACATCAATATCAAGCGACCAACAAGATAGACGCCGGCATTTACCATGGTTGCGGCGTGAATAAGTGCGGAAACAGTTGTTGGACCTTGCATGGCATCAATATCAACTCGGTCAGTACTTGAAATCCAGATATGGAGGGGGAACTGGGCGGACTTACCAGCTGCTGCGAGAAGCAGGCCCGTGCCAATAACTGGGCAGACGGTTGACTTGGTGAGCGCGAAAATTGAGAACGTAGGAGCTGATTGAATAGAGAGCGCAAATAGAGCGACCACAAAGCCAATATCGGCGATCCCAGTTGTCACAATAGCTTTTTGGCCTGAGAGCCCCGCTTTGACGCCATTCTTTCCCGGCAAGTAATAGTAAAAGCTAATGAGTCCCCACGAGCATAGACTTGTTATTTCCCACCCGAGGAAGGTTAAGAGAAGAGAATCGGAGAGCACTAGAAGAAGCATTCCAAAGAGAAAGAAGGAAACAAGAGAGTAGTATCTGGGAGCGTGACGGGTTTCCCCAATGTAATACCAGGAGAAGACAACGATGAGAAATGTGAGAACCGAGGATGAGATTGCCAGCATGATTGACCAAGCATCAAGATAATACGTAGCTTCAGCCTTTAAGGGACCGAGTTCTAGCCAGACTCCTAGCGCCGATCCTTGTACTCTACCCATTCTTGCAAGGGGTAGGAGAGCAATAGCCAGTGTTGCAGACAACAGGCTGGCAAGCGATCCAATTAGCCAAGAGAAAAGCGTTTTTGTCTTTCTTGATATGGGGAAAAAGACTAAGACCCCACTGAACACGGCACTGATGAGGGGAGGAATTAGGACATAATCTACGGAACTCATTTTGTTACCCCCTTAATGATCGAATCTTATTGATATCAAGAGTACCAGTTTCTCGGTAGACCTTGATGCTTATTGCTAGGAGGAAGGCCGTTAGACCAGCTCCGATAACAGTGGAAATAATGACCGCAGAATGGCCAAGTGGATCATTACCATTTCGAGTGGCAGCTTGCAATAGGATAAGATTGCTTCCAGCAAGCATCATTTCAATGATAAGAATGATTTGCACCAGATTTTTTGAATTGATAATTGCAACGAGGCCAATGACAAAAATTAGAAGTACTACAACGTGGTAGATTACCGGACTTAGCATTATATCTCTCCTCCTTTTTGCAAGTGCTTGAGCACGTGTTCTGGAATGGGCTTGAATTTATCTTCTTCTTGTACATATTCGGGGGGTTTTCGCAACGCCACTAGGCTTGCGATGATGCTAGTGGCAAGGAAAAACGCATGAAAATAGATCTCTGGAGATCTGAAAAACCAGAGAGTTTCGCTTACTTCTGCAGGAATGTTTTCAATGATAGAAGTGTTCTTCAAATAGGCCATGTCCTTTATGAGTAAAGGAAAGATCATGATTATTCCAAAGAGAAGCGGAATAAGGGTGCCTAATATCGCGCGAATGGTCGTCATAGTTGGACCTCCTCTGCCTCCTTTTTAGTCTCCTCTTCTCGGAAGATGCTAAGTGCAGCAAAGAGAATGACACTGGTTGTCCCAGCGTAAATGGTTAGTTGAAATGCTGAGAGTATTGGGGCATTCAAGATCCAGTATATTCCGGAGAGAGAAATCATGTAGACCACGAAGGCAACTGCCTGCTGGTAGAGTTCTTTTAGCCGAATAGTGGCAAGGAGACAAACCAGCATGATCAGAAGGAGAGCGATTTCAAATGGTTCGGTTGATAGGTTGGAAAAGTCAATCATTTGTTAATCCACCACCAATTTAGCTGTGTCTTCTTCCGGGAGAGGAATCTTATTTGTTAGGTCAATGCAGTCCACAGGGCAAACATCTTCGCAAACGCCACAAAAGATACATGCCGAGAGGTCAAAAACGGGTTTTCTTTTTTTCTTATCCGTCCTTTTTGCTAGCTCTTTGGGAGTAAGCGGTACCATTGTGATTACGAATGCTGGGCATTCTCTGGCGCACCTGCTACAACCAATGCATTTTTCTTGATCCACAACGTGGAGACCGCGATATCTGGAGGGAAGGCTGAGTCCCTCTGTTTCAAATGGATAATTTACAGTTACGGGTTTTTTTAACAAGTTTTTCAAAAGCTCAATTATTGCCAAAGCCATTCTTTTCACCCAATGATAATCAATAATCCAACGGTCAATACTGCAATTGGTGCAAGGAGTGACCACGTACCTTCAAGAATCTGACTTACTTTTAACCGAGCCATTGTTGCAGAGAATAGGGAGAGAAGAAAGACAACGACGAGTGATTTCACAAGGAAATATAATGTGAAGAGAATAGCGTGGTAAACCGATGGGAGGCCAAAAGTAGGACCGAATGGACCGCCCAGAAACAAAGTTACGGCAAGCCCGATCATGAATACTTCTTTCAATTGTTCGGAGAGGATAATGAAAGCGTAAGCTCGGCCAGAATATTCTAATGTCCAGCCCCCGGCGATTTCAGTTTCGGCTTCTGGAGTGTCAAAGGGTACTTTTTCGAGCTCAGCTAGGGAGCAGATGAGGAAAATGAGGAAAGCAATGATCCCGGAGACATGAAAAATATTCCAGTTTGGAACATAGCCGGTATATCCTGTCTGTGAAAGAACAATTTTTTCCAGTGAAAAGCTCTCTGCTCTCATTGCAGGGATAATGGCTGCAAAAACAAGAGGAATGCCAAAAGAGACGAGTTGTAGACCGGAACGACTTGCTCCAATCAAAGCAAAGCGATTCCCGCTCGCCCATCCGAGGGTGATTTGAATGGCCGCAAATAAGCTCAACAAGAAAATGAGGAGGTAAAGATCTCCTGGGGAATTGACGAGTCCTGCCAAGCTGCTAACAGGTATTAAGAATAGGCCGAGAAGAACGGGTAAAGGAGCAAGGAGTGGAAGCGTCTTGAAAATTGCCTTGTGAGCAGCGTCGGGGACTATCTCTTCTTTGCTCGCCGTTTTGATAAAATCTGCAAAGGGTTGCAAAATCCCGCTGGGACCGGCAAGCATGGGTCCTCGTCGTGCTTGAAAGCGTGCGAGGAATTTGCGATATGCCCATTCGAAGAGAAATGCAAAAAAGATTAATGTAACTACTCCTGGGAAAAGGAGGCCTTCAAGAACAAAGAGAAGGAAATCAGGGGCAAAACTCACAGCAATCCCTCCTTATAGATCTTGATTCCAATGTTTCTAAGCTCTTTCTTGGTAAGCATCTTTTGTTCACCTGTGTCGAGGTTGATCACAAGGGTTCTGTCGGTACAAGAAAAGCAAGGATCGTTTGCGGCTACAATAACGGGAACATCTGCAATGTGGTGTCCTACAAGAGCGCGAACTGATGATGCAAGGTTTGCGTAGGTTGGGGCTCTTACTCTCATCCGATAAGGTGTTTTTGATTCCCTAAAATCCAAATAATGGAAGTTCTCACCTCTTGGTGCTTCCAATCTGGAAATGGCCCTACCACTTAGTCTTGACGGTGGTTTTGCGAAAATCTCACCTTCAGGGATGGTATCTAAGGCTTGTTCAATTATTGAGATTGACTCATAGAGCTCTTCAATCCTTAGGACAACCTTGCTATGGACATCTCCTTTGTCGCTTGTCGGAACCTTGAAAGAAAAGTCTTCATAGGCAAAATAGGGGGCGTCTCTTCTTAGATCCCAGTTGATGCTTGATGCCCTTGCAGTGGGGCCAGTTACACAGGTTTCCTGTGCGAGTCTTTTCGAAATGACGCCCACACCTTTACACCTTGCTTTCATAGTAGGGTCGTTAATGGCAACTTCTTTGATTCTGTCTAGGCGTTCACGGAGTTTAGGCAACACTTCTTTGAACCTTTGTCGAATTTCAGGAGTCAAATCTGATCTGACGCCACCAATTCGGTTCATTCCGTAATTAACGCGGTTTCCAGTCAGCGTTTCAAGCAAATCCATTACCAATTCGCGATCTTTCCACACAAGTAGATAGAAGGTGTCAAAGCCTATTTCGTGAGCTAAAACGCCGACCCAGAGCAGATGTGAGTGAAGCCGTTCAAGTTCGGCCACGATGACTCGCAAATACTGAGCCCGGGGGGGAACGCTAAGGTCCGCTATGATTTCGACTCCTTTTGCGTAATTTGCTTGATGGGCAAAACTACAAATCCCACAAATTCTTTCTGCTAAGTAAAGGAGCTTGTTGTAGTCTCTTGACTCAGCGAGTTTTTCTATGCCTCGATGAGTGTGTCCAAGAATCGGGGTGGCTTGGACAACTTTTTCCCCTTCAACTACGATTCTGAATGTTTCTGGTTCTTTGAGAGCCGGGTGTTGAGGACCCACATTGATTTGGGTGGAAGGTTTATCTTCATGATTCATTTCTTAATTCCTCCCGTCGTTTCGGAGCTGGGTTTGACCCAGTCCTTTCTTAGAGGATGTCCCTCTTGCCAATCTTCTGGCAGAAAGACGTTGTCGATGTCGTTTCCTTCAAAAATAACCCCGAACATTTCTCGGATTTCTCCCTCATAGTAGCGACTATCGAGAAGGTCAGTGATAGAAGGGGTCATTGGGTTGTCCTTCGGAATCTGAACGACTAGGACAAGGGTCTCATAAGAGTACCGATTCATGAAATAGTATAGAAGGTCAAATCGGTCTTGTTCGTCAACACATACAATGGTCGATAAGTGAATATCAAGTCCGGCGTTGATCCAGTTTTCTAGTAATTCTCGTTGCTTTCCATTATCAATTACAATAGCTGGTTCCTTGCTTTTCAACAGGAATTTTTCCCTTACTAGATCCTCAGAAATCGGGAGAGAGGTTGGAAGTGTGATCTGATCCATTCGTTCACCTCTTGTCATGAGCTAGTTGAAGTAACAGATACCAACTCCTTGTTCGAAAATGATGGTTTCACCATTCGGTCTAGTT